>VGIA01000006.1 GCA_016868105.1 Betaproteobacteria bacterium | reverse complement strand
ATGCGCGCGGCGCCATCGTCGGCCTCACGCGCGGCTCCTCGCGCGCGCACCTGGCGCGCGCGGCGCTGGAATCCATCGCCTACCAGAGCGCCGATGTGCTCGAGGCGATGCAGAAGGACGCCGGGGAGAAACTGACGGAGTTGCGCGTGGACGGCGGCGCCGCGGCCAACAACCTGCTGATGAAGTTCCAGGCCGACATCCTGGGCGTGCCGGTGGTGCGGCCCAGGGTGCTGGAGACCACCGCGCTGGGCGCGGCCTATCTTGCAGGCCTCGCGGTGCAGGTCTGGAAGACGCAGGAGGAAATCGCCGCCCACTGGCAGATGGACCGGCGCTTCGAGCCCACCATGTCGCGCGACGAGGCCCAGGCGCTGCTCGCGCGCTGGCGCGAGGCGGTCAAACGCAGCACCGGCTGGGCGGCGTAGGCCTGGCGAACGGCACGAGATCCTACGCGCGATCGCTCACACCGCATCAAACGCGCGCTGCGCCCGGGCACGGAATCCGACCGCATCACCGGACCCGTCCAGCTCGCTGCTCGACTCCAGCCGGATTCTCGCTGCAGCCCCTCCAGCCGGTGATTTTGCCGTTGCGGTCGTTTAAGTCCAGGTCTGCGAAAAGCTAGCGCGAGCCTTGAGCGCTTTCTGCGCTGCGGCGGCCTTCAGCGCTGACGCGGTTCAACTGGTCCGCGACCCTCACCGCCGGCCTGCTGCTCGACCTGGTTGAAGCGGGACTCGGGCGCCTGCGCTCTTGCGGCAAAGCCGGTCGCGGCAACCGCCACCGCGAGCGCAAAACCCAGTGCTTACATTGCCTGGCCCTTTTCCTTGCCCGCGTGTTTTCCAACCCTCATTGGCCCTGGTCGGCCCGATCCAAACATCCAGCGCCGCGTCGGTTTAGGCCGTGCCTCCTACCGTGAGGTGGTCGATCCTCAGCGTGGGCTGGCCCACGCCCACCGGCACGCTCTGGCCGTCCTTGCCACAGGTGCCGACGCCGGAATCCATCCTCAAGTCGTTGCCGATGGCGCTGACCCGCGTCAGCGCATCCGGGCCGTTGCCGATCAGGGTCGCCCCCTTCACCGGGTGCGTGAGCCTGCCCTCCTCGATCATCCAGGCCTCGGACCCCGAGAACACGAACTTGCCGTTGGTGATGTCCACCTGGCCGCCGCCAAAGTTGGCCGCGTACAGGCCCTTCTTCACGCCGCGCAGGATCTCCTGCGGGTCCTCGTTGCCCGCCAGCATCACCGTGTTGGTCATGCGCGGCAGCACCAGGTGGGCGAAGGACTCGCGCCGGCCGTTGCCGGTCAGCGGCTGCTTCATCAGGCGCGCGTTCAGGCTGTCCTGCATGTAGCCGCGCAGGATGCCGTCCTCGATCAGGACCGTGCGTTTGGTCGGGTTGCCCTCGTCATCCACCGTGAGCGAGCCGCGCCGGTCCGGGATGGTGCCGTCGTCCACCACGGTGACGCCGGGCGCGGCGACGCGCTCGCCAACGCGTCCGGAAAAGGCTGAACTGCCCTTGCGGTTGAAATCGCCCTCCAGCCCGTGGCCGATGGCCTCGTGCAGCAGGATCCCCGGCCAGCCGGGCCCGAGCACCACGGTCATGGTCCCGGCAGGCGAGGGCCTGGCGCGCAGGTTGACCATCGCCTGCGACACCGCGCGCTGCGCGTAATCATCCAGCACCTCCTCGGTGAAGTGCGAATAGTCACCGCGGGTGCCGCCGCCGGACGAACCGGACTCGCGCCGGCCGTCCTGCTCGGCGATCACCTGCACCGACAGCCGCACCAGCGGGCGCACGTCGGCCGCCAGCACGCCGTCGGCGCGCGCGATCAGCACCACCTCGTATTCCCCCGCCAGGTGCGCCATCACCTGCGTGACGCGAGCATCCAGCGCGCGGCACTTCTGCTCCAGCCGCTCCAGCATCGCCACCTTGGCCTCGGCGCCGAGCGACGCGAGAGGATCGAGCGGCTGGTAGCGGCGAGGGGCGAAGCTGTCCTTGCCCAGCCTGCGCGCGACGCGACCCTTCCTGGCGCCGCCGGCGCTGGCGATGGCACGGGTCGCCTTGGCCGCGTCGGCGAGCGCCGCCGGGCTGATCTCGTCCGAATACGCGAACGCGGTCTTCTCCCCGGCGATGGCGCGCACGCCCACGCCCTGGTCGATGCTGAAGCTGCCCGACTTGACGATGCCTTCCTCCAGGCTCCAGCCCTCGGAGCGGGTGTACTGGAAGTACAGGTCGGCGTAATCCAGCTTGCGCGTGGCGAGGGCGCCGAACACCGCATCCAGCTTGCCCGGCTGCAGGTCGTAGGGCGCGAGCAGGCAGGCCTCGGCGGTGGCGAGCAGCACGTCGGTATCCATGGAATCCAGTTTACCTTTCACTTGCCGGGTCCGCCGGGCTGCGCGCCCTCGGTGATCGGCGGGGGCTGCGGCGCCTGGACCTTGTCCACCTGGGGGTCGCTCCAGGTGCCGGTGATGTTGTACTCGAAGGCGACCATTTGCCCCAGCGGGTCCCTGAACAGCTTCTGCGCGATCATCGCAGCCACGCCCGCCACCGGGTTGATCAGGCCGACCACGGTGGAGGCGGCCCCGCTCACGCGCGGGATGACGCGCACCCGCAGGTTCTGCGCCTCGAGGTTGAGGTCCACCGTCCCGCTCATGGTCACTTCGGCCGAGGGCCCGCGCATGCGCAAGTCCCTGGTGGTCATGACGCCGCGCTCCACCACCAGGCTGGAGGAGATGCGGTCGAACTGGAAGCCCTTGGAGAACACGTCGCGGAAATCCATGGTGATGCGCCGCGGCAGCATCTGCAGGCTCATGAGGGAAAAGAGCTTTCCGATGCCGGGCTCGATCTCCAGGAACTGGCCGTCGTCCGCCTGCATGTCGAGCTTCCCGCCCAGGGTGGCGTAGTCGAGCGACACCGGGTCGCCGGCCCAGTCGAGGCTGCCCTGGAGGCGGCCGCGGCCGCCTTTGACGTGGTCCGGGTAGCCCATGCGCGCGAGGAAGGCGCCGAGGTCGGTGACATCGAGCCTGAACTCGAGCGCGGTGCGCGAGGCGGTGGCCTCGGCAAGCGAGGTCCTCAGCGCCGGCGCGGTGCGCCACAGCCCCTTGCCTGCGAGCGTGGAATCCGGGCTGACCATCGCCAGCCTGTCGATGCGCCAGTCGCGGCCCTCGTGCCGCGCCGCGATCTCGACCCTTCCCAAGCGGCGGCCGCGATGGGTGAAGCTCTCGGCGACCAGGTCGACCGCCGGCAACTCGCGCGCGGCTTCGAGCTCCCTCGCGCCGGGCGAGTTCTCCGGCACGCTGAAGTGCTTGAAGCGCGCCACCAGCCGCCCGCCGGCCTCGCCGCGGTAGACCAGGTCGCCGGCGAACTCCGCGCTGTCCATGCTGGCCGACCAGCCCGCCTCCTCGGTCACGCCCTGCATGTTCACGTTGCGCATGCGCCTGCCCAGCGCATCGAGGATGCCCACCTTGAGCTCGAAGCTGGCGCCGCCGTCGCCGGCGCCATCGCCCTGCCTGAGCAGCGGCAGCCACTTGTCCAAGTCCAGCGCTGGCAGCGTGCCGCGAACGGTGAAGCCGCGCCGTTGCGTCAAGCGCGGCGGCTCGCCGGGCGCGGGGTTGAGCATCACCAGCGCGCGCTGGGTCTGCATCGCGCCGCCGGGTGACGAGGTACGCAGGAATTCCGCCGCCACGATGCGTCCGGCCGGCGGGCCCACCGAGACGGTGACGCGCTCGCGGCCATCGCCGGGCAGCACCTCCACGCGCAGCGGCAGCGCACTGGCCGCGAGCTTTGCCAGCGGCTCGGGCAGGGTGCTCGCCACGCCCTCCAGCGAAGTCTCGAACAAGGTGCGGATGCGGCCCTCGATCAAGCTGATGGTGGCGAGGTACGCCGCGGCGCCGGACAGGTGCTTGCGCCACGGGTGGTCGAACAGCGCGCCAAAGCCCTCCACGGTGCCACGGCCGCGCAAGGTGAGGGCGAGCGGCACGCCCGCCTTGCTGCCCCCGGAGATCGCCACCGGCCCGCCGAACAGGGTGCCGCGCAGCTCCGCGACGCTGAGCGAATCCTCGGTGAAGGCGATGCGCCCGGTCGCGGCGGCGAGCGTGGGCAGGCGCGGGTCCAGGTCCAGGGCGTTGTTCGCGATCTGGAACTCGCCGCTGCTGCGGGTCTTGTCCAGATCGTTCAGGGGCAGCTCCAGCCTGAGCCGCAGCCGGCCGCGGCCCTGCGCGGCCATGCCGTCGGTGGCCCCGCCCAGCATGCGGCGCACCCCGCTCGCCTGCACGTAGTTCAGGAACTCCGCCGTCGGCCCCTCGGCCCTGCCCTCCACCACCAGGCGCGGATCGTTCGCGAGCAGGTTGGCGATGCCCACTCGCGTAGTGCCCAGGCGCGCGCCGAGGATGGCGCCGCTGCGAACCACGATCTCCATGCGCTCGCGCTCGAACAGCAGGTCGGCTTCGATCTGCTCGGCGCGCGGCCAGCCCTCGGCGTAGTCCAGCACCCCGGCGCCCACCTTGGCGGCGACCTGGAACTGGCCCTTGGCCGCGTCGCTGAACGGGAAGTCGCGCAAGTCGCCCTTGATCCGCAACCGCGCCTCCCTGACGCTGCCGCCGAGGATCGCGCGCTCCAGCCAGGCGCGCGTCTGCGGCCCCATGATCGAGGGCAGCGGCAGGTACTTGGCGATGCGGCGGCCGTCGGCGCGGGACAGTTGCGCCGACAGCTCGAGCACGCCCGGGCCCTCGCCGGTCCAGCGGTAGTTGCCGAAGGCCGAGCCGGCCAGGTCCGGGTTGGCGAAGCCCAGGCTCGCCACGCGCACCGACACCGCCTCGCCGGGCTCGCGCTTCCAGGCGATCTCGCCGCTCAGCGAATCGAGCTGGATGCGCGGCTTCGGGAAGATCGCCGGAAGGTCGAGTTCCGATTTCTGCGACGCGAGGTACAGCGAGCCTGCCTTCTCGCTCGCCTCGAGGTTGCCCGACAGGCCGCTGAAGCCCGGGATGCCGCGCCAGGGTTTCGCCCCCAGGCCGGCGAAGCGCATCCTGGCGCCGTAGCTCGCCTTGTCCGGAAGCTCGCCGCTCCAGTCCAGCTTGGCCTCGAGCAGGTTGCCCTGCGGCAAGAGCTCGGCGAGCAGCTGGCGCAGATTCGCCGGCAGCGGCAGGTACCCGGCGAGCTGCACCAGGGGCCCCAGCTCGACCAGGTTGGCTTCGATCGCACCCTTTTGCGGCCGCGATCCCGCAGCCGGCTCCCACAGCACGCGGAAGCTGGTGGCATTCATCGCCGGCGCGCTTGGCAAGGCGAGCTCGAGGTTGCGCACGCCCAGCTCGTAGCCCTTGGCCGTGGCGGCGCCGTGCAGCCGGCCGCGCACGCTGGAGACCTCCAGCACCGGCAGGTCCTTGCCCATGCGGGCGGTGAGGCGGGCGAGCGCGACATCGGCGGTCCCCCGGCGCAGCGTGCCCTCGTCGAGCGTGGCCCAGACCCGCAGCGCGCCCTCGCCGGCGTGCACCTCCAGCGGATAGTCCACCCAGGCGCGCCAGCCGGCGAGGTCGGTGGCGCCCAGCTCGGCATAGACGCGCCCGTGCCACTGTGCCATCTGCCGCAGGCTGCGCCCGTTAAGTTCCGCGCGCAGTTCGACCCCGGGCCCGAGATGGCGCGGCGGCCGGGCGGAAACGCCGATGCCATGCCAGTCGCCGTCGTTGCTGAGGCGAAAATGCAGCGCGGTGAAGGTGAGCGGCGGCGCGCCGCGAAGCTCGTCGGTCCAGGTCACCTCGGCGTCGCGGATCACGATCTCGCTCTGCGCCAGCAGCCATTCGGACAGTCTGCCCTCCTCGCCGCCGGCGCGGACCTCGATGCCGCCCACAGTGATGCCGCCCATCGCGTCGCGCCGCACCGAGAGCTTGGGCCGGTCAATGACGAAGGTCTGCAGCCGCAGGTCCATGAAAAGGAGCGAGTCCCAGGACACCACGTTCTCCACCCCGGGCAGTACCAGCGCCTCGCGCCCGCCGCGGTCGTAGACGCGCACATCCGAGATCAACAGCCGCGGGCGCAGGCCCGCCCAGTCGGTCTCCAGGGCGCCGATCTTCACCGGCAGGCCGATCGCTTTTGAGATCGCGGCGACGATGTTCTCGCGCTGGCTCTCGATGTTGGGCAGCACCCAGTAGCGCAGGGCGATGAACGCCAGCGCGAAGGCGAAGAACGCCGTCCACACGAGCAGTTCGAGCGCCAGCAGCAGCCGCTTCAAGAGTTGTTTCAGGAGAATTTCCGTTTAGGCCAGCGGCTTCCCACTATGCTTGAGGCATCCCAGATCCATGAGCGTTCCAACTCCAATCCCGTGGGCCCAAACGCCATCTTATCCGTAAATGCCAGATCCGATTAGGAAAATTGACCTTTCTAGGGCCGCCGCACGGCTGATGTCGGCGCGGCCTGATCTGGCCGCGGAGCTGACCGCGCCGCAGCCGTTCTCGGGCGAGGAGATCGCCCAGGCGCTGGAGGGCGCCGCCGGCGACGACGAAGCCGCGCTGCGCCGGCGCCTGCGGCGGCTGCGCCAGCGAGTCCTCGCGCGCACCATGGCGCGGGACCTGGACGGGCGGGCGGACCTGGCCGAGGTGTGCGGCGTCATGAGCGAGCTGGCCGAACAGGCTATCGGCTGCGCGCTGGCCTGGGCCGGGCGCCCCGACCTGGTGGTGGTGGCGATGGGAAAACTGGGCGGGCGCGAGCTCAACGTGTCCTCGGATATCGACCTCGTTTTCCTGCACCCCGAGGACGGCGACCAGGAGCGGCTGGAGCGCGCCGGCAGAAAGCTGATCTCGCTGCTGCAGGATATTTCCGAGGACGGCTTCGTGTTCCGGGTGGACATGCGCCTGCGGCCCTACGGCGCCTCGGGCCCGCTGGTGGCGAGCTACGACGCGCTGGAGAACTACTTCGTCAGCCAGGGCCGCGAGTGGGAGCGCTACGCTTGGATCAAGGCGAGGGCAATCACGGCAACGGACCATGCATCGCTCAGCGCGATCACGCGCCCGTTCGTCTACCGCAAGTACCTGGACTACGCCACGCTGGCGGCGATGCGGCGCCTGCACACCGAGGTGCGCAAGGACGTCGAGCGGCGCGAGCGCGCCGACGACGTCAAGCTCGGGCCCGGCGGGATCCGCGAGATCGAGTTTGTCGCCCAGGCGCTGCAGCTGATCCGCGGCGGGCGCGACCCGGCGCTCACGGCGCGCCCGACCCTCGAGGTGCTGGAGCTGCTCGCCGATCGGCGCATGTTGCCCGCGACGGCGGTGCGCGAGCTGTGCGCCGCCTACGTGTTCCTGCGCAACCTGGAGCACCGGCTGCAGTACCTGGACGACGCGCAGACGCACCTGCTGCCCAGCGACGAGGACGACCGGCGCCGCGTCGCGCGGATGATGGATTTTCCCGACTGGGACGCGTTGCGCGCCGCGCTGCAGGCGCACCGCGAGGCGGTGACGCGCCAGTTCCGCGCCGTGTTCGCGCAATCCGCGGAGGAGACCGAGCTGCCATGGCCGGAGCATGCGCGCGCGGTGCAGCTGCGCGGCGGCCAGCGCTACGCCCAGCTGCCCGAGGACTCGCGCCGGCGCGTGGACCGCCTGGTGCCGCTGCTGGCGAAGGCGGCGCAGGCCACGCCCGACCCCGAGGCCACGCTGGCGCGCGGCATCGACTTGATCGAGGCGGTGGCGCGCCGCGCCGCCTACCTCGCGCTGCTGGCGGAGAACCCCCAAGCGCTGGAGCGCGTGGCGCGCATCATCGGCGCCTCGCCCTGGGCCGCCGGCTACGTCACGCGCCACCCGCTGCTGATGGACGAGCTGCTCGACGACCGCATGCTCTACGCGCCGCCGGACTGGGCGGGGTTCGAGCAGCCGCTGCGCGCCGCGCTCGCCGCCGCCGGCGAGGACACCGAGCGCCAGATGAACCTGCTGCGCGAGCACCACCAGTCGCAGGTGTTCCGCCTGCTGGCGCAGGACCTGGCCGGTCTACTCACGGTGGAAAAGCTCGCCGATCAGCTCTCCGAGCTCGCCGACCGCGTGCTCGGCGTGGCGCTCGGGGCGGCGTGGCGCGAGGTGAAGAACCGCCATTGCGAGCTGCCACGCTTCGCGGTCATCGGTTACGGCAAGCTGGGGGGCAAGGAACTGGGCTACGCCTCGGACCTGGACATGGTGTTCCTGTTCGACGACGCCGACCCGCGCGCCGAGGAGAACTACATTCGCCTCGCCCAGCGCTACAACAACTGGCTCTCGGCCAACACCGCCTCGGGCACCCTGTTCGAGACCGACCTCGCGCTGCGGCCCTCGGGGTCCAAGGGGCTGCTGGTGTCGTCCCTGGCCGGCTTCGAGGCCTACCAGGAGAAATCGGCCTGGGTCTGGGAGCACCAGGCGCTGACGCGGGCGCGCTGCTGCGCGGGCGACCGGGAGATCGGCGCCAAATTCGAGGCCATCCGCGTCAAGATCCTGACCCGCGAGCGCGGCCCCGCCGCGCTGGCGAAGGAAGTGCTTGCGATGCGCGAGCGCATGCACGCCGCGCACCCGAACCGCTCGGGCCTATTCGACCTCAAGCACGACCGCGGCGGCATGATCGACATCGAGTTCGCGGTGCAGTATCTCGTGCTGTCGCAGGCCTGCCGCCACCCAGCGCTCACCGGCAACCTGGGCAACATCGCGCTGCTCGGGATCGCGGCGGACCTGGACCTCCTCGAGCGCGACCTCGCCGCGCGCTGCCAGTCGGCCTATCGCGAGTTCCGGCGCATGCAGCACGCCCTGCGCCTGCAGGGGGAGAGGTACGCGCGCGTGGCGCCGGCGCAGGCCGCCACGCACGCGCAGGCGGTGCGCGCGCTCTGGGCCGCGGTGTTCCCCCAGCGGCGCGGCGGTTAGTCCCGGTTCCTGAACAACAGCGTCGCGCGCTTGCGGCCGGCGGTGAAGCCGGCCGCGGTGGGCACGAAGACGAGCAGCGGCGCGAGCCTGGCGCTAGATGGCTTCGCGCGGCCCGCGGCGCAGCGGCACGTCGACTTCCGAGGCAAAGCGCGCCAGCGCCCCCAGCAGCGCCTCGCGCTCCAGCCGGTACAGCACCTTCTGCCCCTGGCGCTCGGCGCACACCAGCCCGGCGCGCTGCAGCACCGCGAGGTGGCGCGACACCGCCGGCGCCGACAGGCCGAAGCGCGCCGCGAGGTCGGTGGTGGCGGCGGCGGTCTGCGCGAGGAACGCCAGCAGCCGGCGCCGCGGCCGCGAGGCCAGGGCGTGGAACACGCCCCCCGGATCATTAACAGACATGTTAATAGTATAGTGCGGCGCGCGCGGTTGCGGTTACAATGGCGCCCCACTTCAGGAGAACCCGCTCGATGGCGAAAGCAAAAGCCGCGGCCAAGCCCGCGCTCTCGATGGCCGACCGCGACGGCTGGATCTGGTACGACGGCAAGCTGGTGCCGTGGCGCTCGGCCACCACCCACGTCCTCACCCACTCGCTGCACTATGGTCTGGCGGTGTTCGAGGGCCTGCGCGCCTACAAGACGGTGAGCGGCACGCAGATCTTCCGCCTGCGCGAGCACACCCAGCGCCTGGTCAACTCGGGCCACATCTACATGATGAGGGTCCCCTACTCGGTGGAGCGCCTGATGCAGGCGCACCTCGAGGTGGTGGCGGCCAACGGCCACGAGGCCTGCTACATCCGGCCGATCGCCTTCTACGGCTCGGAGAAGATGGGCGTGTCGCCGGTGGGCGCGAAGGTGCACGTGGCCATCGCCGCCTGGCCCTGGGGCGCGTACCTCGGGCCCGAGGCGCTGAACAAAGGGATTCGGGTCAAGACCGCCTCGGTGGCCAGGCACCATGTCAACGTCACCATGGCGCGCGCCAAGATGTCGGGCACCTACCCCAATTCGGTGCTGGCGACCCTCGAGGCCACGCAGCATGGCTACGACGAGGGACTGCTGCTCGACGTCGACGGCTTCGTCGCCGAGGGCGCGGGCGAGAACATCTTCGTCATCAAGGACGGCATCATCTACGAGCCGGAGCTGACCTCCGCGCTCACCGGCATCACCCGTACATCCGTCATCGAGCTCGCCCAGGGCCTGGGCTACAAGCTGCGCGCGAAGCGACTGACGCGCGACGACATCTACATCGCCGACGAGTGCTTCTTCACCGGCACCGCCGCCGAGGTGACGCCGATCCGGGAACTGGACCAGCGCCAGATCGGCGCGGGCAAGGCGGGCCCCATCACCAAGGCGCTGCAGAAGGCCTTCTTCGACGTGGTTACCGGCAGGGATCGCAAGCACAGGCACTGGCTGACGCCGGTGCCCATGAAGAAGAGGCAATAGCCGCGCCATGGGCACCGCAGAGGACACCAGCCGTTCGCGCGAGGTGCAGGTCACCGAGAAGGACCTGCCGCTGCACTGCCCGCTGCCGGGCACTCCGCTCTGGGCGCACCACCCGCGCGTGTACCTGGACGTGGTGAAGAAGGGCCAGATGCTGTGCCCCTACTGCGGCACCAGGTTCCTCTACAAGGGCGCCGCACCCAAGGGGCATTGACCTGAAGGTCCTGGTCGTCGCACCGAACTGGATCGGCGATGCGCTGCTGGCGCAGCCGATGCTGGCGCGGCTGCGCGAGAAGGACCCCGCCGTACGGATCGAGGCCCTCGGCCCGCCGTGGATCGCGCCGGTGCTGCGCCGCATGCCCGAGGTGGACGAGGTCATCGAGGCCGACCTGCGCCACGGCGAGTTGCAGCTCGCCCAGCGCTGGCGCCTGGGCCGGCGGCTGGGCGCGCGGAACTACGACCAGGCGGTGGTGCTGCCCAACTCGTTCAAATCTGCGTTGCTGCCGTTCTTCGCCGGCATCCCGGAACGGGTTGGCTACGCGGGGGAGTTCCGCTACGGCTTCCTCAACCGCGTGCACCGGGCCACCAAAGCACCCATGGCGCTGCACTATGCGCGGCTGTCGGAGCCCCCGGGCACCGAGCCGGCGCAGCCGCTGCCGGCGACGATCCTGCGCTGCCATCCCGGGGCTTGGGCCGCCGCGGCGGCGAGCTTCGGCATCGCCGGGCCCTACTGCGTGCTGTGCCCCGGCGCGGAATACGGACCGGCGAAGCGCTGGCCGTATTTCGCCGACCTGGCCCCGAAGCTGCCGCTGCGGGCGGTTTTGCTGGGTTCGGCGAAGGACACCGATGCCTGCGCCGGGATCGCCGGGCTGAACCTCGCCGGGAAAACCACGCTTGAGCAGGCCATGGACCTCATCGCCGGCGCCGCCTTCGTCGTCAGCAACGACTCCGGCCTGATGCACATCGCCGCCGCGCTGGGCCGCCCGCTGCTGGCGCTGTACGGCTCCTCCAGCCCGGAGCACACCCCGCCGCGCTCGGCGCGGGCGAAGGTGCTGTGGCTGCACCCGGACTGCAGCCCCTGCTTCGCGCGCGAATGCCCCCTGGGCCACTTCCGCTGCATGCGGGAACTCTCCCCCGACCGTGTCCTCGCCGAGATCCCGAAAACAGGGACAGGCGAGGATTTTCGGGAACAATGGCGAAATCGTGGACCGTCCCCGATTTCCTGATTTGCGGATATCCAGATGAGCGCGAAAATCTTTGCCACCGCGCAGGACGCGGAGAACGCCTTCTACGAGGCGCTGGAGCGCGCCGACCTCGAGCTGATGATGGCGGTCTGGTCCGAGGACGAGGACATCGTCTGCGTGCACCCGGGCGCACCGCGCCTCAGCGGCGTGGAGCAGGTGCGCGAGGCCTGGCGCGGCATGTTCGCCGGCGGCCCGCACATGCGGATACGACCGGTTCAGCAGCTGGTCATCTCCGGCATGATGGTCGCGGTGCACAACGTGCACGAGAGCATCACGGTGCAGGGCGAGGCCAAGCCCCGCCCGCCGGTGGTGGCCACCAACGTCTACCTGCGCAGCGCCGCCGGCTGGCGCATGGTGGTGCACCATGCCTCGCTCCCCGCCTCCGGCGCGCCCGCGGCGGCGGCGGAACCGCCGCCGGCCCCGAACCAGACGCTGCATTGAGCGAAGCCTACCAAGCACCGTGGTGGCTGCCCGGGGGCCACCTGCAGACCCTGGTCGCCGCGCTCGCGCCGGCGCCGCGCATCCCCTGGCGCCGCGAGCGCTGGGACACGCCCGACGGCGACTTCATCGACCTGGACTGGACCGGCACGGAAACGGCAAACGCGGGTGCCGTGCTCGCCATCTTCCACGGCCTCGAGGGCAGTTCGAACAGCCCCTACGCGCGCGCCGTCGCCGCGCTGGCGCTGCGACGGGGCTACCGCTGCGTGGTGCCGCACTTCCGCGGCTGCTCCGGGGAACTGAACCGCCTGCCGCGCGCCTACCACTCCGGCGACAGCGCCGAGATCGCCTGGATCCTTGAGCGGCTGGGCGCGGCCCACGCCGCAAGCGGCGTCCTTCACGCCGTGGGGATATCGCTGGGCGGCAACGCGCTGCTCAAGCACCTGGGCGAGGCGGGCGAGGGCGCGCTCGTGCGCCGCGCCGCGGCGATCTCGGCGCCGCTGGACCTGGCCGCCGCCAGCCGCCAGCTCGACCGCGGCTTCGGGCGGGAGCTCTACACCCGCGTGTTCCTGTCCACGCTGAAGAACAAGACGCTGCAGAAGCTGCGCGCCGGCCAGATCGCCGTGGACGAGGCGCGCCTCGCCCGCGCCCGCACCTTCTTCGAGTTCGACGACACCGTCACCGCGCCACTGCACGGCTTCGCCGGCGCCGAGGACTACTGGGCGCGCTCCTCCAGCGGGCCGTACCTGGCGCGCATCCGCGTGCCGACGCTGGTGCTGAACGCGCGCAACGACCCGTTCCTGCCGGCCGCGGCGCTGGACACGGCGGCGGCCTCGCTTCGTGCTATACCGTCCCCGGTGACGATCGACTTTCCCCGCACCGGCGGACATGCCGGATTCCCCGGCCGCCGCCGCTGGCTGGCGCGGCGCGTGCTCGCGTTCCTGCAATCGCCATGACCGTTCCCGCCGAAGTGTTCCGCGCCTATGACATCCGCGGCATCGCCGGGCGCGTGCTGTCTGCGGCGCTGGTGCGCGAGGTCGGCCGCGCGCTGGGGACGCTGGGCCACACGCGCGGCGCCCCCGCCTTTGCAGTCGGCCGGGACGGGCGGCTGTCCAGCCCGGAACTGTGCGCCGCCCTGATGGACGGCCTGAACGCCGCCGGCGCCGATGTCATCGAGCTGGGCGTCGTGCCCACCCCGCTCACCTACTTCGCCGCGCAGCACCTGGGCTGCCACAGCGCCGTGATGGTCACCGGCAGCCACAATCCTGGCGACCACAACGGCCTGAAGATGGTGGTGGCCGGCACCCCGCTCACCGGCGAGGACATCCAGGGCCTGCGCCGCTCGGTCGAGGCCGGCCGCTTCGACTCGGGCGCGGGCAAGCGCTCGAAGGCCGACCTGCTCGAGGCCTACCTCGAGCGGATCGCCGGCGACGTGCGGCTTGCGCGCCCGATGCACATCGCCATGGATTGCGGCAACGGCGTCGGCGGCGTCGCCGGGCCGCGCCTGTTCCGGAAGCTGGGCTGCGAGGTCATCGAGCTCTTCAGCGAGGTGGACGGACGCTTCCCCAACCACCACCCCGACCCCTCGAAGCTGGAGAACCTGGCCGCGCTGGTGTCCGAGCTGCAATCCGGGCCGGCCGAGCTGGGCCTCGCCTTCGACGGCGACGCCGACCGCCTTGGCGTGGTCACCAAGCGCGGCGCCATCATCCTGCCCGACCGCCAGCTGATGCTCTACGCGCAGGACGTGCTGTCGCGCAACCCGGGCGCCGAGATCATCTACGACGTGAAGTGCACGCGCCTGCTCGGCCCGTGGATCGAACGCCAGGGCGGCCGGGCGACGATCTGGAAGACCGGGCACTCGCTCATCAAGGCGAAGCTGAAGGAGACCGGCGCGCCTCTGGCGGGGGAGATGTCCGGCCACATCTTCTTCAAGGAGCGCTGGTACGGCTTCGACGACGCGCTGTACTGCGGCGCGCGCCTGCTGGAGATCCTGTCGCGGCAGGCCGACGCCTGCGCGCCGCTCGAGGCGCTGCCCGATGCCCCCTGCACGCCGGAACTGAACTGGAAGCTGGCCGAGGGCGAGCCGCACGCGCTTATAGCGAGGCTCCGGGATTCGGCGCCGTTCCCGGACGCAACGCGCCTGCTCGCCATCGACGGCGTGCGGGCCGAGTTCGCCGACGGCTTCGGCCTGGCGCGCGCCTCCAACACCACGCCGGTGATCGTGCTGCGCTTCGAGGGCGACACGCCGCAGGCGCTGGCGCGAATACAGGAGAAATTCCGCGCAACGCTGCTGGCGCTCAAGCCCGGCGCGCTGCTGCCGTTCTAGCCTGCCCGGTGCCCGCCCCGCCCGAGGTTTCCGCGTTCGCCAACCGCCTGCGCAAGAACGTCGCGCACTGGCGCAAGTGGGCGCGCCGGCGCGGCATCTCCTGCTTCCGGCTCTACGACCGCGACATCCCGCAGTTCCCCTTCGCCGTGGACTGGTACCAGGCCGTGCTGCCGCGCGAAGAGCCGCAGTTGCACGTGCAGGAGATCGACACCGGCTGGAAGGCCGAACCCGAGGCCCGTGCCGCGTGGCTCGCCGCCGCCTGCGCCGCGATCAGCGCCGCCTGCGGCGTGCCCGCCGCGCAACTGCACCTGAAGAGGCGGGAGCGCCAGCGCGGCGCGGCGCAGTACGGCAGGCTCGGCAAGGCCCCCCCGCAGGCCTTCGTGGTCGAGGAGGCGGGCTGCCGCTTCGAGGTCGACCTGGACAGCTACCTGGACACCGGGCTGTTCCTCGACCACCGCCCGCTGCGCGCGCGCGTGGCCGAGTCCATCGCGCTGCGCGTCGCCTCGGGGGCGCGCACGCGCCTCCTGAACTTGTTTGCCTACACCGGCAGCTTCACCATCTTCGCGGCGCGCGCCGGGGCGACCGGATCCACCACGCTGGACCTGTCCAACACCTACCAGGCCTGGGCGGCACGCAACTTCGCGCTCAACGGCATCGAGCCGCGCCGTCACCGGCTGGTGCGCGCCGATGCGCTCGCCTGGCTGCCGCAGGCACTGGCCGCGGGGGAACGCTACGACCTCATCGTCCTTGATCCGCCCTCGTTCTCCAACTCCAAGAAGATGCAGGGCGTGCTGGACCTGCAGCGCGACCATGCGCGCCTGGTGGGCCAGTGCCACGCGCTGCTGGCGGAGGCAGGCGAGCTGTGGTTCTCGACCAATCTGCGCTCGTTCGCGCTGGATGCAGCCCTGGCGCGGCGGCTCGGGCTGCGCGAGATCACCTCGCAGAGCGTGCCGGAGGATTTCCGCCGCCCTGGCAAGCCGCCGCACCGGGCGTGGCTGGCGCGGAAATGAGCCCGCCGCCGCGCGGCTAGAGCGCGGCCACGCGGACGATCCGGCCCAGGCTGGCGAAGTCGGCCGGGTTGCGCGTGTAGAGGGGCAGGCCGCGCACGGCCCGCAGGGCGAACGTGAAAGGCGGTCAGGCGCGCCGGCTCAGGCGCGCTTCAAGCCGCCCAGCAGCGCCGCCACCGGGCGCGCGCGGCGGGCGGAGGACTGCGCCGAAGGCTGCGCCGCGGCCGGCGCGGCGGCGTCGGAACCCGGTTCGTAGGGCTTGGAGAAGATCGGATCCTGGGATTTCGGCTGCTGCGGGGGGATGGACTGCGGCCTGCGGTGGGGCGGCGCGTCGCGCCTTGGCCTGCCGCCCTCCTCGCGCCGCGGGCCGCGGCCCCCGCCGCGCCGACCGTCTCCGCGGGGGTAGCCACCAACCATGGTGGCGGCGGTGGCGGCATTGGGCTCGAAACCCGGCACCAGCACGCGCTCGATGGGCTTCTTGATCAGCTTCTCGATCGCCGAGATCGAATCGGCGTCCTCCGGTGCCACCAGCGAGATCGCCTCGCCGGTCAGCCCGGCGCGGCCGGTGCGGCCGGTGCGGTGCACGTAGTCCTCGGGCGCGCGCGGCGCGTCAAAATTGATCACCTGCGGCAGGCCCTCGATATCGAGGCCGCGCGAGGCGACGTCGGTTGCCACCAGCACCGCGGTCTTGCCCGCCTTGAAGGCCTCCAGCACCGCTTCGCGCTCGGCCTGGGTCTTGTCGCCGTGGATGGCGTCGGCCTGGATGCGGTCCTTGCGCAGCTGGTGCGCGAGGCGGTTGGCGCCGATGCGGGTGCCGGAGAAGACGAGCACCTGCTTCAGATTCCGGGTCTGGATGAGGTAGGTGAGGAGCTCGCGCTTCTTCTCGCGCGACACCGGGTGCAGGATGTGGCTGACCAGGTCCGCGACCGCATTGGCGCGCGCGACCTGGATCTGCACCGGGTCGCGCAGCAGGGACTTGGCGAGGCTCTTGATCTCCTCCGGGAAGGTGGCCGAGAAGAGCAGGTTCTGCCGCACCGGCGGCAGCAGCGCGATGATGCGCCGGATGTCGGGCATGAAGCCCATGTCGAGCATCCGGTCGGCCTCGTCGAGGATCAGCACCGAGACCTGGTTCAGCATCAGCGTCTTGTTCTGCACGTGGTCGAGCAGCCGCCCCGGGGTCGCCACCAGGATCTCGACGCCCTTCTTCAGCTGCAGGATCTGGGCGTTCATGTCCGCGCCGCCGTAGACGATGGCGCTGCGCAGCGGCATGTGCTTGCCGTAGTCGCGGAAGCTCTGCTCGACCTGGATCGCCAGTTCGCGCGTGGGCGCCAGCAACAGGACGCGGATCGGGTGGCGCGCGGGCGAGGCCGAGCTGCTGGCATGGGGTGCCAGGCGCTGCAGCGTGGGCAGGGCAAAGGCGGCGGTCTTGCCGGTGCCGGTCTGGGCGCCGGCCATCAGGTCGCGGCCCTCGAGCACCACGGGAATGGCCTGCTCCTGGATCGGGCTGGGCTGCTCATAGCCCATGTCTTTCACCGCCTGCAGCAGGGGCGCGATCAGGCCTAGTTTTTCGAAGCCGTGGGAGATGTCGCTAACCGTTTGTTTCCAAAGGGCGCGGATTATACGCTACGAGCAGGTGGATGACGCCGGCGGGCGCGCCGCCGATGAAATGGGTGTTGCATTCGCTGGTGGGGGTGCGCAAGCCCCCCGGGCATGTCGGGGATCGACCCCGCCAGATTCATCAGTTGATGGTCCGCGGCACGCCGCGCTCGGGCGCCTCCGGCGCCTCGGTGCCGGGCAGGCACAGTTCCATGTCCCAGTCGCTCTTGGTCAGCGCCGCCTGCAGCAGGCGGCACACCGAATGCAGCAACACCGGGTCCAGCGTCAGGGTCACGCCCTGGCCGTCGGCCGGGTGCATCGCGAGCACCGGCAGGCCGTTGCGGTCGTGCCCGGTCTGGATGCGCGCGAGCAGCAGCGGCGCCTCGCCCAGAGGGGTGTTGCGCGGGGTCTCCTCAAAGGGCTTGGAGAAGTCGGCCCGCGACACCGCCTGCTCGTGCTCCAGGCCCAGCAGCGCGCGCCGCGCCTCCGGGTTGGCCTGGGTCTTGATGCGCGGGCTCGCCTCCTCGACGAGCTTCACCAGCAGCGGCCAGAGCAGCTTGATGAAGCGCCGGGTCAGGAACATGCGCACCTCGACCGCATCGCTGGCGGCGATCAGCATGAGCATGCGGTCCTGTTCGGCGACGTAGTCGATCTTGAGCTGGTGCAGGCGCACGGGGGGTAGTATGAATCAAAACGTGATGGAAAATGCCCCGATGATTGACGTCGTTTCAGTCCATGGCGCAGACCAACTGCAGAGCATCCGGCGCCTGTTCCGCGAGTACTCGGAACTGGTGTCGGCAGCGCTGTTCTTCCAGGGGTTCGAGGAAGAACTGGCCGGGCTTCCCGGCAAGTACGCCCCGCCTGAGGGCTTGCTGCTGCTCGCCCGGGACGAAGGATTCGATGCCGGCTGCGTGGCCCTCAAGCGGCTGGATGCAAGCAGCGCGGAGATGAAGCGCCTCTACGTGCGCAACGCATACCGCGGCGCCGGCCTGGGGCGCAGGCTCACGCAGATGGTGATCGACAAGGCCGGGGACGCCGGGTACAGCCGGCTGGTGCTGGACACCATGCCTCACCTGACCGAAGCGATCGCGCTCTACCGCAGCCTGGGCTTTCGCGACTGCGCGCCCTACCTTGCCGCGCCCACGCCGGGCGCGCTGTGCTTCGAGCTCAGGCTTTCCTGATTCTCTCCACCAGCGCGGTGGTGGAGCGCCGGTGCTCGAACGGAATCGAGGCCACGCGCCCGCCGCGCGCCAGCACTTCGACCGCGCCGACGATCCTCTCGGCCGGCCAGTCGCCGCCCTTGGCCAGCACATCGGGCCGCACCGCCGCGATCAGCGCCGCGGGCGTGTCCTCGTCGAACCAGGTCACCGCATCCACCGGCTCCAGCGCCGCCACCAGCGCCATCCGGTCCTCCAGCCCGTTGAGCGGCCGCTCGGCGCCCTTGCCCAGTCGCCGCGCCGAGGCGTCGCTGTTCAGGGCCACCAGGAGCGAGGCGCCCATGGCGCGCGCGCGCGCGAGGTAGGTGGCATGACCGCGATGCAGCAGGTCGAAAACGCCGTTGGTGAACACCAGGGGCCGCGGCAACCGCGCGACCCAGCGCGCCGCCTCCTGCGGCGCATGCAGCTTGCGCTCGAAAACCGGCGCGATGCTCAGCTTCCGGCCTTGGGCTTGGCGGCGCCGCGCGGCCGGCAAACCTCGTCGGTCGCCTGGCAGTACTCGAACACCTTGACCACCTTGGCGACCCCGCCCGTGGTGCGCGTCACCTCGACCGCGGCGCTGGCCTCGGCCTGGGTAACGATGCCCATCAGGTACACCGTGGCCGCCTCGGTGACCACCTTGACGTGCAGCGGGTTGAACTTCTTCGCATCCAGGAACCGCGCCTTCACCTTGCCGGTGATCAGGGTATCGTTGGAGCGCGCGGTGAGCGACGAGCTGCCGGCCACCCGCAGCTCGTTCGACACCCCGCGCGGTTTGGAGGGCAGCTCGAGCACCAGTTTCTCGATCGCAGCCTTGGTCGCCTGGTCCGGCGCTTCGCCGGTCAGCAGAACGAAGCGGTTGAACGAGGTGACGTTGACGTGGACCTTGCTGCCGTAGCGCTCACCGATGCGGTTCGCCGCGCGCAGCTCCAGGCCCTCGTCCTCGACCTGGGCGCCGGTGGTGCGCCGGTCCTCGTAGGACAGCGCCGCGGCGCCGAGGCCGACCGCGGCCATCTCCACGCAACCGGCCAGAGGCAGCGCGAGCAGCGCGGCCAGGATCACGGACATTGTTTTCATTGTTTTCCTCCGTACAGCCTGTAGTCGATGCCGTCGCACAGGCAATGCAGCACCAGCAGGTGCACTTCCTGGATGCGAGCGGTCCTGTCGTGCGGCACGCACACATGCGCATCGCCCGTGCCGAGCAGGGACGGGGTGCCCCCGCCCTTGCGCCCGGTGAGAGCCACGATGGCCATTCCAAGTTCCCGGGCCGCCTTCACCGCGGCCAGCACGTTGGCTGAGTTGCCGCTGGTGGAGATGGCCAGCAGCACATCGCCGCGGCGGCCCAGCGCGCGCACCTGCTTCTCGAACACCTGCTGGTAGCTGTAGTCGTTGGCGATCGAGGTCAGCGCCGAGGTATCGGTGCTCAGCGCCACCGCCGCCAGCGGCGGGCGCTCGATCTCGAAGCGGTTGAGCAGTTCGGCGGAAAAGTGCTGCGCATCGCCGGCCGAGCCGCCGTTGCCGCAGGAAAGGATCTTGCCGCCCGCCCTGAGCGCGCCGGCCATCAGCTCGACCGCCTGGGCGATAGGCCCCTGCAGGGCGCCCAGCGCGGCCAGCTTCAGGTTCGCGCTGTCCCGGAAATGCAACGCGATGCGCTCTTCGAGGGTTGCGCCCGGTTCTGCATGTCCCATCAGCCGATATTACACCCTGGCCCCGAACCCTCAATCCAGGAACACCTCGAATTCCAGGCGCCTGGCCGGGTTCGGGTGCTCGGGCCGATGGCTGGACATCCGGCTGATGCGGGCGCGCAGCGGCGCGCCGCGATCCAGGCCCCAGGCAACGGCGGCGTTCTGCCGCCGCGGCACATAGCCCAGTTTCAGGCCGCGCCACTGCACGCGCACCGCGTTGGCGTCGTGGGGATTGTCCGCCTCGCGCACCAGATCGAGGGCTGAGCCCACGGCCAGATGCGGCCAGAGCTCGGCGGCTTGCGCGTAGCGCCAGCCCGCCAGGGGCGAGCTCTGCACCACCAGCCGGACCTCCTGCGCGCCGGCCACCGCCGACAGGAGCAGCAGCAGGCTAAGCGCCGAACGCATTGCGGACCCATTCGATGCGGTCGCGCTCCAGCGCATCGAGCAGCAGGACATCGAACCGACAGTCGGCCTCGGGCCGGCCGCGCAGGAAGGCGCGCGCCGCGGCGATGATGCGCGCCTGCTTGGCGGCGGTGATGCTCTCGGCGGCCCCGCCCCGGCTGGCCGAGCCGCGGTAGCGAACCTCGGCGAACACCAGGGTGCCGCCCTCCTCGGCGATGAGGTCGATCTCGCCCATGCGGCAGCGCCAGTTGCGGGCCAGCAGGCGCAACCCGGCCCGCGCGAGCAGTTGCGCGCACAGGTCCTCGGCTCGCGCCCCGGCCCGGTTCATGGCAGTCTTAACGCCGTAGGCCGCCCGGGCGTTGACCGGGCGCAAGCACCCCATGACCGGCACCCTCTACATCGTCGCCACGCCCATCGGCAACCTCGCCGACGCCAGCCCGCGCGCGCTCGAGGCGCTGCGCGCCGCGGACCTGGTCGCCTGCGAGGACACGCGCACCACGCGCGGGCTGCTGGCCGCGCACGGCGTCGCGGCCAAGACCGCCGCCCTGCACGCGCACAACGAGCGCGCCGCCGGCGAGCAGCTGCTGCAAGCGCTGCGCGAGGGCAGAAGCCTCGCCCTGGTGAGCGATGCCGGCACCCCGGCGGTGTCCGATCCGGGCGCCCTGCTGGTGGCGGCGGCGCACCGCGAGGGCATCCGCGTGGTGCCGATACCGGGCCCGAACGCGGCGATCACTGCCTGGTCGGCTTGCGGTTTCCTCGCCGACCGTTTCCTGTACGTCGGCTTCCTGCCGGCAAAGCCAGCCAGGGCGATTGCCGCCCTCGACGAGGCGCTGCCGCTCGTTCTCTACGAGGCCCCGCACCGGGTCGAGGCCACGGTGGCGGCGCTGCTGGCCCGCTTCGGTCCGCAGCGCGAGTTGGTTATCGCTCGCGAACTGACCAAGAAGTTCGAGGAAATCGCGCGGATGCCCCTGCGCGACGCGCCGGCATGGCTGCAAGCAGGCCCGCACCGGCGGCAGGGCGAATTCGTGCTGGTGCTGGGACCCGGGGAGGCGAAGCCGGCTGCGCCCGCCCTCGACCCGGGGAAGGTCCTCGGCATCCTGCTCGAATCGCTGCCGGCCAGCGAGGCGGCGAAGCTTGCCGCGCGCATCACCGGCGCGCCGCGCAATGCCCTGTACAGGGAGGCGCTGGCGCGCGGCGCAGCCGGTGCGAAGCGCAAGTAGCAGCACGTAGAATCGCCCCCCATGGACCGCCTCACGATCCGGCAGCCCGACGACTGGCACCTGCACCTGCGCGACGGCCCGGCGCTGGCCGCGGTGGTGGCCGACACCGCGCGTCAGTTCGGGCGCGCCATCGTGATGCCGAACCTCAAGCCGCCGGTGACCACGGTCGAGCAGGCGCTGCGCTACCGGGATCGCATCCTCGCCGCGCTGCCCGCGGGCTCGGCGTTCCAGCCCTTGATGACGCTGTACCTGACCGACGACACCCCGGCGGAGGAAATCTCGCGCGCCGGGCTCTCCGGGCGCGTGCACGGCGTCAAGCTCTACCCGGCCGGCGCGACCACGCACTCGGATGCGGGCGTGACCCGGATCTCGCGCTGCTTCGGCGCCCTGGAGCGCATGCAGGAGATCGGCCTGCCGCTGCTCATCCACGGCGAGGTCACCGACCCGCATGTGGACGTGTTCGACCGCGAGCGGGTGTTCCTGGATGAGGTGCTGGGGCCGCTGGTGGCGCGCTTCCCGGGCCTGAAGGTGGTGCTGGAGCACATCACCACGCGCGACGCGGCGCACTTCGTCGAGGTCAACGGTGCCAACCTCGCCGCGACCATCACCGCGCACCACCTGCTGATGAACAGGAACGCGCTGTTCATGGGCGGGGTGCGGCCGCACCACTACTGCCTGCCGGTGCTCAAGCGCGAGGCGCACCGCGAGGCGCTGCTGCAGGCCGCCACCTCGGGCAACCCGAAGTTCTTCCTGGGCACCGACAGCGCGCCGCACGAGCGCGGCACCAAGGAGAACGCCTGCGGCTGCGCCGGGATCTACACCGCGCACGCGGCGCTGGAGTTCTACGCCATCGCCTTCGAGGAGGCGGGCGCCCTCGACCGGCTGGAGGGGTTCGCCAGCCGCTTCGGCGCCGATTTCTACGGCCTGCCGCACAACCGCGGCACGGTGAGCCTCGCGCGCGAGCGCTGGACCGTGCCCGAGTCCCTGAACTTCGGCGAGGGCACGCTGGTGCCGCTGCGCGCGGGCGAAACGCTGCCGTGGAAGCTGGTCTAGGAAAACAGGGACGGACCACGATTTCCACCGCGCCGCCGGACTGGCCGCAGGCGGATCTCTCCCACCCGGTGTTCGATCCGGTGCGGCCGTGTCTGGCCAGGCTGCCGCGCGATGCATGGCCATCGCTGGATCGCCTCAATGCGCTCGCCGCCGAGGCCTGCGTGGCGACGCACTCGGGCCATCCGATCCGCTTCGTCCCACCGGCGAAGGCCGATCCCTATTACGAGGTGCACCTGAGCAGGACCGGGGAGGTCCACACGCGGGCGAAGAACTGGCACGACCTGTTCAACGCCCTCGCCTGGCTTTCTTTTCCGAAGGCCAAGGCACGCCTCAACGCCATGCATGCGGCGCAGATCCCGAAGGAGGCCGGAAGCCGCGGCAGGCTGCGCGACATGCTCACCCTGTTCGACGAGGGCGGAGCGATCCTCGCCTGCGCGAACCCGGAGCTGGAGGCGCTGATCCGACAACACCGCTGGAAGGAATTGTTCTGGAAACGGCGCAGCAGCGTGCTCGCGGACCTGCGCATCCACGTGCTCGGCCATGCTTTGCTCGAGATGGCCTTGCGGCCGCGCCCCGGGCTCACCTGCAAGGTCATCTTCATCGGGCCGCAGGAGGCGCCCGATGCGGCCGCCGCGCACTGGCTCGATGCGCACGATGCAAGCGGCACCACGCGCGACCTGGCTTCCCTGCCCGTCTTCGGCTACCCCGGCTGGCTCCCGGGCATCGTCGAGGCGGCGTTCTACGACGACCAACGATATTTCCGGCCCTGCCGGCGTTCCGTCGCTGCGGTGCAGTAAAATGCGGCCGGGAGCTGGCCAGGCAGCCGCTGCAGCGCAAGTTGCAGAGGAAAGTCCGGGCTCCGCAGAGCAGGATGCGGGGTAACTCCCCGGCGCGCATATCCGAAGGCGACGAACAGGGCCACAGAGACGAGTCGTGCAGGTCGAAACACTCGCAAGGGTGCTCGGGTTGCACGGGTGAAACGCGGCAACCTCCATCCGGAGCAACACCAAATAGGCAAGTGCGTGTGGCGACACACAACGGCCGGCTCGGCCGAACTTGCGGGTAGGTGGCTGGAGCCGGGGGGCGACTCCCGGCCAAGAGGAATGGCTGCCGGAGCCCCGCCTTCGGGCGGGTGTCTCGCACAGAACCCGGCTTATCGGCCGGCTCCCTTTTTGCGTTCCGGCCACAAGATCGAACTTGAGGACATCAAGGCCGACCTCCCCCTCGACCGCCGGCAACCGCCCCCTGCCGTGCGCCCTGGAGCGTGGCGATGGTTGGGCACGACAGTTCCTGTCAATGGCGCCCACAAGCGCGACGGCATCGCAGCGAGCCAGAGCGGCTGCGGGATGAATGGCGGGTGCGGCGGGCGATCGCGTCCGCGCCGTGATGAAAAGGGGGGCTGCAGCACAACGCCTCCGCCCCCTTCAGATTCTCCCCCGCTAGACCCCGGCGAGGTTGTCGACCAGCCAGCGCGCGGTGCGCAGCAGGCGCGCATCGAAGTGGCGCCGCCCCACCAGCTGCACGCCGATCGGCATGCCGTTCGCGCCGCGCAAAAGCGGCATGGTCAGCGCCGGCAGCCCGGAGAGCGTCCACAGCGTGCAGAAGCGCGCATCGCCGGTTGAACCCAGCCCCTTGGGCGCCACACCCGGCGCGGCCGGGGTCAGGATGGCGTCGAAGCGCTGGGTGAACAGCTCCTCGAAGCTCTGCTGCATCGGCCCGATCAGCGACACCGCGCGCTGGTAGTCCACCGCCTTCACCTCTCGGCCGCGCTCGATCAGCGCGCGCAACGGATCGGAAAGCTGGTCGCGCCCGTCGCGCCACTGGCGCGCGAAGTTGTGCGCCATCTCCGCGTCCATGATGGTCTTGTGCCAGGCCCAGGCCTCCTCGGCGGAAGGAAAAAGCTCGATCTCCTCGACGGCATCGCCCAGCGCCTCGAGCAGCTCGCCGAGCGCCTCCTTCGCCTCGGCGTCGACGCGGTCCCAGTGCGGGGTCTTGATGAACGCCAGCACCGGTCGGATGGGCGGCGCCTCGGCGGCGATGGCGGCAAAGGGGATGCGCGCCGAGGGCCGCGTGTCGGGGTCGCCCGCGTCCCAGCCGGCGAGCGTTTCCATCGCCAGGGCCACGTCCTCGATGGAGCGCGCCATCACACCGACATGGTCCAGGGTGCGTGACAGCTGCAGCACGCCGGTGCGCGGAATCATGCCGTGGCTGGGCTTGAAGCCATAGGCGCCGCAGAACGCGGCGGGGCGGATCACCGAGCCGTTGGTCTGGGTGCCCAGCGCGAGCGGCACCATGCCGGCGGCGACCGCGGCGGCCGAGCCGCTGGAGGATCCACCGGGGGTGTGCTCCGGGTTGTGCGGGTTGCGCGTCTTGCCCGGGTGGAAATAGGCGCATTCGGTGGTCACCGTCTTGCCCAGGATCACGGCGCCCGCGGCGCGCAGCTTCGCCACCACCGCCGCGTCCTCGCGCGGCGTGCGGCCGGCGTACAGCGGTGAGCCGTTCTCGGTGGGCATGTCGCCGGTGTCGATGATGTCCTTCACCCCGACCGGGATGCCGTGCAGCGGCCCGGTGGCGTGGCCCTCGCGCCGGCGCTCGTCGGCGGCCTTCGCCTGGGCGAGCGCGTGGTCCTCGTCGAGGAAGGTCCAGGCCTGCACCTGCGGCTCGAGGTCGCGGATGCGCGCAAGGCAGTCCTGCACCAGCTCCTCCGAACTGAGGCGCCCCCGGCCGATGAGCCCGAGCGCGGCGGCGGCGGTGAGCTCGGCCGGGCGCGACGCGGCGGGTTCAGCGGCCATAGAGCACGCTCGGCAGCCACAGGCCGATCTGCGGCCAGGTGTAGAGCAGGAACATCGCCACGATCTGGATCCCCATGAAGGGCATCATGCCGGCGAAGATCTGGTTCAGCGTCACATGCGGCGGCGCCACGCCCTTCAGGTAGAACGCGGCCATCGCCACCGGCGGCGAGAGAAACGCAGTCTGCAGGTTGAGCGCCACCAGCAGGCCGAAAAAGAGCGGGTCGATGCCGAACTTGGGCAAGAGCGGAATGAAGATCGGCATGAAGATGACGATGATCTCGGTCCACTCCAGCGGCCAGCCGAGGATGAAGATGATCAGCTGCGCGAGGAGCATGAACTGCACCGGCGAGAGGCCCAGCGACAGCACCCACTTCTCCACCAGGTCCTGCCCGCCCAGCAGGGCGAAGGCCGCCGAGAAGATGGACGAGCCCACGAACAGCCAGCACACCATGGCGCTCGTCTTGGCGGTGAGGAAGGAGGAATCCTTCACGATCGCGCCGACATCCTTCACCGTGGTCCAGGCCGCGCCGGCGCCGGCGCCCGGCGCGCGCAGGTGCGCGATGTAGCGGTAGGCGACGGTGAGCAGGAAGCCGCCGAATCCGCCCACCGCGGCGGCTTCCGCCGGGGTGGCGAGCCCGAACATGATCGAGCCCAGCACCGCCAGGATGAGCAGCGCCAGGGGAAAGAACGACGACAGCAGCATCTTGAAGATCTCGAGACGCTGCCAGCTCCACAGGCTGTAGAGCACGCCCAGGGCCACGGCGCACACACCGAGCGCGACCCAGAACCACTGCGGCACCGGCAGGCGATCGGCGGCGGCGGCTTCGACGGGCGCCTGGAGCGCCGCAGCGGGCGCGGCGGCGCCCGAGGCGCCGGCCTCCGCAGCCTGCGGCTCCCGGTCCGCCTCCTCGCCGGGCTTCTTTTCCTCGCCCGCGGCGGCCGGCGGCTCCTGCAACCCGGTCAGGCCGGTCGGGGATTCCGCGCCCGCGGCTTGGATCGCCAGGGCGCCGCTGCCCGCCTCCACCAGGCCTGCGGCATCGATCTGGGCCTTGGGCCTGGTGGCCAGGTGAAAACTGAACGCCAGCATCGCCGCCAGGACGAGCGCCGGCAGCAGCGAGACGGCCAGTTGCCCGACCACCGTACGCGCCGCCGCGCCCGGCGCCCCGCCCAGGGACCGCGCCAGCCCATAGAGCGCATTGCTCCCCCGCGCCGACAGCGCGCGCGCGGCGGGCGGCAACTCGACCTTGCGCTCGCTCTCCGGCAGCGGCGGCATGAGCGACGGCTTCAACTTGGCGAGCGCCACGATGTAGCCCGCGTAAAGCGCCGCCAGCATGAGGCCCGGAAAGAGCGCCCCGGCGTAGAGCTGCACCACCGACACCCCCGCGGTGGCCCCGTACACGATCAGCAGCACCGAGGGCGGGATCAGGATGCCGAGGCAGCCCCCGGCGGTGATGGATCCGGCGGCGACCTGGGTGCTGTAGCCCGCGCGCAGCATCTGCGGCAGCGCGAGCAGCCCCATCAGGGTCACCACCGCACCGACAATCCCGGTGGCGGTGGCAAACACCGCGCAGGTGATGATGGTCGCCACCGCGAGCGACCCCGGCACGCGCGCGAGCGCCAGGTGCAGCGCGCGGAACAGCCGATCGATGAGCGCGGCGCGCTCCACCAGGTAGCCCATGAACACGAACAGCGGCACGGCGATGAGGACGTCGTTCATCATCACCGCCCAGGTGCGCTGCACCATGAGGTCCAGCACCTGGCGCACCGCCAGGTCCGGGTTGACGCTGCGGTAGGCAAGCCAGGCGAAGAGCACGCCCATCCCGGCCAGCGTGAACGCGGTCGGGAATCCGAGCATGATGGTGACCACCACCAGCGCCAGCATCAGCAGGCCCAGCACGCCCAGGTCCTCGCGCGCGAGATGGCCGTCGGCGAGGCTGGCCCAGGGCGTCAGCACCGCAACCGGTACCGCGATCAGCGCCATGATGGAGAACCCGAACCACAACTCCTTGCGCATCTTCAGCGGCCCGCCTCGGCACCCTCGACCTGCACCATCTTCTTCAGCTCGTCGAGGTCAACCTCCTCGACGTCTTCCTCGCGCGAGGGCCAAGCGTCCTGCTTCAGGCAGATCACGCAGCGCACCATCTCGACCAGGCCCTGCGCCAGCAGGAACGCCCCGGCCACCGGGATCACGGTCTTGTACGGGTAGATCGGCGGCCCGTCCGCGGTGACGTTGGAATGCTCGTTGATCGCCCAGGACTCCGCGGCGTAGAAGTAGCCGGCGTAGGTGAGCGCGAACACGCCGGGGACGAAGAACACGATGTAGAGCGTGAGGTCGATCACCGCCTGCGTGCGCGGCCGGAAGAAGCCGTACAGCACATCGCCCCGCACATGCCCGTTCTTGGACAGGGTGTAGGCGCCGGCCATCATGAACAGGGTGCCGTAGAGCATGCTCATGGCGTCGAACGCCCAGGCGTGCGGGTCGTTCAGCGCGTAGCGCGAAAACACCTCCCAGGTCACCAGCAGCGTCAGGGCGACGATGAGGAAGGAAAAGGCGTGGCCGACCCAGGTACTGACCTTATCGACGAACAGGAGGGTTTTCTGCATCGGAAACGAAACAGCCACCCGGCCTGCGGGCCGGATGGCTGCCTTGGCGCGCTGGTGCTAGGCCTTCTTCTCCGCGGGCTTGGCGGCGAAGTAGTGGCGGTAGGCCATCGCCCGGCTGACGTTGGTCTCCAGGTCCCACTTCACCGCACGGGCCGCGAAATTCTTCTGCGAATCGGCGATCTCGTTGAACATGGCATTGTCCTTGCGCTTGGCGGCCGCCGCATCGTAGGCCGACAACTGCTGCTGCAGGATCGAGTCGGGCGTCTTGAACATGCGCACCTTGTCCTTCGCCACCAGCTCGGCGTGGTCCTTCGAATACCGGTCCACCGCCTTCCAGGACATGTCGGCCGAGGCGGCCTCGACGGCGTTCTCGATGATCGACTTCATCGCCCCGGGCAGCGCGTCGAACTTGGCCTTGTTGAACATGATCTCGAACTGCTCGGCGTTCTGGTGGTAGCTCTGCAGCATCATCACCTTGGAAACGTCGGGGAAGCCGAGAATGCGGTCCGAGGTGGCGTTGTTGAACTCGGCCGCATCCAGCAGGCCCCGGTCCATGGCCGGCACGATCTCGCCGCCGGGCAGCGCGTTCACCGCCGCGCCCATCGCCGTGAAGACGTCGATCGAGATGCCCACGGTGCGGAACTTCAGGCCCTTCAGGTCCTCGGCCTTGGTGATCGGCTTCTTGAACCAGCCCAGCGGCTGGGTCGGCATCGGACCGTAGGGGAAGGACACCACGTTGGCGCCGATCGAGGCGTAGAGCTTGTTGAGCAGTTCCTTGCCGCCGCCGTACTTGTGCCAGGCGAGCAGCATGTTGGCGTCCATGCCGAAGGCCGGGCCCGAGCCCCACAGCGCGAGCGCGTTCTGCTTGCCGTAGTGGTACACCAGCACGCCGTGGCCGCCGTCCAGGGTGCCCTTGGACACCGCATCCAGCAGGCCGAAGGCCGGCACCACCGCGCCCGCGGGCAGCACTTCGATGCGCAGCGCGCCGCCGGTCATGTCGTTGACCTTCTTGGCGAAGTCGTTGGCGTACTCGTGGAAGATGTCCTTCGCCGGCCAGGTGCTCTGCCAGCGCATGGTGATCGGCCCCTGCGCCTTGACGATCGCCGGGAAACCGAGCGTCGCCGCGCCGGTGGCCGCAACGGCCGCGCCGGTCAGGAACTGGCGGCGCGATGCCGCGGTTTGGTCTTTCTGGGTGGTCATGAAGTGTCTCCTCCTAAGGGGGATGGGTGCCGGCGCGGGGTCGAGCCCCGTACGGGAAAAGCCGCTTGATTCTACTCCCCCGCTTCCGGCCGCCGCAAGGCGACTTCACATCGTGAAATGGCGCGCCGGCTAGAGGTAGTAGACGAGCAGGTAGCCCGCGAGCAGCAGCGCCACCCAGAGGACCATTCCGCCGGTGGACCAGGTGCGCGCCAGCACGCCGTCCAGGCCGTGGTGCCGCTGCGCACCAGCGCGAATGGCGGCCCCGGCCGCCTGAATCCAGGACTGCACGGTGCCGCTCGCCAGCCCCAGGAGCACTGTCGAGCCTGCAACGAGGCGGTTGGCGAACACGCGATAAAACCAGTCCAGGTCCAGAGTGATCGTGAGGGTGCGCCGCAGCATCGGCAGCATCACGAAGAACGCAAGGCCCGAGAAGAGCAGCAACTCCAGCTGCACGACCACGTGGGCGCCGGTATAGGGCACGTACTCGGCCTTGAACGGCAACAGCGCATAGAGCGGCTGGTAGAACACGCCCAGCCCGATGCACAGCGCGGCGAACAGACCCATCGCGAGGCGCATGTTCAGCGGCGGCTCCGGCGGGCGCAGGCCTGAGTCCTTCTGGAAAAACACGAACCACGGGAACTTGATGCCGGCGTGGAGGAAGACGCCGGCGGAAGCCGCCGCCAGCGCGAGCCACACCCAGAGCAGGTGCTCGTTGGCCGCGGCCTGGGAAATCATGGACTTGGAGACGAAGCCCGACGTGAGCGGGAAGCAACTGATCGCGAGCGCGCCGATCGTGCCGCACGCCGTGGTGAAGGGCATGGTGCGGAACAACCCGCCCAGCTCGCTGCACTTGCGCCGACCGGCCTGCAGCAGCACCGCGCCCGCGGACATCAGCAGCAGGGCCTTGTACAGGATGTGGGTGAAGGCATGCGCCGCGGCGCCGTTGAGCGCCAGCTCGGTGCCGATGCCGATGCCGGCGATCATGAACCCGACCTGGTTGACAATGCTATAGGCGAGGATGCGCCGCATGTCGTTCTCCAGCAGCGCGTAGACGATGCCGTAGAACACCATGAACAGGCCGACCCAGACCAGGATTTCGGTACCGGGGAAGCCGCGCAGAAGCACGTAGACCGCGGTCTTGGTGGTGAACGCCGACAGGAACACGGTGCCGCTCCAGGACGCTTCCGGATAAGCGTCCGGGAGCCACGCCGACAGCGGCGGCGCGCCGGCATTGACCAGGAACCCGGCGAGGATCAGCCAGTGCGCCGGGCTGTCGAGCGCCATGCGCACGAACGCGACCGAGCCGGTTTCGGAAACGTGGCCCGCGATCCCGGCCAGCAGCAGCACGCCGCCCAGCAGGTGCACGGCGAGGTAGCGCCGGCTGGCCGCCCACGCCGGCGCGGTGCCGGCGCTCCAGATCACCAGGGTCGAACCCAGCGCCATCAGCTCCCAGCACACGAACAGCGTGAGCAGGTCGCCAGCCAGCGCGGCGCCGATCGCGGAACCGGCGTACACGAAGGCCGCCGGCAACTCCAGCCGGCTCGGCTGGCCGAGCGCATACAGCGCGCCGCCGAACGCCATGATGGCGAAGATCAGCGCGAACAGGCGCGACAGCGCGTCCACCGCGTAGGGCGTGACCTCGATGCCAAGGTAGCGCCCGCTCCAGTGCACGCCCTCGCCCACCCAGAGCAGGATGCCGATCGCCGCGAGCGGCGCCGCGAGCGCAAGCGCCGCGCGCGCGCGCCCGTGGAGCAGGCCGAGCGCGACGCCCGCGAATACGAGGATCAGGCCCGGATGCAGCACGCTAGCCATCGGCCGGCCCGTCGCTGTCGTAGTAGCGGTCCGGGCGCTTGAGGAACACCCCCAGCAGCTTGGCAAACAGGATCATCGCGGCACAGGCGAGGAATCCGTACCAGGCGCCGAAGGCCGGCAGGCCCTCGATCTCGAAGTGCGGATGTATCTCGACCGCGAATTCCGCGAGCACGGTCAACGCCAGAACGGCGATGAATCCGCGCCACAGCAGCCGGATGCTCGATTCGCGCGCCAACCAGTAGTCCTGCATTCAGCCTCCCGCGGTTGCCCGCGCCAGCGCGAGCGCGAGATCAGGGTAGAAGAACAGCGCCACCGTGAGCGCCGCGGTCGCCGTCAGTGCGGCCACCATCGGCAGCGGCGCCTCGCCATGCGCTTCGCCACGCGCGGCCGCGGGGCGCAGGAACGCGCGGTACACGATCGGCGCGAAGTACGCGGCGTTCAGCAGCGTGCTAGCCGCGACCACGGCGAGCGCCATCCATTGCCCGGCCTCCAGCACCGCGGTGAGCAGGAACCACTTGCTCAGGAATCCCGCAGCCGGCGGCAGGCCGACCATTGAGATCGCGCCCACCGCGAACGCGCCCATGGTCCAGGGCATGCGCCGCCCAATGCCATCGAGCTGGCTGACCTCGGTCTTGTGCGCGGCGGTGTAGATCGCCCCGGCAGCGAAAAACAGCGTGATCTTGCCGAAGGCATGCGCAGCGATGTGCAAAGCTGCCGCCGTGACCGACACCGGCGTCAGCAGCGCCGCGGCCAGCACCACGTAGGAGAGCTGGCTCACCGTCGAGTAAGCCAGGCGCCGCTTCAGGTTGTCCGAGCGCAACGCAACGATCGAGGCCGCGACGATGGTGAAGCCCGCCACCGTCGGCAGCCAGTCCGCGGCCCGCACCCCCGCCAGCGCATCCACGCCGAACACGTAGACGATCACCTTCACCACCGCGAACACGCCCGCCTTGACCACGGCCACCGCGTGCAGCAGCGCGGATACCGGCGTCGGCGCCACCATCGCCGCCGGCAGCCAGCGGTGGAACGGCATCAGCGCGGCCTTGCCGATGCCGAACATGTAGAGCGCGAGCAGCCCGCCGATCACCGTGCCCGAGGCCTTGCCCTGCAGGATGCCGCCCGGGGTGAAGTCCAGCGTCCCGGCAAGCGCCCAGGTGGCGATGATCGCCGGCAGCAGGAACACGATGGAGGTCCCGATCAGGATGCCCAGGTACACGCGCCCGCCGGCGCGCGCCTTGTCGTCGCCGTGATGCGTCACCAGCGGCCAGGTGACCAGCGTCAGCATTTCGTAGAACAGGAACAGCGTGAGCAGGTTGGCGGAAAACGCGATGCCCAGGGTGGCGGCCAGGGCCAGCGCGAAGCAGACGTAGAAGCGCGTCTGGTGCGGTTCCTCGTTGGCGCGCATGTAGCCGATCGAGTACACCGAATTCACGATCCACAGGCCCGAGGCGATGAGCGCGAACAGCATCCCCAGCGGCTCGACTCTGAAGCCGAGCGCGATGCCGGGCAGCATCTCGAGCACGAACAGCTGCGGCACCCCGCCCGCCAGGACCTTGGGCAGCAGGCCGAGGACGCAGGCGAACAGGAGCGCGGCGGTCGCGAGCGTGACGGACTCGCGCAGGTTGGGCCGGCTTCCCGCGAGCGCGATCCCGGCCGCGCCCGCCAGGGGCAGCGCGAGGCAGGCGGCGATCAGCTGCGCGGCGCTCACGGCAGGCCCCCGAGCATGAACAGCGCCGCGCGGCGCGCGCCCTCGACGGTGTAGGCGGTGTCGATCCCGAACCAGAAGCAGGCGCCGACCGCCAGCCATGACGCGATCAGCATCACGCGCGGCGCCTCGCCGGCGGGCGCGCTGCGCTCGTCCGGCGCGGACAGGTAGGCGGCCTCGACGAAGCGCCAGACATAGGCCACGGCGATCAGGGAGGTGGCGACCACCAGCGCGGCGAGCCACCACTGCCCCGCCTGAAGCGCCCCCAGCACCAAGTACCACTTGCTGATGAAGCCTGCGGTGCCGGGCACGCCGATCAGCGACAGGCCGGCGAGCGTGATGCCGAGCGATGTGAGCGGCATGGCGCGGCCCAGCCCGCGCAATTGCTCGAATCCGGCGCCGCCGGCGCGCAGCGCGATGCCGCCGACCAGCAGGAACAGCGCGCCCTTGGTCACGCCGTGGTTGAACAGGTGCAGCACGGTCGCGGTCAGTCCGCTTTCGTTGGCGATGCCGATGCCCAGGGTGATATAGCCGATCTGCGCCACGCTGGAGTACGCCAGCAGGCGCTTGAAATCGGCCTGCCAGAGCGCGACCAGCGACGCGGTGACGATCGCGACCACCGACAGGCCGATCAGGATCCCGGTCACCGGCAGCGACTCGACCACCTGCCGGGCGCCGAACACGCCGAAATAGAAGCGCAGCAGCACGTACACCGAGACCTTGGTCGCGGTGGCGGCCAGGAACGCGGTCACCACCGAGGGCGCGTAGGCATAGGCGTTGGGCAGCCACAGGTGCAGCGGGAACAGGGCGAGCTTGAGTGACACGCCGACGGTGATGAAGGCAAGCGCCGCCAGCGCCGGGCGCGAGCCCGCCAGTTCGGGCAGCCGCTGCGCGAGGTCGGCGATGTTCAGCGTGCCGGTGAGCAGGTACAGCAGGCCGACGCCGATGACGTAAAAGGTGGCCCCGATGGTGCCCAGGATCAGGTACTGGTAGGCGGCGAGCAGCGCGCGCCGGTCGCGCCCCAGCGCAATCAGCACGTACATGGACAGCGAAGCCACTTCCATGAACACGAACACGTTGAACGCGTCGCCGGTGATGGTCATGCCCAGCAGGCCGGCGAGGCACAGGCATTGCAGGGCATAGAACAGGTAATGCTGGTCGCGCGGCAGTTCCGCGGGAATGCTGCGCCAGGCGTACGGCATCACCACTGCGCCCACGCCCGCCACAAGCACCAGCACGAACGCCGATAGCGCGTCCACCCGGTACTCGATGCCCCAGGGCGGAGGCCAGCTGCCGAGGTGGTACGAAATGGCCCCGGTACTCGCCACCTCGGCGGCGAGCACCAGCGCGGCGACGAACGCGAACAGCGCGGCCGCGCTGGCCAGCAGCCACGCCACCCTCGGCCTTCGCAACAGCACGATGAGCGGCGCCGCGGCGAGCGGAACCACCACCTGGAGGGCGGGAAGGTGCTCCAGCATCACGCGCGCTTTCCGGGCTCCGCGTCCAGCGCCAGGATGTCGTCTTCCTCGATGCTGCCGTAGGCCTCGCGGATGCGCACCACGATGGCGAGGCCCAGCGCGAGCGTCGCGATGCCGACCACGATCGCGGTCAGGATGAGCACGTGCGGCAGCGGATTGGAATAGACCTTGTAGGCCTCGGCGACGATCGGCGCGGTGCCGCCGATCAGCTTGCCGGGGGCGATGTACAGCAGGTAGACCGAGGTCTGGAAGATGCCCAGGCCGACCAGCTTCTTCACCAGGTTGCCGCGCGCGATCATGATGTACAGGCCCGCGGCCATCAGGAACACGGTGACCCAGTAGGTGTAGTGGCTGGCGAAGGCGTCCATGTCAGTCCGGCCGCCGCCGCGAAGCGAAGATGTAGAACACCTTGAGCATGACCCCGGACACGGTGATCAGCACGCCGAGCTCGACCCAGAACACCCCGCGCAGCTGCCCGGTAACGGAATTGCGGTCGAGCACGAAGTAGTCCAGGTAGTTGCCGCCCAGGACAAGCCCAGCAAAGCCGACGCCGAGATACAGCAGCGCGCCCAGGGCGACCATGGATTCCACGACCGCGTCGGGGACGAGCCGCCGCGCCGCCGGCAAGCCGAAGATCAGGGCGTAGAAGATGATCGCCGCAGCGGAAATCACGCCTGCCTGGAAGCCGCCACCGGGCCCGAAATCGCCATGGAACTGGACATACAGCGCGAACAGAAGCATGTACGGGATCAGCAGCTTGCCCACCACGCGCAGGACCGGCTCGCGCCTCACGATCCCTCCTTCGAGCCGCGCCGCACGCTGCGCAGCAGCGCGATCACGCCGATGCCGGCGGTGAACACGACGACCGTCTCGCCCAGCGTGTCGTAGCCCCGGTAGCTCGCCAGCACCGCGGTGACCACGTTGGGAATGCCGGTCTCGACAAGCGCGTCGCTGAGGTAGCGCGGGACGACGTGGACATGGATCGGCGCCTGCGGATCGGAGAACGCCGGCAGGCCCAGGGTGCCGTAGATCAGCACCGCGACGATCGCCAGCGTCACCGCAAGGGGCACCCAGGGGCGCTGCATCGGCTTCGCCTCTTCGCCGCCGCACAGGTGCAGCGCGCCCAGCAGGAGCACGGTGGAGATGCCCGCGCCGACTGAAGCCTCGGTCATCGCCACGTCCACCGCGTCCAGCGCCACCAGCACGGTTGCCATGAGGAAGCTGTAGACGCCGCCCAGCACCACGACGGAGTAGAGGTTGCGCTGCAGCACGATGGCGATCACCGCGACCGCCATCATCGTCAGCAGCACCTGGATGATCAGCGCTTCGATGGCACGCCCTCCCCCTCTGCATCGGGCGCCAGGCCCCTTGCCAGCGCCGCGTTGGCGAGCGCGTGCGTGGCCGCGGGCGAGGTAAAGAAGATCAGCAGGCCGATCATCACGAGCTTCACCGCCACCAGCGTCCAGCCCGCCTGCAGCAACAGGCCCGCCAGCAGCAGCCCGGCGCCGGCCGAATCCACCAGGCTCGCCGCATGGGTGCGCGTGTAGAAGCCGCGCAGCCGAACCAGCCCGAGCGCGCCGGTGACACAGAACAGGGAGCCCGAAACGATCAGGATCCAGGAAAGGGCTTCCAGCGCCAGGCTCATCGCCCGGCCTCCTCTTCGCCTGGATCGCCGAGGTTGCCGAAGCGGAAGAACTTCAGCACCGCGATGGTGCCGACGATGTTCAAAAGGCCGTAGAGGATCGCGAGGTCGAGGAACTCCGGCCGGCCGGTGAGGAACCCCAGCACCGCGAGCATCAGCAGCGCGAGCGTGCCGATCGCATTGCCCGCCAGCGCGCGATCAAAAACGGTCGGACCGCCGACGGCGCGCACGAGCGCCAGGCCAAGCGCCACCAGCAGCGCGACCGCGGCCACGGCGAACATCAGGCGCTGCCTTCAAATCGTTCCACGCGCCGGTCCATGTCGCTGTCCACGGTCGCGGCGGCGCCTTCACGCGTGAAGGCGTGGACCATGAACTCGTCCCGCCCCACCTCGATCGAGAGCGTGCCCGGGGTCAGCGTGATCGAATTCGCGTGCGTCACCAGTCCGACCACGGACCTCTGCCGCGGCCGGAAGCGGACCACGGTCGGCGTCGCCGGCAAGGCCGGATCCAGGATCACGCGCGCGACGTCGATCGCGGACTTGAGGATCTCCTTCACCAGCCAGGGCCAGTAGGCGAGCGCGGCCCAGGTGAGGTGGAACGGATGCCCTTCGCGGTCCACGACCTCCATGCGATGCGCGAGCCACGCCACCAGCAGCGCGCAGCCGAAGCCCGCCGCGAGCAGGAACGGGGTGAAGAATCCCGACATCAGCACCCAGAAGGCGTACAGAAGGATGGTCAGTATCGCGACCTGCAGCATGATCGTGGTGCGCCCGGTGTTGCGTCGCGGCGATTCTAGCCGCACTTATGACGCAGCGACAATCGGGCACCGGCCGGGCAGGAAGAACAGGGCCTCCAGGAGGACCGCGCTCAAGCGTCCCCGGGGTCCCGCAGCGTGCGCACCTGCAGCGCCGGCGCGCCGCCGTCCTTCGCCGTGCCCGGGTAGAGCGTCAGGTGCGGGAAGGGAATCTCGATGCCGCGCGCGTCGTAGGCCTTCTTCAGCCGGCGCAGGAACTCGCGCCGCACGTTCCACTGCTCGATCGGCGGCACGACCTTGAAGCGGCCGCGCAGGATCACCGCCGAGTCCGCCCAGCGCTCGACGCCGATGATCTCCAGGTCCGCGGCCAGGCGCGGCGCCCAGTCCGGGTCGGCGCGCATCGCCTCGCCCACTTCGCGCATCACCGCGAGGGCCTCGTCGGTGTCCTCGCGGTACGCTACCCCGACTTCGATCACCGCCTGGGCGAAGTCGCGCGTGCGGTTGGTGACGATCTTGATCTCGCCGTTCGGGACGAAGTGGACGTGGCCCTCGAAATCGCGCAGGCGCACGTGGCGCAGGGTCACCTCCTCCACCAGGCCGCCGACGCCCGCGATCTGCACCACGTCGCCCTGCCGGATCTGGTCTTCGATCAGGATGAACAGGCCCGCGAAGTAGTCCTTCACCAGGCTCTGCGCGCCAAAGCCGATGGCGATGCCGGCCACGCCGGCGGTGGCGAGCACCGGCGCGATGGAGATGCCCAGCTCGTTCATCACCAGCATCGCGGCCACGATGGCGATCACCACGGTGCCGATGTAGCGGAAGGCCCGCGCCAGCGTGCCCACGCGCTTGATGACCTCGGCGTCGCTGCGCCGCTCCATGTAGCTGCGGAACTGGCGGATGCCGCGGCGCAGCGCCACCATCGCAATCCACGCCGCGGCGAGGATGATGAGAACGTTGAGCGTCGAGCGCAGGCCCGGGCCCCAGCCGCCGTGCAGCTGCTCGCGCAGCGCGTCCAGCCAATGCGTCATGGGCACCTCCCGGAAAGAAAGTTGGATGCCTGCGCCGCCCGCGAGTTTCCCCGCGGCGGTGCGCTCAGTGCAGCGACTTGACGATGTCCTCGACCACCTTCTTCGCGTCGCCGAACACCATCATGGTGCGATCCATGTAGAAAAGCGGGTTGTCGAGGCCGGCGTAGCCCGCGGCCATGCTGCGCTTGTTGACGAGGATGGTGCGCGCCTTGTGCACGTCGATGATCGGCATGCCGTAGATCGGGCTGCCCTTCTCGTAGGCCAGGGGATTCACGACGTCGTTGGCCCCCAGCACCAGCACCACGTCGGTGGTGCCCATCTCGCCGTTGATGTCCTCCATCTCGAACACCTGCTCGTAGGGCACCTCGGCCTCCGCCAGCAGCACGTTCATGTGTCCGGGCATGCGGCCGGCCACCGGATGGATCGCGAAGCGCACGTTGATGCCCTTCTCGCGCAGCATCTGCGCCATTTCCTTCACCGCGTGCTGCGCGCGCGCCACCGCCAGGCCGTAGCCCGGAACGATGACCACGCTCTCGGCGTTCTGCATCAGGAACGAGGCGTCCTCGGCGGAACCGGACTTCACCGTCTTCTCCCCGGCAGCGCCCGCGGCCGATCCTTCGGCCGCCCCAAACCCGCCCAGGATCACGGAAATGAACGAGCGGTTCATCGCCCTGCACATGATGTAGGACAGGATCGCGCCCGAGGACCCGACCAGCGACCCGGCGACGATCAGCATCGAGTTGTTGAGCGAGAAGCCGATGCCGGCCGCGGCCCAGCCCGAGTAGCTGTTCAGCATCGAGATCACCACCGGCATGTCGGCGCCGCCGATCGGGATGATGATCAGGACGCCCAGCATGAAGGCGAGGCCGGTCATCATGATGAACGCGGTCCAGTTCTCGTCCGGCGACAGGAAAAACGCGACGCCGAAGCCGATCATCACCAGGCCGATGGCGAGGTTGACCCAGTGCTGGCCGGGAAACACGATCGGCGCCGAGGAGAACAGGCGGAAGGTCCTGCCCAGGCCGGCCAGCTTGCCGAAGGCGATCACCGAGCCCGAGAAGGTGATGGCGCCGACGAAGGTGCCGATGAACAGCTCCAGCTTGTTGCCCATGGGCAGCGGGTCGGCGACGCCGAAGGCGCCGGGGTTGTTCACCGCCGCGACCGCGATCAGCACCGCGGCCATGCCCACCAGCGAGTGCATGGCGGCGACCAGCTCGGGCATCTGCGTCATCTCGACCCTGCGCGCGACGAAGGCGCCCACCGCGCCGCCGATCAGCATCGCCAGCAGGATGCCGGCAACGTTGCCGCGCGCCACCACCGCGAGGGTCACCAGCACCGCGATGCCCATGCCGATCATGCCGAACAGGTTGCCGCGCCGCGCCGTGGTGGGCGAGGACAGGCCCTTCAGCGCGAGGATGAAGAGAACGCTCGCCGCCAGGTACCACAGCGTGAGCTGGTTGGCGCTCATTTCTGCTTCTTGCGGAACATGTCCAGCATGCGCTGCGTCACCATGAAGCCGCCGGCGACGTTCACCGCCGCCAGGCCCACCGCGACCAGGCCCAGCACGGTGCCGAAATCGGTCTCCATCGGCGCTGCGGCGAGGATGGCGCCGACGATGATCACCGAGGAGATGGCGTTGGTGACGCTCATGAGCGGCGTGTGCAGCGCCGGGGTGACGTTCCAGATCACGTGGTAGCCGACGAACACCGCCAGCACGAACACCACGATGTTGAGGACGGTCGGATCTACGGTTCCACCCATGGTCAGCCCTTTTTCACCAGCTCGCCGTCGGCGCACGCGAGCGTGCCGGCGAGGATTTCTTCCGTGCGGTCGATCTTCAGCTCGCCCGTCTTCGCATCGAGCATCAGGCCGAGCATGTTGTAAAGGTTGCGCGCGTACAGGGCGGAAGCATCGGTTGCCACCGTGGCCGGCAGGTTGGCGATGCCGATCAGCTTCACCCCGTGCCGGAGCACGGTCCTGCCCGGCTCGGTGCCCTCGACGTTGCCGCCCTGCTCGGCGGCGAGGTCCACGATCACCGATCCGGGCTTCATCTGGCGCACGGTGTCCTCGCGGATCAGCTTGGGCGCCGGGCGCCCCGGGATCAGCGCGGTGGTGATGACGATGTCCGACTGCAGCGCCTTCTGGTGCACCGCCTCGGCCTGGCGCTTCATCCAGTCCGCCGGCATCGGCCGCGCGTAGCCGCCCTTGCCTTCGGCGATTTCGCGCTCCTCGTCGGTGAGGCAGGGCACCTCGAGGAACCTGGCGCCGAGGGATTCGATCTGCTCCTTGACCGCGGGGCGCACGTCGCTCGCCTCGATCACCGCGCCCAGGCGCTTGGCGGTGGCGATGGCCTGCAGGCCCGCCACGCCGGCGCCCAGCACCAGCACCCGCGCCGCCTTCACTGTCCCCGCGGCGGTCATCAGCATCGGCAAGAAGCGGCCCAGCTCCGCGGCGGCGAGCACCACCGCCTTGTAGCCGGCGATGTTGGCCTGCGAGGAGAGCACGTCCATCGCCTGGCCGCGCGAGATGGTGCGCGGCAAGAGCTCCATGGCGAAGGCAGTGACGCCGCGCCTGGCGATCGCCTCCAGGCCCGCCGCGTTGTAGGGATCGAGCTGGCCGATGAGGACCGAGCCCTGCCGGAGCAGGCCGACCTCGTGCTCCAGCAGCGGGCGCACCTTGAGGACGATGTCCGCGTCGTAGGCCTCGGCCGCGGTGGCCACGATCCGGCCGCCCGCCTTCTCGTACTCGGCGTCGGGGAAGCTCGCCTGCGCCCCGGCGCCGGCCTGGATGCGCAGTTCGTGCATCTCCGAGAGCTTCTTCACCGTGTCCGGCGTCGCCGCAACGCGCCTCTCGCCCGGCCGAGCCTCGGCCGGAATGCCAATCCGCATCTGGAAGTACTCCCTAGGAGGCGGGATTTTACGTCACAGTTGCGGCGCGGCCGGCCGGAAACGCCCGCGGCTGGCCAAGGCCGGGGCGATCGCGCCCCCGGGGGCCGGTCAATGTAACCGATCGGTTACATCGGCCCGCGCCCGCCACCCCCAGCGCCGCTCGCCGCGCTCGAAGCCCCACTGCACGGCGAGCGCCAGCGCCGCCGCCGGCACTGCGCCGGCCAGCATCAGGGCGTTGTCGTTCAGCGCCAGGCCCGAGACGATGCGCTCGCCGTAGCCGCCCGCGCCGACGAAGGCGGCGATGGTCGCAGTGCCGACGTTGATCACGGCGGAAACCTTGATGCCGGAGAGAATCGAGGGCAGCGCCAGCGGCAGCTCGACGCACCGCATGCGCTCCGCGGCCGGCAGCCCCAGCGCCATGGCGGCCTGCCGCATGCCCTGGCCCACGGCCAACAGCCCGCTGTGGGTCCCGCGCACGATGGGCAGCAGCGCGTACAGGAACAGCGCCACCAGCGCCGGCCCGGTGCCGATCGTGCCCATGAGCGCAATCAGAAAGACGAGCAGCGCGAGCGCGGGGATGGTCTGGATCACGCCCACCGCGCCCAGGGTCGGCTGCTCCGCCCACTGCACCTTGGCGGCCAGGATCCCGAGCGGGATTCCCACCACGATGCTCCCGGCCAGCGACACGAACACCAGCACCAGGTGCTGCCAGGTGAGGCGCAGGAAATCCGCGCCCAACAGCGCGGCCAGGAACGAGCGTTGCGAGGGTTTCGCCGGGGCCGCACCCGGATCCAGCAGCGCCGCGGCTTGCGCGAAGCTCTTGCCCTGCAGCTCCGCGGCCGCGTTCATGCGGATCATGGTCCGCTCGTCGATGCGCCCGTCCAGCTTCTGCAGCTTCGCCCAGGCCTCCGGAAAGCGCGTGGGAACCTCCAGCCGGTACAGCAACACCGCCTCGTAGCGCGGGAAGAAGCCGCGGTCGTCCTCCAGCGCGCGCAGCTGGAAGCGCTCGATCTTGGCGTCGGTGGTGTAGATGTCCATGACGTCGATCTTCGCCGCCGCGATCGCCTCGTAGGCGAGGCCATGGTCCAGGCCCTGCGGGGCGCGGTGCGGCAGCGCGTAGGCCGCCTTCAGCCCCGGCCAGCCGTCGGCGCGGCCGATGAACTCCTGCGACAGGCCGAGCTTCAGATCCGGGTGCTTCGCCAGGTCCGAGAGCTTGCGGATCCCGAGGGCCTGCGCGCGCTCCTCGCGCATCGCCAGCGCGTAGCTGTTGTTGAACCCCAGCGGCACCGCGACCCCGAAGCCCATCGGCGCCAGGCCCCGGTTCAGGTCCTCCAGCGTCGCCCTGCCCTCCAGCTTAAGCAGTTCGCGCGCGATGGTGCCGGTGTATTCAGGATACAGGTCGATGGACCCCGCCTTGAGCGCGGCGAACACGATGCCGGTGTTGCCCAGGCCCTGGCGGTGGGTTCCGGTTCCGGCGGTACGGATCAGCAGCTCGCCCAGGATGTAGGACTCGGTGAAGCGCTTGGAGCCGACCTGCAGCCCCTGCGCCTGAGCCGTGACGGCGAGCAGTGCGAGGGCGAGCGCAATCAGCCTCATGCCGCCCGCTCTTGCACAACCGTCCCCGTGCCGAGGAACTGCAGCCCGGCCAGGTTCGCGTAGAGCCCGCCCTGGCGCATCAGCTCGGCGTGGGTGCCCTGGGCGAGGATGCGGCCGCGGTCCATGACCACGATGCGGTCGGCGTGCTGCACCGTGGCCAGGCGATGCGCGATGACAAGGCTGGTGCGGCCGCGCTCCAGTGCCTCCAGCGCCTGCTGCACCATGCGCTCGCTCGCGGCATCGAGCGAACTGGTGGCCTCGTCCAAGAGCAGGATCGGGCGGTCGGCGAGCAGCGCGCGCGCGATGGACAGGCGCTGGCGCTGGCCGCCGGAGAGCGTGACGCCGCGCTCGCCCAGCACCGTGTCCAGCCCCTGCGGCAGGCGGTGGATGAACTCCAGCGCGAAGGCCTGCTCGCAGGCGCGCTCGACCTCCTGCCGGGTCGCCTGCGGCCGGCCGTAGCGCACGTTCTCCAGCACCGTGGCGGCGAACACCACCGGATCCTGCGGCACCACCGCGATCAGGCGCCGCAGCGCGGCGGGGTCGAATTCGCGCAGGTCGATGCCGCCGATGCGCACCGCGCCCGCCTGCGGGTCGTAGAAACGCAGCAGCAGCGCGAGCACGGTGGTCTTGCCCGCGCCCGAGGGACCGACCAGCGCCACGCGCTCGCCCTGCGACACGGTGAGCGAGAAGCCCTCCAGCGCGGGCGCACCGGGCCGCGCCGGGTAGGCGAAGCGCACCGCTTCGAAACCGACCCCGACATGCGGCGGGCGCGGCGCCGGCAGCGCCGGCGCGGTGATCGAGGGGCGCCTCTGGAGGATCTCCATCAGCCGCTCGGTGGCGCCGGCGGCGCGCTGCAATTCGCCCCAGACCTCGGAGACCGTCCCGGCGCCGGTCGCCACCACGAAGGCGTAGAACACGAACGCCGAGAGCTCCCCTGCGCTCAGGCGCCCGGCAAGCACGTCGTGGCCGCCTGCCCAGAGGATCAGGCCCACGGCGCAGAACGCGATCAGCATCACCGAGGCGATCAGGAAGGCCTTTTGCCCGATGCGGGCAACCCCCGAGCGGTACGCGGACTCGGCGTGCGCGCCGAAGGCGCGCCGGTCCTCGCCCTCGTGCCCGTAGGCCTGCACGGTGCGGATCTCGTGCACCGCCTCGTCGACATAGGCCGAAACGTCGGCGACGCGGTCTTGGTTGTCGCGCGACAGCCTGCGCACCCGGCGCCCGAGCAGGAGGATCGGCACCAGGGTGGCCGGGATACCGAGCAGGATGAAGGCGGCGAGCTTCCAGCTCACCACGAACATCATCACGGCCGCCCCCAGCATCATGAGCAGGTTGCGGGCGAACATCGACAGCCCGTAGCCGATCACCTGCTGCAGCAGCGCGGTGTCGTTGGTCAGGCGCGAGATCACCTCGCCGGCGCGCGCAGCCTCGAAATAGCCCGGCTCCAGCCCCAGCAGATGGCTGAACACCGCGCGCCGCAGGTCGGTCACCACCCGCTCGCCGGTGGTCATCATCAGGTAGAAGCGGGCCCAGGTCGCCGCCGACAGCAGCGCCGCGACGCCGACCACGGCGCCCAGGGCCGCGTTCAGCGTCTCCGGGTTGCCGCTGCCAAAGCCCCCGTCCACCACCAGCTTGAGCCCCTGGCCGAGCGCGAGCACGCAGCCGGCCGCGACCACCAGCGCCGCCATCGCGGCGGCGACCTTCAGCCGGTACGGAGCCAGGAAGCGGGCAAGCCGCAGGATGTGGGCCATGCGCGCACTGTACCCCCGCCAGCGGCCTCAGAACAGTCGGGCATCGGCCTTGGCCGGGCGGCCTTAGGCGATGAAAGCGTACATAGCTGCCAGCCTACGGCCGCAGGGCCTCCTCCAGCAGTTGGATCCAGTGCCGCACCGGGGTCGTGGTGCCGGCCTGCAGGTGCGCCAGGCAGCCGATGTTGGCGGTGGCGATCTGCGCCGGTTCGCCCTCGGCCAGCGCCGCCAGCTTGCGCCCGCGCAGTTCGGTGGAGATTCCGGGCTGCAGCAGCGAATAGGCCCCCGCCGAGCCGCAGCACAGGTGCGCGTCGCGCACCGGCGCGAGCTCGTAGCCGGCCCGCTCGAGCAGCCTCTCCACAGTGCCCTTGATGCGCAGCCCGTGCTGCAGCGTGCAGGGCGAATGCAAGGCGACGCGGCCCAGCTTGCGCCCGGCCGGCAGCAGGCGGCCGATGGCCTCAGCCTCCGCTTCGATCAGCTGGGAAATGTCCCGCGCCGCCGCCGCGACCCGCGAGGCGCCCGCCTCGCCTTCGAGGAGGTGGCCGTACTCGGCAATCATCGCGCCACAGCCGCTCGCGGTGAACGCGATCCCCTCGGCGCCGCCCTCGAGCTGCGGCGCCCAGGCCGCCACCAGGGCGCGCATGTCGGCCTTGCCGCCTTCGTGATCGTTGAGGTGAAAGCGCAGCGCGCCACAGCAGCCCGCGCCCCCGGCCTCGACCAGGGAAATCCCGATGCGGTCCAGCACGCGCGCCGCAGCGGCGTTGATCTCGGGGGCGAGCGCCGGCTGCACGCAACCGCCCAGCGCAAGCAGGCGCCGCGCATGGCGCGGCGCGGGCCAGGGGCCGGCGGCCGTCCCGCGGGGGTGAACCTTTTCTCGCAGCGGCGCCGGCAGCAGCGGCCGGAACGCGCGCCCAAGGCCGAGGAGGAAACCGAACAGCGCGCGGCGCGGCAGGACAAAGGCAAGCAGCCCGCGCAGCGCGCGCTCGCCGATGCCGCGCCTGGTCTTGCGCTCCACGATGCCGCGCCCGATGTCGAGCAGCCGGCCGTACTGCACCCCCGAGGGGCAGGTGGTCTCGCAGGACAGGCAGGTCAGGCAGCGATCCAGGTGCAGGCGCGTCTTCGCCGTGGGCTCCGCGCCTTCCAGCACCTGCTTGACCAGGTAGATCCGGCCGCGCGGCCCGTCCAGCTCGTCGCCCAGCACCTGGTAGGTCGGGCAGCTCGCGTTGCAGAACCCGCAGTGCACGCACTTGCGCAGGATCGTCTCGGCCTCCCTGCCTTGGTGCGTGTCGCGGATGAACCCGGCAAGCGTGGTCTGCATCGCCGTGGCTATAGTACTTTTGGCACGAAACAGGTGCTGTGGGTGCTGGTGCTTGGCATCGGCGCGGACCTTGCATGCTGGCTCAGGTTCGCCCTGCGCCGGCCGCTAAACCGACACAGAACGCCGCCGCGCTGGCGAGGCGGGCCAAGGCCGCGGTGCCGAGGTTGGGGCAAAAGCCCGCCAAGACCCGATCCGACCTAGAGTTGTGCATACAACCTCCCGGGACTGAGTATCCCGGAGGGGTCGAACGCGGCCTTCAGGCCCCGGTGCAGCTTCGCCAGCGCGGGCGACAACGGATGGAACACCCCGCCGGCGCGGTCGCCGCCCCGGAACAGGGTCGCGCTGCCACCGGAGCGCTGGGCGGCGTCCCGCACCTGCGCCGCCGTCGCGCCGGTCTTCCACCAGCGCAGCGCGCCTCCCCACTCGAGCATCTGCCGCCCGGGCAGCGGCACCGCCGGCGCGCTCGAGGGCAGCGACAAGCGCCACAGCGGCGCCGCGTCGTCGAAGAACGCCTCCGACTGCTCGCGCACGCCCTCCCAGAACGCCGCGGCCTGCGCCGGGGCCAGCGCATCGCCGCCAATGCGCGCCGCGGCGGCGTTGACGGCG
>VGIA01000005.1 GCA_016868105.1 Betaproteobacteria bacterium | reverse complement strand
GCTGGTGAACACCTACAACGCCGAGGTGCTGGCGCGCAACACGCTGCTGGACGAGGTGCTGGTCTACGAGAAGATGAAGCACCGCAGCAAGGGGGCTCTGGCGCTGTTCAAGGACCGTCTGAAGCTCTTGTCCTCGATCCGCGGCCGGCGGTTGGACGCGGTGCTGGTACCGGCGCCGACGGCGCAATCGATCAAGCTCGCCAACAGCCTGGGCGCGCGCAAGGTCGTGCTGGCGCGGTCCGACTTGCCTGCGGAAATGCACGAGGTCGAGCGCAGTTTCGAGACCGGACGAGAACTCGGCATCACCGGCGCGCCAGGCAAGGTACGCGTCTTTCCCGACCCGGCTGCACTGGAGCGGGTGAGGGACCTTGCCGGTACCGGTCCCTTCGTTGCCATTCACATCAGCGCGCGCCGGCCCAAACAGCGCTGGCCACTGGAGCGCTATGCGGCGCTCGCCCGCCAACTTGCGCGCGACAGCCGCGTGATGCTGCTGTGGGCGCCGGGACCTGCCGACGATCCGCGCCATCCCGGCGACGATGTCGCTGCGGCGAAGGTCCTCGATCAATCCGGCGGTGGCAACCTCATCCCGGTGCCGACGCCGGACCTCGCCACGCTGATCGCGGCCCTGTCCCTTGCGCGGCTGGTGATCTGCCCCGACGGCGGCGCGATGCACCTTGCCGCCGCGCTGGGCAAGCCGGTGGTGGCGCTGTTCGGTGATTCCCCGGTGGCGCGCTGGCGTCCGTGGGGCGTGGCGTACCGCGTCGTGCGGCCGGAGTCGGGTGATTTGGCTGACCTGCAGCTGGAGCCGGTGCTGGCTGCGGCGCGGGAAATGGTCCCCGACGCGGAACAGGATCAGGCCACGGCAACCCGATCCGCCTGACGGCAAAGGTCGAGATCGAACCTCAGCCGGTGAATCGCCACTTCCGGCACTTTCGTCCTGCCGGCGCCAGATTTGAGCCGGACGAGGCCCGCGGGAGGCTACCTGCGCGCGTTCTGGCGCCTCAACGCGTGCTTCCAGTCGAGCAGGCGCGCATCCGCAGTCAGCAGCGTCGCCTGGTGCAGGATGGCCGTCGCGGCGATGAAGCGGTCGGCCGGATCCGGATGCAGGCCGAGGGTGGCCGAAAGCAGCGCGATCTCGCCGGTGAGTGGAAGTTCGGCGATTCCGGTATCCAGAAGCGTCAGGCGCAGTTCGGTACCCGGCAGATCGGATTGCAGCCGGCCCTTCTGGATCAGCAGCGCGATCTCCCAGAAGCTGATCGCCGAAATGGCGAGCCGGCTTTCCTCCAGCGCTTGCGCCGCCAGGGCCCGGCTTCGCTTCCCGAGCGCGGCGTCCTCCAGCGCGAACCAGAGGGCGGCGTGCGTGTCGAGCAGCAACGTCACTTCAATGCCTCCCAGTCCTCCTCCAGCGGCGAGACGATGTCGCCCTTGATGGTCACGTGACCTTTCCATGCGCCGCGCAGGTGCTTCGGGGCCGGCCGGTGCGGCCCCAGTTCGGCGACGGGTTTGCCGTTCTTGGTCACCACCACGGGCACGCCGGTGCGCTGGACCTGGTCCATGAGCGCGAGGCACTTGGCCTTGAACTCGGAAGCCTTGATGGTTTGCATTCGCGTCTCCTTGCGGTGGCGGATCACGATGTGACCATGGACATGACCATGGTCATGGTATCCGATTCGGGCCGGCTTCACCAGAGGCAGGGGCCGCGGGCGCGGCGCTGGAGGTCGAAGTCGTCGACCACGACATCCGCCTGCGCCCCGCGCTCAAGCGCGTCTACGCACTGCGGGACCTGCTCGCCGGCGTCAAGCGTTCCAATTTGCACGGCGAAGCCGATTTCGGGGCTCCGCGCGGGCGGGAATTGCTCTGATGTCCGCGCGCGGCGCGTTCCCGGAGCGCGGGGACATCGTGTGGTTGAACTTCACGCCGCAGGCAGGGCACGAGCAGGCGGGTCATCGCCCGGCGCTCGTGCTGTCCACCGCAAACTACAACCGGGCCACCGGCCTGATGCCCTGCTGCCCGATGACCACCCGCGTCAAGGGCTATCCGTTCGAGGTGCCGATCGTGGACGCGGACGGCGCGCCGGGCGTGGTGCTGTCCGATCAGGTCAGAAGCGTCGATTGGCGAGCCCGTCGGGCACGCCGGAAGGGGCGCGCCGCGGAGGACACCGTCGCGGACGTGCTGGCCAAGGCGCTGACGCCGCTCGCGTAAAGCCGGTCGTCGGCGTCGCCAGCCAGGCACGAGCAGGTATGGCACCGCGGCTCCTGCGATTCACGTCACACCCTGTTGTAGCGGTCCTCGAAGCGCTCGATGTCGTCCTCGCCCAGGTAGCCGCCCGACTGGACCTCCACCAGGTACACCGGCGCCTTTGTTGCGTTGGCTAGGCGGTGCTTCATGCCGACCGGGATGTAGGTGGACTGGTTCTCGCGCAGGTTCAGGGTTCTGCCGCCGCGCGTGACGCGCGCGGTGCCCTGCACCACCACCCAGTGCTCCGCGCGCCGGCGATGGCGCTGCAGCGACAGTGCATGGCCGGGCTTCACCATCAGGCGCTTCACCTGGAACCGATCGCCCTCGTCCACGGTCTCGTAGTAGCCCCAGGGGCGGTAGACGCGCGAATGCGACACATGCTCGGTGCGCTTCTGGCGATCGAGCTGCGCCACCACTTCCTTCACTTCCTGCGCCCGGTCCTTGGCCGCGACCAGCACCGCGTCGTCGGTTTCCACCACCACGAGGTCCTCGACGCCCAGCAGCGACACGTGGCGCGAGCCGGCATGCACGAAACTGCGTTTCGCGTCGCGCAGCGAGACGTCGCCGCGCAGCGCGTTGCCGGCGGCGTCCTTACCGCTCACCTGCCACAGTTCGGACCAGGAGCCGACGTCGCTCCAGCGCATGCGGCTTTTCACCACCGCGCCCGAGATCGTCTTTTCCATCACCGCGTAGTCCACCGACAGCGCGGGGCTGGCGGCGAAGGCCTTGCGCTCCAGGCGCACGAAGTCCAGGTCGGTCGTTGCCTTGGCCACGGCATGGCGTGCAGCGCTGAAGATCTTCGGCGCATGGCGGTGCAGTTCGGCGAGGTACGCCGTCGCCCCGAACAGGAACATGCCGCTGTTCCAGAGGAAATTGCCCGAGGCGAGGAACCGCTTCGCTCGCGCCAGATCCGGTTTCTCGACAAAGCGCTTGATCCGGTGCACGGCGCCTGCCATGCGTGGGCCGACCTCGATGTAGCCGTAGCCGGTCGCAGGTGCCGTGGGCTTGATGCCGAAGGTCGCGAGCGATCCGCCTTCCGCCGCCTGGCGCGCGGCGGCCACGTCCTGCTGGAACGCCTGCCTCCCGACCAGGTGGTCCGAGGGCAGCACGAGCAGCAGCGCCTGCGGGTCCCTGACCGACACCACCAGCGCCGCGGCGGCGATCGCGGGCGCGGTGTTGCGCGCCGCCGGCTCGATGATGATCGCCGCCGGCCGGATCCCCACTTCCTTCAGCTGCTCCGCGACCAGGAACCGGTGCTCCTGGTTCGCCACCACCACCGGCGCGCCGCACCCCTTCAGCCCTTTCAGGCGCAGCGCTGTTTCCTGGATCATCGTGCGCCTGCCGGCGAGCGGCAGGAACTGCTTCGGCAGCAGCTTTCGCGACAGTGGCCACAGGCGGCTGCCGGAGCCACCTGCGAGAATGACCGGGACTATGCGAGGATCAAGATTCGCCAAGCAGCTATTCTAGTGGCATGAAGGTCCTGGTGACCAAGCGCGACAAGCTGGGCGACCTGCTGCTCGCCACGCCGATGCTGGGGCAACTGAAGCGCGCGCTTCCCGGCGTGGAAGTGCACCTGCTCGCGAACGACTACAACGCGCGGCTGATGGAGGGCCATACGGACATCGATCGCGTGTGGGTGTGCCGGCGCGCGCTTCGTATTCGTCGCCGCGAAGCTGCCAGGGCGGGTGCGCTCGCTGGTGCTGGTCGGCGCTGGCGGACTGGGGCTGCGCTAGACCAACGAACGGATCCTGAGGCCGTGGCGGGCGCTGGAGGATCCGGCCGAGCGCGAGGCGGGGCACCGGTTCGACCTCTCGGCCTTGATGCTATCGAAGGAGCCCAAATCGACCCGGAGACGCTGGAACTCTATGTCGACGATGTCATGCGGACAGGCGTCAACAGCGCGCGCTGCTCGCGCACCTCGGCATCGAAGGAGTGCATCCTGAAGCTGGGCCTTCCGGTGCATGGCATCTGGGGCCGGGAGGATGTCACCGCGCACGGCAGGTTCGACGACATCCACGCCATGCTGCGGTCGGCGTACCCGTCAGCGCAGATGCATGTCATCGACGGGGCGGGGCACTGGGTGCAGTACGAGCGGCCCGAGGCGTTCCATGGGGCACTGGAGCGGGCGCAGGGACGAAATTAGGGACCGCCCCTAAAATTAGGGACCGCCCCTATTTTTCCCCGTACAACGCGGGGTTCAGCCTCGGGTCATTGTACATCTTGAACTGCCGGTAGACCTTGAAGTAGGCATCACCGCGCGAGGCTTCCGCCAGGAGCCGCCCGAGGCATCCCGCCAGGTCCTCACGCTGCTCCGTGAGCCGCGCGAGTTTGGCTGTGCACTCCTGCACATGCGCGTCCGTCACATCCGCGCGCAGGGTCTGCAGGCGCATGTGGTGGCACTTGAGCGAAAGGATGGACAGGCGGTCGGTCATCGCGCCGGCGGTTTCCGAGTTCAGCCGCGCGCGCGGCATGCGGGTAACGGCCTCCAGCACCGACAGCAACTGCTCGTCGATGCGCTCGATGGCGTCGTTGCGCTTCTGGTTGAGGCCGTCGATGGCGCGCTTGTTGTTCGCGATCTCGGCATCCGGCGCGCTCTTGCGCCGTGCCAGGTCTTCCTCGTCCCACAGCAGGCAGTTGCAGCGGTGGTTGTCCTCGATGGCGTTCCAGACGCCGGCGGCGAACTTCTGCGCGCCACCCCTCGCCCAGCCCGGGGCGGCGAGGCAGCTGTCATGGAAGGCGACAACCTCGGAGGCCGAGGGAAGCTTCTGCTCAGCCATGGCGGTGGTAGACCTTGTACCAGGCGGCGAACTTCGCCAGGCCCGCGTCGAGGGGTGTGGCGGGCGCGAAGCCGATGGCGGCGCGCAGCGCGGCGGTATCGGCGTAGGTCGCCTTCACGTCGCCGGGCTGCATCGGCTTCATCTCCAGGATCGCCTTGCGGCCGAGGGCCCTCTCCAGCGCCTCGATGTAGTGGGTGAGCCGCACCGGCTGGTGGTTGCCGATGTTGAAGATGCGGTAGGGCGGAATGGAGCTGGCGGGATTGTCGAGGACGCGCAAGCAGCCCTCTGCAATGTCGTCGATGTAGGTGAAGTCTCGCTCCATGTCGCCGTGGTTGAACACCTGGATGGGCTTGCCTTCCAGAATCGCCTTGGCGAAGAGCATCGGCGACATGTCGGGCCGGCCCCAGGGCCCGTAGACGGTGAAGAAGCGCAGCCCGGTCATCGGCACGCCGTACAGGTGGCAATAGGCGTGCGCCAGCAGCTCGTTGGATTTCTTGGTGGCCGCGTACAGGCTCACCGGGTGGTCGACGTTGTCCGCCTCCGACCAGGGCAGCTTGCGGTTGGCGCCGAAGACGCTGGAGCTGGAGGCGAAGACGAGGTGTTTCGGCTTGCGGTGCCGGCAGGCCTCCAGCAGGCGCCCGAAGCCCACCAGGTTGGTCTGGAAGTAGGGTTCGGGGTGCTCAAGCGAATACCGCACGCCGGGCTGCGCTGCCAGGTGCAGCACCGCATCCGGCCGGATCTCCTCGAACAGGCGCGCAAGCGCCGTCGGCGCGGCGATGTCTAGCTCCAGGAAGCGGAACCCGCGAGCGGGCTCGAGTTGCTTGAGGCGCGCCTTCTTCAGGTCCACCGAATAGTAGTCCGACAGGTTGTCCGCGCCGATGACGGTGTCGCCGCGCGCGAGCAGGCGCTGCGCGCAGTGCATGCCGATGAAGCCGGCGGCCCCGGTGACAAGGACCTTCACGGGCGGGATCTCGCCAATACCGCCAGCTTGGCGTACTTTATGAAGCTGTTCATGCAGCCGATCGAGATGTGCACCAGGCCCGGGACGCCGTCGAGGAACCCCAGGCGCAGGAAGTAGAACTTGATGAAGCGCACCAGCGGCGAGAGTATCAACTCCACAACCCCGGCGCTGCGACCTTGCTCGTGCAGCGCCGCCGCGGCAAGCGTGGTGTAGCGGTTCTGCTTGTCCAAGTACCGGCCGAGGTCCTGGGCGGACTCATGCAGCAGGTCGCCCTCCAGCGTGCCGGGGGTGGAGGCGTAGAGCAGCTTCTCGTGCACCATATCCTCGCTCCAGCGCGCCTTGCCGCGGTGGTAGAGCCGCGCGCTCCAGTCCGGGTAGCCCTCGCCGTGGCGCAGCCACCGCCCCATGAAGCGGTTACGCCGCGCCATGCGGTACACCGAGGCCGTGGGCGATTGCAGCGCGCGTACCAGGCTCGCGGCCAGTTCCGGCGAGACGCGCTCGTCCGCGTCCAGCGACAGCACCCAGTCGTTCGCGGCCTGGTCGGCGGCGAACTGCTTCTGGCGCCCGAAGCCCAGCCAGTCCTGCGCCACCACGCGGGCGCCGTACTTCTGCGCCAGCTCGCGCGTGCCGTCGGTGCTGCCCGAGTCCACCACCAGGATCTCGTCGGCGAAGGCGACGCTCGCCAGGCACTCGGCCAGCTGCCCGGCGGCGTTTAGCGTGATGACGACGGCGGAGACCCGCGCACGGGCTGTAGCGTTCGGTGGAATGGGCTTGGCCTTGGGGTGGGGCGGCTGCGGAATTCTACTTAGAATCGGGCTGGCGATGCCCAGAATCCTCTTCGTCAAGACCTCCTCGCTCGGCGATGTCGTGCACAACTGCCCGGCGGTGAGCGACGTGGCGCGCCATCTGCCCGGCGCGGTGATCGACTGGGCGGTGGAGGAGCCTTTCGCCGAGGTGGCGCGGCTGCACCCGGCGGTGCGCGGCGTGATCCCGGTTGCGATCCGGCGCTGGCGCGGCGAGCTCGCGCTTGCCTCGACCTGGTCCGAGCTGGCGGCGTTCTGGCGCCGCCTGCAGGAGGATCGGTACGACCACGTCATCGACAGCCAGGGCCTGGTGAAGAGCGCGCTGGTGACCCGGATCGCGCGCGGCCTGCGCCACGGTTTCGATCGCGCAAGCGCGCGCGAGCCGTTCGCGGCGTGCCTGTACGACCGGCGCCACCCGGTGAGCGCGAGCCTGCACGCGGTGGAGCGCAACCGGCGGCTGGCCGCCGCGGCGCTGGGCTACGTCGCGGGCGAGGCCTGTGACTATGGCCTCGATCCTGGCACGCCCGCCGCCGGCGCGGCCCTGGACCTGCCGCAGCCCTTGGCGATCCTGCTCACCATGAGCAGCCGCGCCGACAAGCTCTGGCCCGAGGAGCACTGGCGCGCGCTGGGCGTGGCGGTCGCGGCCGGGGGAGTCCACTGCGTGCTGCCCTGGGGCAGCGAGCAGGAGCGCCATCGCTGCACGCGCATCGCCACCGCCATCCCGCGCGCCGTGGTGCCGCGGCGCATGACGCTGAGCGAGCTCGCGCGGCTGGCGCAGGCGGCCCGCTTCGTTGTCGGCGTGGATACGGGCCTGACGCACCTTGCGGCGGCGCTGGGCCGCCCGACGCTGGGGATCTACTGCGGTTCGGACCCCGGGCTGACCGGGCTGCACGCCGGAACGACGGTGAGCAACCTGGGCACGGCAGGGTTGGCGCCGGCGCCCTCGGAGGCGCTGGCGGCGCTGGTTGGATTCGGGGTGCTGCCCTGATGCAGCGTGCGCTGTATACGCTCATGCTGCGCGCCGCGCTGCCGCTCGCGCTCGCGCGCCTGTGGTGGCGCGGGCGCGCCGAGCCGCTTTACCGGCGGTGGATTCGCGAGCGCTTCGGCACCTATCGCGACACACCGGACAAGCCGGTGATCTGGGTGCACGCGGCGTCGGTGGGCGAGGCGCGTGCCTCGGCGCCGCTGGTGCGCGCGTTGATGCAGGCGCTGGAGGGCTGCGAGATCCTGGTCACCTGCACCACTGCGGCGGGACGGGAGACGCTGAAGACGCTGCTCGGGGAGAGCGTGCGTCTCGCCTGGCTGCCCTGGGACCTGCCGGGCGCGGTGCGCCGGTTCCTGGAGCACTGGCGGCCGCGGCTCGGCGTGCTGGTGGAGACCGAGGTGTGGCCGAACCTGGTTGCGTCCTGCCGCCAGTCCGGCGTGCCGCTCCTGCTCGCCAATGCGCGCCTGTCTGAGAAATCGGCGCGCGGCTATGCGCGCTGGGATGGATTATCGCGCCCGGCGTTCGCCGCGCTGTCGGCGGTCTGCGCGCAGAGCGAGGCCGATGCCGCGCGCCTGCGGGCCGCGGGCGCGCACGGGGTGGCGGTCACCGGCAACCTGAAGTTCGATGCCGCCCCGGACGAGGGGCGGCTTGCCGCGGGCAGGGCGTTGCGCGCGGCGCTCGGCTGCCGGACGCTGCTCCTCGCCAGCACCCGCGGGGGCGAGGAGGCGATGCTGCTCGATGCGCTGGGCGCGATTCCGGCGGACATGCGGTTGCTGGTGGTGCCGCGGCACCCGCGGCGCTTCGACGAGGTGGCGCAGCTGCTCTCTGCGCGCGGCCTCGAGGTGGCGCGGCGCAGCCTGGCCGCCGTGCCCGGAAAGGGTGTGCTGCTCGGTGACACGCTGGGCGAGATGGATTTCTACTACGCTGCCGCGGACGTGGCGGTGATCGGCGGCTCCTTCGCCCCGCTGGGCGGCCAGAATCTGATCGAGGCCTGCGCCGCAGGCGCGCCGGTGGTGCTGGGTCCGCACATGTACAACTTCGCGGAAGCGACGCGCATGGCGCTGGATGCGGGTGCCGCGGTGCAGGCCGCTGATCCCGCCGGCGCGATCCGCGAGGCGCTCGCCCTGCTGGAGGATCCCGCCCGGCGCCGCGCCATGTCCGGGGCCGGCCTTGCGCTGTGCCAGGCCCACCGCGGCGCCACCGCCCGCCAGCTCGCCGCCTGCCTGCGCCTGTTGAAGTAAATCGTGGTCCGTCCCTGATATCTAGGGCTCAAGGGCCTTGTTGATCTCCTCGAGGTCCTCTTCCTTGAGGCTGCCGGCGGCGGACTTCAGGCGCAGGTGGCTGGTGATGGTGTTGTAGCGCGCCACCGCGAGGTCGCGGCGGGTGGAAAAGAGCTGCTGCTGCGCGTTCAGGACGTCGATGTTGATGCGCACGCCGACCTCGTAGCCCAGCTTGTTGGAATCCAGCGCGCTCTGCGAGGACACCAGCGCCTGCTCCAGCGCCCCCACCTGGGCGACGCCGTTGAGCACGGAGAGATAGGACTGGCGCGCGCTAAGCGCCACCGAGCGGCGCGCGTTCTCCAGCTCCTGCCTGGACTTCTCGTAGTTGGCCGCCGCTTCGCGCTGGCGCGAGTTGAGCGAGCCTCCGGCGTACAGCGGCACGGCGAATTGCAGCCCCAGCACGCCGGTGCCGACGTTGGTGCCCAGCGCCGATGTGCTCGATCCGGTCTGCGAGTTGTAGCCGTAGCTGGCCACCAGGTCCAGGGTGGGATGGTGCGCCGCGGTATGGCGCTTGGCCTCTAGGCTGGCGATCTCGGTGACCGCCTCCTGCGCCTGCACGGTGTAGCTCTGCTTCTCGGCCAGCTCGACCCAGGACTGCATGTTCGCCGGGTTGGGCGGGGTGAGCTTCACCTGCGGGCGCAGCGGCTTGAGGGTACCGTACTCTTTGCCGGTGATCTGCTGCAGCGCGCGGCGCTTGTTCTCAAGGTCGTTCTGCGCCGCGATCTCCTGCGCCGCCGACAGATCGAAGCGCGCCTGCGCCTCGTGGGTGTCGGTGATGGTGGCGGTGCCGACCTCGAAGTTGCGCCTGGCCTGCGCCAGCTGCTCGGCGATGGCGGTCTTTTGCGCGCGCACCAGCGCGAGCGTGTCCTGCGAGGCGAGCACGTCGAAGTAGGCCTGGGCGGTGCGAACGATCAGGTCCTGGGCCGCGAGGCCGAAGGCCGCCTCCGCCTGCTTCACCTGGTACCCGGCCTGGTCGTACTGGATCGCGTTCTGCCTGCGGTAGATCGGCTGCGAGAACGACAGCGTGTAGCCGAAGGCGCGGACGTCGCGCACGAACGGCGCCGGGGCAGAGCCCCTCTTGGGCTCGGAGTCGATGCGCGTCGCGGTGGTGTTGGCCGACAGGTTGAGCGTGGGCAGATTCAGGGCGCGGCCCTGCGGCAGCTTCTCCAGCCCGGCGCTAAGGGCGTGGCGCGCGGCGGCGAACTGCGCGTCATGCCCCTTGGCGTACTGATACACCTGCATCAGGCTCTGCGCGGCGGCCGGCAGCGGCAGCGCCGCGGTGAGCAGGGCAACCAGCAAGATCTTTCGGCGTTGCATCGGTGTCGCTCCGTCGGAACTGCGCCTCAGTACTGTGGCATCGAGGGGTCCACGCTGCGCGACCACGCAGCGACGCCGCCGGCCAGGTTGTAGACGCGCGCGAACCCCTGGCGTTCAAGGAACATCGCCGCCTGCAGGCTGCGGCCGCCGTGGTGGCAGATCATCACGGTCTGTGCCTGCGGGTCGTACTCGGCGGCGCGAGCCGGCAGTTCCCGCAGCGGCACCAGCCGCGAACCCTCGATCCGGCAGGTGTCGTATTCCCAGGGCTCGCGCACGTCCAGCAGCACCGGCTTGCCGCGGCCGGTGTCGGCGAGCCAGGCCGCGAGCGTCGCGGGATCCAGGTTCTTCATCTCGCTAGAAGCGGAACCGCGGCGGCTGCTTGCAGTTGGCGAGGGGCGCGATCACGGTTTCGAACAGGTCCACGCTGCGGTGCGCGCCGGAGGCGATGCAGGTCACCAGGCGCGCGCTCATCACCGGGGCCTCGCCGACCACTGCAAACAGGCGGCCTCCCGGGGCAAGGCTCTCGAGCAGCGCCCCGGGCAGCACCGGTACCGAGCCCGTGAGCACGATCAGGTCCCACGGCGCCTGGGAACGGAATTCCGGCGAGGTCCCGCGCGCGCCGTCGGCCACCAGCAGCGTGACGTTCTCGGCGCCGTGGCGCTCGAGGTTGGCGCGGCCGAACGCGGCCAGCGCGGGCTTGATCTCCAGCGAGGTCACGTGCGCGGCCCGGTGCGCGAGCAGCGCGGTCAGGTAGCCGCTGCCGGTGCCCACCTCCAGCGCGCGCTCGGTGCGCCGCGGCGCCAGCTCCTGCAGCACGCGCGCTTCCATCTTCGGCGCCCACATGCGCTCGCCGCCGGCGGTCCCCTCCAGAGGCGCCTCCATGTCGCTGAAGGCGAGGTTGCGGTACGCGGCGGGCACGAAATCCTCGCGCGGCACCACGTACAGCAGGTCGAGCACGTCCTGGTCCAGCACCTGCCAGGTGCGGATCTGCTGCTCGACCATGTTGCTGCGGGCCTGTTCCAGGTTCATGGAGAAAACTCTGCGCAACGTCTCTGCGGTCGTAAGGCGTTAGGCCGGTGTTTCCGGGGAGGGCGCCATCTTACCAAAGCGCTTCGCCCAAGCGGCAAGGTCGTCCAGATAGGTGTAGATCACCGGCACCACCACCAAAGTCAGCAGGCCCGAGGCCATGACCCCGCCGATGACCGCCTGGCCCATGGGCGAGCGCTGCTCGCCGCCCTCGCCCAGGCCGAGCGCGAGCGGGATCATGCCGAAGATCATCGCCAGCGTGGTCATCAGGATGGGCCTCAGGCGTATCCGCCCGGCCGCCAGCACCGCCTCGCGGCGCGCCTTGCCCAGGCGACGCTCCAGGTTGACGAAGTCCACCAGCAGGATGGCGTTCTTGGTCACCAGGCCCATCAGCATGATGAAGCCGATGATGGAGAAGATGTTGAGCGTGGAGCGCGCCGCGAGCAGCGCCAGCACCACGCCGATCAGCGCGAGCGGCAGCGACATCATGATCGCCACCGGCTGGATGAAGCTGCCGAACTGCGAGGCGAGGATCAGGTAGATGAACACCACCCCCAGGGCGAGGGCCTGGCCGGCGAAGTACATCGATTCCTGGATGTCCTTGGACGAGCCGCCCATCGTGAACCGGTAGCCCGGCGGCAGCGGGATCCGGTCCAGGCGCGCGCGCAAGTCGGCCGCGGCGTCGCCGGCGGCGCGGTTGTAGACGTTTGCGGTGATCAGCACCTCGCGCAGCTGCTCCTTGCGGTTGATCTGCTGCGGGCCGCTGCCCGGGGCGATGGTCGCGATCTCGGCGAGCTTGACCATCCGGGGCGCGCCGTTGGCGTCCGACTGGGTCGAGGCGAGCGGCACCCGCGCCAGGTCCTCGGCGCGCGCGCGGTCGGGGCGCGACAGGCGCACCTGGACGTCGTAGTACTGGTCGTCCGGCCCCTTCCAGTTGCCCACCGCCTGGCCGGCGAGCAGCGGCCGCAGCGTGGCGGCGACCTGGCCCGCGCCGATACCCAGGTCGCTGGCCAGTTCCCGCTTGAGCGACACGGTGAGCTGCGGCTTGGCGGCCTCGTCGCTCGACTCCGCGTCCACGGCGCCGGGCACTTCGCGCAATTCGGCCATCACCTTCTGGGCGATTTCGGCCAGCACCTTGCGCTCCTGGCCCAGAATCGACACCTGCAGCGGCTTGCCGCTGGAGACCGATTTGTAGGCGCCGATCTGCTGCAGCTCGATGCCGGCGATGCGCGCGAGGCGCTCGCGCATCGGCTTGGTTAGATCGTTCTGAGACCGAGAGCGCTCTTTTCTCGGTATTAGCTGGACGAAGATGTTGACCCGGTTCTTGCCCTGCACGAAGCCGGTGTTGACCGTGGCGTAGGTGTAGCGCACCTCGGGGAACTCGCGCAGCGCGGCCTCGGCCTGCTGTGCCTTGGATTGCGTCAGCGCGAGCGACGCCCCGACCGGGGTCTTGAACTGCACCTGCAGCTCGGAGAGGTCCGGTTCGGGCACGAACTCCGAGCCCACCAGCTTCATGAGCGGGAAGCTGGCGAGGAAGCTGCAGGCGGCGAGCGCCAGCACCGACTTGCGGTGCGCGAGGCTCCAGGCGAGCAGCCGCTCGTAGCGCTCCGATACCCGCTCCATCAGGCCGTGGAACCAGGCCAGCAGCCGGCCCAGCGGATCGCGGCTGAACTTGCCCTCGGCCTGCGGGTCATGCCAGATCGAGGACAGCATCGGGTCCAGGGTGAAGGAGACGAACATCGAGATCAGCACCGCCGCGACCACGGTGAGGCCGAACTGGTGGAAGAAGCGGCCGATGATGCCGCCCATGAAGCCCACCGGCAGGAACACCGCCACGATGCACAGCGTGGTGGCGAGCACCGCGAGGCCGATCTCGCGCGTGCCCTCCAGCGCGGCGCCATGGTGGTCGGCGCCGAGGGCGACGTGGCGCACGATGTTCTCGCGCACCACGATGGCATCGTCAATCAGCAGGCCCACCGAGAGCGACAGCGCCATCAGCGTCAGCACGTTGAGCGTGAAGCCGAAGGCGTAGATGAAGAGGAACGTGCCGATGAGCGCGATCGGCAGGGTGAGGCCGGTGATCACCGTGCTGCGCCAGGAGGCGAGGAACAGGAACACGATGGCGATGGTGAGCGCGCCGCCCTCGAGCATGGTCTTCTTGACGTCGGCCACCGAGTTGCGGATGCCGATGGAGGCATCGCGCACGATGTCGATCTTCACGTCGGAGGGCAGCAAGCCCTGCAGCTCCCCGGCCACGCGGCGCACGCCGTCCACCACGCCGATGGTGTTCTCGCCCTGCGCCTTGACGATGTCGATGGACAGCGCGCGCCGGCCGTTGACCAGCGCGGCGTTCTCCTCCTCTTGCTGGCCGTCCTCGATCTGGGCGATCTGGCCCAGCGTCACCGCCTGGCGGCGCCCCTCGGCGCCGCGGCGCGCCACGATCAGGTTGCGGAAGTCCTCCGGCCCGGCGAGGCGCGCGCGCAGCTGGACGATCCTTTCCTGGCCGGGGCTGAGAATGGTGCCGGCGGGCACCTCCTGGTTCTCGGTGCGCAGCGCCTGCACCACCTGGTCGGCGCCCACCTTCTGCGCCTCCATCGCCTCCAGGTTGAGGTAGACCTTGATCTCGCGCTTGACGCCCCCGACCAGCGTCGCCTGGCCGACGCCGCCCACGTTCTCCAGCCTTTTCTTGATCACCTGGTCGGCGAGCGTCGTCAGCTCCCGCAGGCTGCGGCCGGAGGACTGCACCGCCACCGACACGATCGGGAAATCATCCGGGTTGAAGCGGCTGACGCGCGGCTCCTTGATCTCGTCGCGGAAGGCCGAGCGGATGAGGGCGATCTTCTCGCGCACGTCCTGGGCCGCGAGCTTGGGGTCGATGTTGAGGTCGAACTCCACGATCACCACCGACAGGCCCTCGTAGGAGCGAGACGACAGCGTCTTGATGCCGCTGATGGTGTTGACCGATTCCTCGACCTTGCGCGTCACCTCCTCTTCCACGTTCTCCGGCGACGCCCCGGGATACTCGGTCTGCACCACCACCACCGGGAAGCTGACGTCGGGGAACTGCTCCACCGGCAGGCGCGAGTAGGAGAACGCGCCCAGCACCAGCAGCGCGGCCATCATCATGGTCGCGAAGACCGGATTGGCGATGCTGACCCGGGTGAACCACATCGGGCGCGCCTACGGCTTGGCGGCCGCGGAGGGCGCGGGGCCCGCCAGCCGCGCGGCCATGCCTTCGCGCAGCGAGCCCAGGTTCACGCGCACGATGCGGTCGCCGGCGGCGAGCCCCTCGATCACCTGCACCCGGCCCGCAGCATCGGCGGCGCCGATCCGGACGTTGCGGCGCTTCACCAGACCCTCCACGATGGCGTAGACGAAGGTCTGGCCGATCTCCTCGCGCACCGCCGAGGCCGGAATGGCGAGCGCACCGTCCACCTTGGCGAGCGTCAGCGCGCCCTGCGCGAACATGCCGCCGCGCAGCACGCCCTCGCGGTTCTCGATCACGGCGTAGACGCTGATCGAGCGCGAGCCCGGCGTGGCCGAGGGATTGATGCGCTCGATCCTGCCCGCGAACTCGCGCTCGCCGAAGCCCTCGACGCGCAAGCTGAGCGGCTGGCCGACGCGCACTTGGCCGATCGCCGCCGGCGGCACCGCGGCCTCCAGCTGCAGGCGCGAAAGGTCCACCACGCTCGCCACGCGCGCGTCCAGCGCCACCCGCTCACCGGGCTGGGCGTGGCGCTGCGACACCATGCCGGCGAAGGGCGCCACCAGCACCGCGTCGCCGAGCGACTTGCTAGCCACCACCAGCTCGGCCTCCGCCGCGCGCAGCTTCGCCGCCGCGACGTCGTAGTTGCTCTGGACGTTGTCGAACGCGCTCTGGGAGATGAAGGCCTTGTCGAGCAGCGCCTTCTGCTGGTCGCGGTTCTTTCCGGCCCAGACCAGCTGCGCCTTCGCCGCCTCGACCTCGGCCTGGCGCGCGGCCACGCGCGCCTGCACCTCGGTGGTATCCACGCGCGCCAGGACCTGCCCTTGCGTCACGCTCTCGCCTTCGCGCACCGCGACCGCGACCAGCTCGCCGGCGACCTTGGCTTTCACGGTGGCCTCGTTGAACGGGGTCAGCGACCCGGTGAGCGGCAGCGTGCGGTCCAGGCCCGCAGGCGCGACGATGACCAGGTCGTCCTGCAGGAACTCCGCCACTGGCGTCGCGGCGGCGGCCGACGCGGACTTGGGCGCCGGCTGCTTGGCGCGCATCGCAGCGTAGCCGCCCAGGGCTAGCGCCGCCGCGGCGGCGGCAAAAAGCGCGGTCCTCAGCGTTCTGTTCATGCTTCTGTTCATGCGAACCCGATATTATGCTGCACCGCCAGAACCCCGTGCAGCGGTAGTATTCACACTTTGCGCAGGGCTCCTGCCTGCGGGGGTCGGGGAGCGGGTGAAAGAGTCCCTCCTGGAGGGAATACAGGGCCCCTCCCCCGTATGGGCCTGATACGGGTCATGCCGCCGAAGGAAGCGAAATGAACGCCAATCCCAAGTTCCTGGCCGCCACCGCCCACGTCGACGAGGCGGCGGTCAAGCCCCTTCCCAACTCGCGCAGGGTTTACGTGACGGGTTCGCGCCCGGACCTGCGCGTGCCGATGCGCGAGGTGTCGCAGGCCGACACGCCGTCCATGTTCGGCGGCGAACCGAACCCGCCGGTGTTCGTCTACGACTGTTCGGGGCCCTACACCGACCCGGCGGTGAAGATCGACATCCGCTCGGGCCTCGCGCCGCTGCGCCAGAAGTGGATCGAGGAGCGCGGCGACAGCGAGGTCCTCTCCGGGCCCTCGTCGGCCTACGGCGTCGAGCGGTTGCAGGATCCGAAGCTGGCCGATCTGCGCTTCAACCTGAAGCGCGCGCCGCGCCGCGCCAAGGCCGGCAGGAACGTGTCGCAGATGCACTACGCGCGCCGCGGCATTGTCACCCCCGAGATGGAGTTCATCGCCATCCGCGAGAACCTGCAGCGCGAGCAGTACATCGAGCGCCTCAGGGCCACCGGCAAGACCGGCGAGAAGATGCTGGAGCTGCTGATGCGGCAGCACAAGGGCGAGTCCTTCGGCGCCGCGATCCCGGAGCGGATCACGCCGGAGTTCGTGCGCAGCGAGGTCGCGCGGGGCAGGGCCATCATTCCGGCCAACATCAACCACCCGGAATCCGAGCCGATGATCATCGGCCGGAACTTCCTCGTCAAGGTCAACGCCAACATCGGCAATTCCGCGGTGTCCTCGGGCATCGCCGAGGAGGTGGAGAAGATGACCTGGGCGATCCGCTGGGGCGGGGACACGGTGATGGACCTCTCCACCGGCAAGCACATCCACGAGACGCGCGAGTGGATCCTGCGCAATTCGCCGGTGCCCATCGGCACCGTGCCCATCTACCAGGCGCTCGAGAAGGTGGACGGCAAGGCGGAGGAACTGACCTGGGAGATCTACCGCGACACGCTCATCGAGCAGGCCGAGCAGGGCGTGGACTACTTCACCATCCACGCCGGCGTCCTTCTGCGCTACGTGCCCATGACCGCGAAGCGTATGACCGGCATCGTCTCGCGCGGCGGCTCGATCATGGCCAAGTGGTGCCTCGCGCACCACCGGGAGAGCTTCCTCTACACGCGTTTCGAGGACATCTGCGAGATCATGAAAGCCTACGACGTCAGCTTCTCGCTGGGCGACGGCCTGCGTCCCGGCTCGGGCTACGACGCCAATGACGAGGCGCAGTTGGCCGAGCTGAAGACGCTGGGAGAGCTGACGCAGGTGGCCTGGAAGCACGACGTGCAGGTGATGATCGAGGGCCCGGGTCACGTGCCGATGCAGCTCATCAAGGAGAACATGGACCTGCAGCTGGATTGGTGCCACGAGGCGCCCTTCTACACGCTGGGGCCGCTCACCACCGACATCGCGCCGGGCTACGACCACATCACCAGCGCGATCGGCGCGGCGCAGATCGGCTGGTATGGCACCGCCATGCTGTGCTACGTCACGCCCAAGGAGCACCTCGGGCTACCCAACAAGAAGGACGTCAAGGACGGCATCATGGCCTACAGGATCGCGGCCCACGCCGCCGACCTCGCCAAGGGCCATCCGGGGGCGCAGATCCGCGACAACGCGGTGTCCAAGGCGCGCTTCGAGTTCCGCTGGCAGGACCAGTTCAACCTGGGCCTGGACCCGGACACCGCCAAGGACTTCCACGACGAGACCCTGCCCAAGGACTCGATGAAGGTGGCGCACTTCTGCTCCATGTGCGGGCCGCATTTCTGCTCGATGAAGATCACCCAGGACGTGCGCGACTACGTCGAGAAGGGGATGCAGGAGAAATCGGTGGAGTTCGTGAAGAAGGGCGCCGAGCTCTACCACAAGCAGTGATCCCCGAAGGCCTCCTCGCCGCGACCGCGAAGATTCTGCTCGCGACGGCGGTCGGCCTGCCGCTGTTGGTCTGGATGGCGCAGGACCGGCTGATTTTCTACCGCCAGCCAACGACAGACTCGCAGCGGGCGCAGATCGCGAAGCAGAATCCCGCCGCAAGCGGCATCCGGCTGGCCGCCGCCGACGGCACGCCGCTCCACGCTTGGCACCTGCCCGGAAAAGGCCCGCTGGTGATCTACTTCGGCGGCAATGCCGAGGAAGTGTCCTGGATGCTGGGCCGCGCCGGCGAGACCCCCGGCGTTGGCTGGCTGCTGGTGGACTACCGCGGCTACGGCTCGAGCGCAGGTACGCCGTCCGAGAAGGCGCTGGTCGCCGATGCGCTGGCATGGTTCGACCTCGCGGCGACGCTGCCGGGGGTGGACAAGGCCCGCATCCTTGCGTTCGGCCGCAGCCTGGGCAGCGGCGTCGCGGTGCGGCTCGCGGCTGAACGGCCGCTGCGCGCGCTCATCCTGGCGGCGCCCTACGACAGCCTCGCCGCGGTGGCGAAGCGCTACTACTGGTACTTGCCGGTCGACTGGATGCTGCGGCACCGATTCGACTCCGACCTGCTCGCGCCGGGCTTGAAGCAGCCGTTGCTGGCCCTCATCGCCGAGCGCGACGAGGTGATCCCTCCGGCGCACGCGGAGGCGCTGTTCAGGGCCTGGGGCGGACCGAAGCGCCGGGTGCTGCTCCCCGGCGCCGGGCACAACAGCACCGACACCCACCCGCTGTTCTGGGACGAGGTGCACCGTTTCATCATCGAGCAGTCGAAGGCCTGATACCATCGCGGCCCGATGCGCGAAGCCACCCTCCTCGATGCGCTGATCCTCGGCGTGGTCGAGGGTCTCACCGAGTTCCTCCCCGTCTCCAGCACCGGCCACCTGATCCTGGCCGGCGACCTGCTGGGCATGGAGAGCGATCGCTTCAATGTGTTCTACGTCGCGATCCAGACCGGCGCCATGCTTGCCGTGCTGTGGGAGTACCGCGCCCGCTTTCTCAAGGTGGACCTGGCACTGTGGCGCAACCTTGCCATGGCCTTCACCCCGGCGGTGGCGCTCGGCCTCGCGTTCGGCGCCTACATCAAGGCCTACCTGTTCAAGCCGGTGCCGGTGGCGCTCGCCTTCATCTTCGGCGGCCTCGTGATCCTCTGGCTGGAGCGCGCGCCGCGCGCGGCGCGCATCGATTCGGTCGACTCGATGTCCGCGCTGGACGCGCTCAAGGTCGGCCTGGCGCAGTGCTTCGCCCTCATCCCGGGCACTTCGCGCTCGGGGGCGACCATCATCGGCGGCATGCTGTTCGGCCTGTCACGGCGGGCGGCGACGGAGTTCTCGTTCTTCCTCGCGGTGCCGACCCTCATCGCCGCCGGCGCCTACGACCTGTGGTCGCATCGCGACTTGTTCAGCGCGGCGGACCTGCCGCTGTTCTCGGTGGGTGGCGCGGCGGCGTTCGCGTCGGCTTTCCTCGTGATCCGCTGGCTGGTGCGCTATGTCGCCACGCACGATTTCCGGCCCTTCGCGTGGTACCGCATCGCCTTCGGCCTGGTGGTGCTCGCCACCGCGTGGCTGGGCTGGGTGGACTGGACCGTTGGCTAGAAAAACCGGGACGGGCGACGTTTTGCTAGCTCTGGATCCACGGCAGGCCGGCCTTGCGCCAGCCGCCGACATTGCCGCGGTGCTGCTCGGGGTCCTTGTCGCCCTCGAAGCCCTCCAGGATGTTGTAGGCCTCGTTCCAGCCGGCCTCGGTGGCAGCGATCGCCGCGTGGTGCGAGCGCACGCCGGAGCGGCACAGGAACAGGACCGGGACATCCCTGGGCGCCGCTTCCTCGAGCTGCTCGAGGAAGGCCGGGTTGCGCTCGCCCTTGGGGTAGGTGGTCCATTCGATGGGCTGGCTCCCCGGAACCGAGCCCACGAAGTGCCGCTCGGCCATGGTCCGCACGTCCACCAGCGTGGCGCCCGCCTTCATGAGGGCATGGGCCTCGGCCGGGGTGACCGCTCCAGCGTAGGGAAGCTTCAACTGGAGCGCCCGCCCCCGGGCCCTTTGCCGGATGTCATCCATGGAGGGTGAAATTATAGGCTGCGAGGCGGATTGCACCATGGCGGTGCGGCAGCGCAGAATACAGCACCATCCGGGGGCATTCCCCTCCGGTAAAATCGTGCCGACTTGGCCGGGAGAGGGGCTGGCCAAGGACCGGGCGATTGGCATGGATTCTGCTGATGTTCTGCGGAGCATTGGGGGTCCGGCTCGGGAGCCCAGCCCGCATGGTTATTTGAAGCCCGTCCAATTACCGCAAACGGAGAGTTGAAATGGCGATGACGCCCGATGACGTATTGAAGATGATCAAGGACAAGGAGGTGAAGTTCGTCGACATCCGCTTCACCGACACCCGCGGCAAGGAGCAGCACGTCTCCGTCCCGGCGAAGCAGTTCACCAAGGACAAGTTCACCGACGGCCACGCCTTCGACGGCTCGTCCATCGCCGGCTGGAAGGGCATCCAGGCCTCCGACATGCTGCTGTACCCGGACCCGGTCACCGCGCGCATCGATCCCTTCACCGACGAGCCGGTCCTCAACATCACCTGCGACGTGGTCGAGCCCGCCGACGGCAAGCCCTATAACCGCTGCCCGCGCGGCATCGCCAAGCGCGCCGAGGCCTACCTCAAGTCCTCCGGCATCGGTGAGGTGGCCTACTTCGGCCCCGAGCCCGAGTTCTTCATCTTCGACGGCGTGACCTGGAGCGTGGACATGTCCGGCTCCTCGGTGAAGATCAAGTCCGAGGAGGCGCCCTGGTCCACCGGCATCGACTACGAGGCGGGTAACATGGGCCACCGCGCGCCGGTCAAGGGCGGCTACTTCCCGGTGCCTCCGGCCGACACGCTGCAGGACATCCGCAACGCCATGTGCATCGCGCTCGAGGCGCAGGGCGTGGAGGTCGAGGTACACCATCACGAGGTCGCGGCGCCGGGCCAGTGCGAGATCGGCACCCGCTTCGCCCCGCTGGTGCAGCGCGCCGACTGGCTGCAGATCCTAAAGTACACGGTCTGGAGCGTCGCCTCGTCCTACGGCAAGACGGCCACCTTCATGCCCAAGCCCGTGGTCGGCGACAACGGTTCGGGCATGCACGTGCACCAGTCGGTGTGGAAGGGTGGGCAGAACCTGTTCGCCGGCAACGGCTACGCTGGGCTGTCGGAGCTCGCGCTGCACTACATCGGCGGCATCATCAAGCACGCCAAGGCGTTGAACGCCATCACCAACCCGGGCACCAACTCCTACAAGCGGCTGGTGCCGGGCTTCGAGGCACCGATCAACCTGGCCTACTCGGCGAAGAACCGCTCGGCCTCGTGCCGCATTCCCTACGTGGCGAGCCCCAAGGCGCGCCGCGTCGAGGTGCGCTTCCCGGATCCGACCGCCAACGCCTACCTTGCGTTCTCGGCCATGCTGATGGCGGGCCTGGACGGCGTGCAGAACAAGATCCACCCGGGCGACCCGATCGACAAGGACCTGTACCACCTGCCGCCGGAAGAGGCCGGCAAGGTGCCGCAGGTGTGCGCGTCGCTGGACGAGGCGCTGGACAACCTGAAGAGGGACCACGCCTTCCTCACCAAGGGCGGGGTGTTCGACGCCGACTTCATCGAGTCGTACATCGCGCTCAAGTCCGAGGAAGTCACCCGGTTCCGCATGACCACCCATCCGGTCGAGTTCGACATGTACTACAGCTCCTAGCCGGGCAACCGTTTCACCGCCGGTGCGTTATGGCAAGGGCGGGGGAGTCCCCGCCCTTGCTGTTTTCTGGAATGTGCCAAAATCCCATCCGTGGCATAGACTTAACGCATTGCATTGAGGTGAAGTCCCGACCATGACCCGATATGGTGCGGCACTGGTTCTGGCACAGTTGGTCCTCACCTCTGCGGCGGCCCAGACCACCGTGGTGCGGACCCTGTGGAACTGCAAGGACGCCAGCGGCCGTGTCACCATCACCAGCGAGAAGCACGACACCGCAGGCAAGGACTGCGCGGAACGCATCATCTTCGTGCCGGCTGGCGCCGCGCCCAAGCCGGCCGCGAAATCACCCTCGCCGGCCGGTTTCCCGAAGGAATCGGCTGTCGACCGCGCTTGGGCGAAATCCAAGCAGCGCGAGACGCTGGAGAAGGAATTGGTCCAGGAGCAGGCAATGCTCGCCGACGCCCGCAAGAAGCTGGCCGAGCAGGAGGCGGTCCGCACCGGCGAGGAGAAGAACTTTGCCCGCGTGCTGGAGCGCCTGAAGCCGTTCCGCGACTCGGTCGAGGTGCACGAGCAGAACCTCGAAGCGCTGAAGCGCGAGATCGCCAACCTCAGCCGCTAGCGGCAAGCCCCCTTTCCATCCGGCACCGATCCACGGCCCATGGCCGAACCAACACCCGGGCTCTCCGGGCTGCAACTCCTGGCCACCGCGGTCGTGCTGCTCGACGAGGACTTCGTTCTGCGCTATGCCAACCCAGCGGCGGAGAACCTGCTGGGCGCGGGCGCGAAGGCCATCGTCGGCCAGCCGTTCCAGGCCCTGTTCGCCGAGAGCGAAGCGATCGAGGGGATGCTGCGCGAGGCGTTGTCGGCACATTGGGACTACCGCGCCCAGCATGCGAGCTACCTCCGCCCCGGCCGCGAATCCCTGCCGCTGTCCTGCCTGGTGACGCGCACGGACCTGCCGCGGCGCCCCCTGCTGGCCGAACTGCGCCCCCTGGAGGAGCAGCTGCGGGTGGAACGCGAGGAGCGGCGCCTGGACCAGCGCGAGACCAGCCGGCAGCTGATCCGCAATCTCGCGCACGAGATCCGCAATCCGCTGGGCGGCCTGCGCGGCTCGGCCCAGCTGCTGGAGCGCGAACTGGATCGCCCGGAGCTGCGCGAGTACACCCAGGTCATCATCAAGGAAGCCGATCGCCTGCAGGCGCTCATGGACCAGCTGCTCATCCCCCAGCGTATCGTGCGCGTCGCGCCTGTGCGCATCCTCGAGGTGCTGGAGCGGGTGCGCAGCCTGGTGCTGGCGGAGTTCCCGGAGTCGGTGTCCCTTCTGCGCGACTACGATCCCAGCATCCCGGACCTGATCGGTGACCTGGAGCAGCTGGTGCAGCTGGTCCTCAACCTGGTGCGCAACGCGGCCCAGGCCATGATGTCCGAGGCCAACGCCAAGCGGGGCGGCACCATCGTCCTGCGCACCCGGGTCGCCCGCCAGGTGACCATCGCCCGGCGCCTGTCCAGGCTGGCATTGGAATTGCAAGTGATCGATGACGGACCGGGCATTCCCGGGGACATCCGCGATCGCGTCTTCAATCCCCTGGTGTCGGGACGGGAGGGCGGCAGCGGCCTCGGCCTTGCGCTGGTCCACACGTTCGTGCAGAACCACGGCGGCATCGTCGAGTTCGACAGCCGCCCGGGACGCACGGTGTTCAGCCTACTGCTGCCGCTGCCATGAAACCGGTCTGGATTGTCGACGACGATCGCTCCATACGCTGGGTGTTCGAGAAAGCCCTCAGCCGCGAAGGCATGGCCTTCCAGTCCTTCGCCTCGGCGCGGGAGGCGCTGGATGCGCTCGCCGGTGGCGAGCCGCCGCAGGTGCTGGTGTCCGACATCCGCATGCCGGGCGCCTCGGGCATCGAGCTGCTGCAGGTGGTCAAGAAGAAGTTTCCGTCGGTGCCGGTGATCGTGATGACGGCCTACTCCGACCTGGAGTCCGCGGTGGCGGCGTTCCAGGGCGGCGCCTACGAGTACCTGCCCAAGCCCTTCGACGTCGACCAGGCGGTGGAACTGATCCGCCGCGCGTTCGCGGAGAGCCAGCGCGAGGAAGCGGCGCTGGAGCCGATCGCCGAGGAGCCCGAGATTCTCGGGCAGGCGGCAGCGATGCAGGAGGTGTTCCGCGCCATCGGCCGCCTGTCGCAGTCCAGCGCCACGGTGCTCCTCACCGGCGAGTCAGGCACCGGAAAGGAGCTTGTGGCGCGCGCGCTGCACCGTCACAGCACACGGGCGCACAAGCCCTTCGTCGCCATCAACACCGCGGCCATGCCCAAGGACCTGCTGGAGTCGGAACTGTTCGGCCATGAGCGCGGCTCCTTCACCGGCGCGCAGGCGCAGCGCCGCGGCCGCTTCGAGCAGGCCGAGGGCGGGAGCCTGTTCCTCGACGAGATCGGCGACATGCCCGCGGAGCTGCAGACCCGGCTGCTGCGCGTGCTGTCCGACGGCACGTTCTACCGCGTCGGCGGCCACCAGCAGCTGAAATCCAACGTGCGCGTCATCGCCGCCACCCACCAGAACCTCGAGGCGCGGGTGCGCGAAGGCTTATTCCGCGAGGACCTCTACCACCGCCTCAACGTCATCCGCATCCGGCTGCCGGCGATGCGGGAGCGGCGCGAGGACATCGGCCCGCTGGCGCGGCATTTCCTGGCGCGCAGCGCGCGGCAGCTGGGCGTGGAGCCCAAGCGCCTGTCCGAGGAGGTGCTCGCGCACCTCGGCAAGCTGGAGTTTCCCGGCAACGTCCGCCAGCTCGAGAACCTGTGCCACTGGCTGACGGTGATGGCGCCTGGGCAGGTGATCGGCGTCACCGACCTGCCGGCGGAGTTCCGCGGCGAACCCGAGGACGCCACCGCGGCGACGTCGGACTGGGTGGCCGTGCTGGCGAAGGAGGTCGAGCGGCGCCTGGCGCGCGGTGAAACCGGGATTCTGGACAAGCTGTCGCGCGACTTCGAACGCGCGCTGATCGAGCGCGCGCTCGAGCGCACCGGCGGCCGGCGCACCGAGGCCGCCAACCTGCTCGGCATGGGCCGCAACACCATCAGCCGAAAGATCCAGGAGCTCGGGATCGGCGGCGGCGCCGACGAAGGCTAGGCGGGAAAACAGGCACAGGCCACGTTTTCGCGGCCGGCTGCGCCGGTGAACGTGGTCTGTCCCTATTTTTTCGCTTTCCGGTTTTCTTCCAGCTTGGCGTCCACCAGCGCGACGGTCTCGTCGATCGCGGCGAGACCCTGCCCCTTCTGCCTGGCGATCGCCTGCACCAGCCGGTCCACGCGCTCGATGTTGGGGGCGCCGGCGTAGAGGGCGCGCGCGGCGGACGACGGGCCCGCGAGCCCCTGCGCTGCCGCCGCGTACTTGTCGAAGGGCACCAGGTCCTTCTCGCTGGCGCCGAGCGACACGCATAGCTTCATCACCCACTCGTACACCGCGCGCGACGCGGCGAGGTCGCCGTGCACGGCCTCCTTGATGGAGCGGATGCCGCCGGCGGTGACGCAGCGGTAGTTGCCCGCCAGCAGCATGGACCACTTCGCCAGCGGCACGAACACCGAGTCATGCACCTTCAGCTTCACCGGCAGCTCGATCCGCTCGCGGCCCAGTTCAAAGCGCGCCGCCTCGATGTCCGCCTCCAGCCGGCGCAGGATCGCGGTGTGGGCCTGGGACGGAAACCGCGCCGACTTGAAGTTGGTCGGCAGGCGCACCTGCAGCACGTTCACCGGCTCCTCCGGCGGGCGGAAGGCCTGAGGGTCGGGGCTGCAAAGCGTCATGAGCTGCGGATCGAAGCCATCCCACACCGTGGGATCGGCGTAGCAGCCGCGGCACGCGGCAGGATCCACCCCCGGAATGCGCGCGAGGCAGGGCAGCGGCGGCATGTTCATGATGGACATGCACGGCACCCGGGAGGTCGCGACCGACTGGATGAGCTCGCGTACGCCCGGGGAGCGGTACTGCGGCTCCTGCATGGCGAGCACAACCAGGTCATAGTCGAACGGCGCGACCTCGCCCGGGCCCGCAGCCGAGAGCTTGCCCGGCAGGTCGCGCGAGCGGACTTCCACCAGCCCGTCCCGGCCCTTGACCGGAAGCCGCACGATCGCCCCTGCCTGGTTGAACAGCTGGACCTCGTTGGGCAGGCAGACCATCCTCGCGCTGTGGCCCCCGAGCGCCAGCTTGGTGGCGAGCAGCGAGCCGTAGGAGGCGCCGAGGATCAGGACGTTGTGAGCGGTTTTCATAATGTGAAATGTGAACCCGATGGGCGGGAAAGTAGGCTACCCCCCCCTCCCCCGAGGGCGCGCCGCAATCGCGCAGCGCAGCTTACCCGGGGATCCGGGCCGGGAGAGGGTGAAATTAACAATGTGAAATTTCTTCTGTGAAATTTGCCAATCCAAGCCCGCATAATAGCTCCCGCCTCCCGGGAGGCGCCGGGTCCGCAGGATCCACAACAGGAAAGCCGCCCCCATGAACGCAACGCTGATCGCAGAACAACCGTCCCTGCCGCGGGTGATGGGCAAGCTCACGCCGCAGTTCGCCGAGATCCTCACCCCGCAAGCGCTCGGATTCGTCGCGATGCTGCACCAGCGATTCGAGGGGCGGCGGCAGGCGCTGCTTGCGGCGCGCGCCGCCCGGCAGAAGGAATTCGACGCCGGCCGGCTGCCCGACTTCCTGCCGCAGACCAAGGGCGTGCGCGAATCCGAGTGGCGGATCGCCTCGCAGCCCAAGGACCTGCTCGACCGCCGGGTCGAGATCACCGGCCCCACCGACCGCAAGATGGTGATCAACGCGCTCAACTGCGGCGCCTCCACCTTCATGGCGGACTTCGAGGACGCCAACTGCCCGACCTGGTTCAACATGATCGACGGACAGGTGAACCTGCGCGATGCAGTGCGCCGCACCATCGCCCTCGAAGCCGGCGGCAAGAGCTACAAGCTGAACGACAGGACCGCGGTGCTGATCCCGCGCCCGCGCGGCTGGCACCTGGACGAGAAGCACCTCACCGTGGACGGCCAGCCGGTGTCCGGCGGCATCTTCGACTTCGCCCTCTACTTCTTCCACAACGCGAAGGAGCTGCTGGCGCGCGGCTCGGGGCCGTACTTCTACCTGCCGAAAATGGAGTCGCACCTGGAAGCGCGCCTCTGGAACGACATCTTCACCGCCGCGCAGAAGGCGCTCGGCGTTCCCCACGGCACCATCCGCGCCACCTGCCTGATCGAGACCGTGGTGGCCGCCTTCGAGATGGACGAGATCCTCTGGGAGCTGAAGGACCATTCCGCCGGCCTCAACATCGGCCGCTGGGACTACATCTTCTCCTGCATCAAGAAGTTCCGGTCCAACGCGGCGTTTTGCCTCGCCGACCGCTCGCAGGTGACGATGACCGCGCCCTTCATGCGCGCCTATGCGCTGGCGCTGGTGAAGACCTGCCACAAGCGCGGCGCGCCCGCGATGGGCGGCATGGCGGCGCAGATCCCGATCAAGAACGACCCGGCGGCCAACGAGGCGGCGCTGGAGAAGGTGCGTCAGGACAAGCTGCGCGAAGTCACCGACGGCTGCGACGGCACCTGGGTGGCGCACCCGGCGCTGGTGCCGGTGGCCAAGGCGGTGTTCGACCAGCACATGCCGCAGCCCAACCAGTACGGCAAGCAGCGTCCCGAGGTCAACGTGGCGGCCAAGGACCTGCTCGACTTCAAGCCCTCGGCGCCGATCACCGAGGCCGGCCTGCGCAACAACATCGCGGTGGGCATCCGCTACGTCGCCGCCTGGCTCGGCGGCAACGGCTGCGTGCCGGTGTTCAACCTGATGGAGGACGCCGCCACCGCCGAGATCTCGCGCTCGCAGATCTGGCAGTGGATCCGCTCGCCCATGGGCGCGCTGGAGGACGGCCGCAAGGTGACCGTGGACCTGTTCCGGGACCTGCTCGGCGACGAGCTCGCGAAGGCCAAGGCCGCCGGCGCCGAAGGCAAGCTCGACGAGGCCGCGGTGCTGTTCGAGACGATCACCACCGGCGAGTACGTCGAGTTCCTGACGCTGCCCGCGTACGATAAGATCGACTAGAAAGTCGATCCGGGCAAGATCGACTAGTTGATCAGCCGCCACTCGTTGCCGCAGCGGCGGCAACGGGCCATGGTGGGCGAGTAGAGTTTGAAGCGCGCGTAGGCGCCGCAGTTGCCGCAGGTGGCGTGCTCGCCCAGGCGTTCGGCTTCCGAGAGGATCCGGTGGTAGCGCACCGCTGCGTACACCGCGAGCGCGGCCGAAGCCAGCACCAGCGTGGCATAAACCGCCAGCCGCGGCAGCGAGCCGCGCAGGTTGAGCTCCTCCATGCATGCCGCGATGGCGATCATGCACAGGAAGCAACTCACGAACCAGGCATGGCCCTCGATCAGCCGGCGCTCGTACCAGCGCGCGAAACCCAGGCGGGCGATGCTGTCGGCGGGCTCCATCCAGCGGTTATCATCCGCGAACCAAAACCGGATCACAAGGAGCGGGTATGATCGAGCTGTACATGTGGGCCACGGGCAACGGCCTGCGCGCCGCGGTGGGCATGGCCGAGTCGGGCCTGGAGCACAGGATCCACAAGGTGGACCTGTCCAAGGGCGAGCACAAGAGGCCCGAGTACCTGAAGATCAACCCCGCCGGCCAGATCCCGGCGCTCACCGACTCCAACGGCCCCGGCGGCAAGCCCCTCTCGCTCGCGCAGTCGGGTGCGATCCTTCTCTACGCCGCGGAAAAAAGCGGCCGCCTGCTGCCCAAGGACCCCGCGCGCAAGGCCGTCGCACTGCAGTGGATGATGATGGGCTGCAGCGATGTCGCCGGCAACAGCGGCGTCATCTTCGCGCTGGAGAACACGGCGCCGGAGAAGAGCGCGCCGATCACGGATTTCTTCAAGGCGCGGCTTACCAACTTCTTGCGCAACGCGGACGCTCGGCTCGCCGGGCGCGAGTTCCTGGCCGACGAGTTTTCCGTGGCCGACATCGCGCTCTATCCGGTGGTGAACCAGAGGAAGGCGCTCACCGGGGGCATGGCCAACCTGAACGCCTGGCGCGAGCGCATGTCCGCGCGCCCGGGCGTGCAGAAGGGGATGGCCGCCTAAGGGGCGATCTCGGCGATGATGGGGGCGTGGTCCGACGGGCGCTCGAGCTTTCTCGGCGCCTTGTCCACGGAACTGGCGGTGCAGCGTGCCGAGAGCGGCGCCGACAGCAGGATGTGGTCGATGCGCAGGCCGGCATTGCGCCGGAATGCCAGCATCCGATAGTCCCACCACGAATACGCCTTCTGCGGCTGCTCGAACAGCCGGAACGCGTCCTTGAGTCCCAGCGCGAGCAGCGCGCGCCAGGCGGCGCGTTCGGGCTCCGAGACCTGCACCTGGCCTTTCCAGGCTTTGGGGTCGTGCACGTCCCGGTCCTCGGGCGCGACATTGAAGTCGCCGGCCACTGCGAGCAGCGGACGGCGCGCCAACTCGGCGGCGAGGTAGTCCTTCAGCGCCGCGTACCAGCGCAGCTTGTAGTCGTACTTCTCGGAGCCGACGGCCTGCCCGTTGGGACAGTAGACGCAGATCACGCGCATGCCGCAGGCCGATGCCGCGAGCACGCGCTTTTGCTCGTCGGCGAAGCCGGGGATGCCGGCCACCACGTCTTGGAGCTCGAGCGGCGCCTTCGCCAGCAGGGCCACGCCGTTGTAGGTCTTTTGCCCGGAAAAGGCGACGCGGTAACCGAGCGCCTCGATCGCGGCGCGGGGGAACTTCGCATCCTCGCTCTTGGTCTCCTGCACGCAGAGCACCTCCGGCCGCGCCTGCGCCAGCCAGTCCGAGAGCTGCGGCAGGCGGACCTTGAGCGAGTTGACGTTCCAGCTCGCGAGCCGCATCGCGCTCAGGCGGGGATCATTCCGCTGTGGCGCAGCAGGGCGTCGATGCTGGGGTCGCGGCCGCGGAAGGCACGGAACGATTCCGCCGCCGGGCGGGTGCCGCCCACCGCGAGCACCTCGTCGCGGAAACGCGCGCCGGCCTCGGCATTGAGCGCGCCTTTCAGCGCGCGTGTTTCCTCGAACAGAGCGTAGGCGTCGGCCGAGAGCACCTCGGCCCACTTGTAGCTGTAGTAGCCCGCGGCGTAGCCGCCGGCGAAGATGTGCGAGAAGCTGTTCTGGAACCGGTTCCACGCCGGGGGCACCAGCACCGCCACTTCGCGGCGCACCTCGTCCAGCAGGTCCTGTAGCGGATGTGCGCCCGCGGGATCGAATTCGGCGTGCAGGCGCATGTCGAACAGCGCGAACTCCACTTGCCGCAACATCGCCAGTCCCGACTGGAAGTTCTTCGCCGCGATCATCTTGTCGAACAGCGCACGCGCTAGCGGCGCCCCGGTATCGACATGGCGCGTCATGCCCGTCAGCACGTCCCATTCCCAGCAGAAGTTCTCCATGAACTGGCTGGGCAGTTCCACCGCGTCCCACTCCACGCCGTTGAGCCCGGAGACGGCGAGGTCCTCGGCGCGGGTCAGCAGGTGGTGCAGGCCGTGGCCGGATTCGTGGAACAGGGTGATCACCTCGTCGTGGGAGAACAGGGCGGGCTTGCCGCCCACGGGACGCGAGAAGTTGCAGTTGAGGTAGGCCACCGGCGTCTGTATGCCGGCGGCCTTGCGGCGACGGCCGATGGCATCGTCCATCCAGGCGCCGCCGCGCTTGGTGTCGCGCGCGTAGAGGTCGGTATAGAACTGCCCCACCAGCGCGCCATCCCTGTCGCGCGCCTCCCAGAAGCGCACCTCCTGGTGCCAGGCGGGCGCCTTCGCTTCGGAGATCCTCAGGCCGAAGATGGTTTCGATGAGGCGGAACAGCCCCGCCAGCGCGACATCCTCCGGGAAGTACTGCTTCAGCTCCTGGTCGGAGAAGGCGTAGCGCTTTGCGCGCAGCTTCTCCGAGGCGAAGGCCACGTCCCAGGACTGCAGATCCTCGATGCCGAGTTCCTTGCGCGCGAAGGCACGCAGCTCGGCGGCGTCCTTCTCGGCGAAGGGCCGCGCGCGCCGGGCGAGGTCGCGCAGGAACGACAGCACCTCGGCCGGCGAGCGCGCCATCTTCGGCACCAGCGACACCTCCGCGTGGCTGGCGTAGCCCAGCAGGCGCGCCGCCTCGCGGCGCAGCGCCAGGATGCGCGTGATGAGCGAGGTGTTGTCCCATTCCGGCTTGCCGAACTCCGAGGCGCGCGTGGCGCTGGCGCGGTACAGCGTCTCGCGCAGTGCGCGGTCCTCCGCGTACTGCAGCGCCGGGAAGTAGCAGGGCATGTGCAGGGTGAGCTTCCAGCCCGCCTTTGCGTCCTTCTGCGCGGCCTCGCGCGCCGCCTGCCGCACGTCCGCGGGGATGCCCGCAAGCCGCCTCTCGTCCTCGACGACGAGGGTCCAGTCGTTGGTGGCGTCCAGCAGGTTCTCCGAGAACTTCGCCCCCAGCTTCGCCAGTTCCTCCTGGATGGCGGCGAAGCGCGGCTTCTTCGCCGCATCCAGTTCGGCGCCGGAGAGCTTGAAGTCGCGCAGCGCATTGTCGAGCGCGCGGCGGCGCGCCGCGGTCAGGCCGGCGTAGGCCGGCGAGCCCTTCAGCTCGCGATACTTCGCGAACAGCTTCAGGTTCTGGCCCAGTTCGGTCCAGTACTGCGAGATCTTCGGCAGGCTGGCGTTGTAGGCCTGGCGCAGGGGCGGGGTGTCCATGACCCCGTGCAGGTGCGAGACCTGGCCCCAGGCGCGGCCGAGACGCTCGTGCGCGTCCTCCAGCGGCGCGACGAAGGCCCCCCAGGTCGGCGCGGCCGATTCCGCAGCGGCGACCGCCGCGCGCGCCTGCGCGAGCAGTTCGTCCACCGCCGGCGAAACGTGCTCCGGCCGGATCTCCGCCAAGCGCGGCAGGCCGGAGAAGTCAAGCAGAGGGTTGCCGGCGGGACTCATCGCGCTTTCAGCCAAGTGTTTGCTCCGCCGCTTTAACTGTGTTGACCAGCAGCATGGCCACGGTCATCGGGCCGACGCCGCCGGGCACCGGCGTGATCCAGCCGGCGACATCCTGCACCGAATCGAAATCCACGTCGCCGGCGAGCTTGCCGTCGGCGCCGCGGTTGATGCCGACGTCGATGACGCAGGCTCCGGGTTTGACCATGCCGGCGGTGATGAGTTTCGCCCGCCCCGCCGCGGCCACCAGGATGTCCGCCTGCCGCGTCACCGCGGCCAGATCGGGCGTCTTCGAATGGCAGATGGTGACGGTGGCGTCCCTTTGCAAGAGCAGCAGCGCCGCGGGCTTGCCGGCGATGGTGGAGCGGCCGACGATCACAGCGTGGCGCCCGGCGATCGGCACGCCGGCATGCTCGATCAGCGCCATCACCCCGGCGGGCGTGCCGGGCACGAAGCCGGGGCGGCCCTGCACCAGCGCCCCGAGGCTCTCGGCGTGAAAGCCGTCGGCGTCCTTGGCCGGGGCGATCGCCGCCAGCACCCGGCTGGCATCGAGCTTTCCGGGCAGCGGCAGCTGCACCAGGATGCCGTGGATTCGCCGGTCGCCATTGAGTTTCGCAATGCGTTCCCGCAGTGCGTTTTCGCAAGCGGGTTCGGGAAATTCGTGCACCTCGGAATGCAGCCCGGCCTCCCCGCAGGCGCGCACCTTGTTGCGCACGTAGAGGCGCGAGGCCGGGTCGGCACCGGCAAGGATCGCGGCGAGGCCGGGGCGGATACCGCGCGCGGCGAGCGCGGCGACCCTGGTTTGCAGCGCGGCGCGCACGGATTCGGCAACGGCCTTGCCGTCGATGATCTTGGCGGGCATGGCATACTATAAATCACCCCGAATCGAACAAGTCCGGGTCAGGAACCCTTGCCGGAGCAAGCCATGTCAGCCGCGTTTGACGACACCCGACAGCAGCCTGCGGCCAACGATCCCGATGGCCTGGAGACGCGCGAGTGGCTCGAGGCGCTGGAGGCGGTCATCGAGCGCGAAGGCCCGGAGCGCGCCCACTACCTGATCGAAAAGCTCACCGAGAAGGCGCGCACCTCGGGAGTGACGCTGCCTTACACGCCGCACACACCGTATGTGAACACCATCCCGTTGCACATGGAGGAGCGCTCGCCGGGGGACGCCGCGCTGGAGGGGCGCATCCGCTCGTTCTGCCGCTGGAACGCGATGGTGATGGTGGCGCGCGCCAACAAGAACGACGACGAGCTGGGCGGCCACATCGCCAGCTTCGCCTCGGTGGGCACGCTGTTCGGCATCGGCCAGAACCATTTCTGGCACGCGCCCCACGATGGCCACGGCGGCGACCTGGTCTACTTCCAGGGCCACTCCTCGCCGGGGGTCTACGCGCGCGCGCTGCTCGAGGGCCGCATGAGCGAGGACCAGCTACTCAACTTCCGCCGCGAGGTGGACGGGCAGGGCGTGTCGTCCTACCCGCATCCCTGGCTGATGCCGGATTTCTGGCAGTTCCCCACCGTGTCCATGGGCCTGGGGCCGATCCAGGCCATCTACATGGCGCGCTACCTCAAGTACCTGCAGGCACGAGGCCACGCCAACACCGAGAACCGCAAGGTGTGGGTGTTCTGCGGCGACGGCGAGATGGACGAGCCCGAGTCGCTGGGCGCCATCAGCATGGCGGCGCGCGAGCGGCTGGACAACCTGATCTTCATCGTCAACTGCAACCTGCAGCGCCTGGACGGCCCGGTGCGCGGCAACGGCAAGATCATCCAGGAACTCGAAGGCGAGTTCCGCGGCTCGGGCTGGAACGTGATCAAGCTGATCTGGGGCGGCTACTGGGACGCGCTGCTGGCGCGCGACACGGAAGGCCGCCTGCGCAGGATCATGGAGGACACCGTCGACGGCGAGTACCAGAACTACAAGGCGAACGACGGCGCCTTCGTGCGCAAGCACTTCTTCGGCAAGGACCCGAAGGTGCTGGAAATGGTGTCGCGCATGACCGACGAGGACATCTGGCGCCTGAACCGCGGCGGCCACGACCCGCACAAGATCTACGCGGCCTATGCCGCGGCGGTGAAGCACAAGGGCCAGCCCACGGTGATCCTCGCCAAGACCATCAAGGGCTACGGGCTGGGCAAACAGGGCCAGGCCAAGAACCCGACGCACCAGCTGAAGAAGGTCGACCTCGCGACCATCCGCGAGATGCGCGACCGCTTCAACATCCCGATCCCGGACGACCAGCTGGAGCAGCTGCCGTTCTATATCCCGCCCGCCGACTCGCCGGAGATGAAGTACCTGCACGCCCGCCGCGAGGCGCTGGGCGGCTTCTACCCGCAGCGACGTCCGAAGGCGGACCTGACCCCCGCGGTGCCGCCGCTGGCGGCCTTCGACCAGGTGCTGAAGGGCTCGGGGGCGGGGCGCGAGATCTCCACCACCATGGCCTTCATGCGCATCCTGACGGCCCTGGTGCGCGACAAGGATCTGGGCAAGCGCATCGTGCCGATCGTGCCCGACGAGGCGCGCACCTTCGGCATGGAAGGCATGTTCCGGCAGCTGGGCATCTTCGCGCCCGAAGGGCAGAAGTACGAGCCGGTGGACAAGGACCAGGTGATGTACTACCGCGAGGACAAGGGGGGGCAGATCCTCGAGGAAGGCATCAACGAAGCGGGCGCCATGTCCTCCTGGATCGCGGCCGCGACTGCCTACAGCCATTCCAACCAGGTCACGATCCCGTTCTACATCTTCTATTCCATGTTCGGCCTGCAGCGCATCGGCGACCTCGCCTGGGCGGCGGCCGACCAGCGCGCGCGCGGTTTTCTCCTCGGCGCCACCGCCGGCCGGACCACGCTCAACGGCGAGGGCCTGCAGCACGAGGACGGCCACTCGCAGGTGCTCGCCTCGGCGATTCCGAACTGCGTCTCCTACGACCCGGCCTACGGCCACGAGCTGGCGGTGATCATCCAGGACGGCCTGCGGCGCATGGTCACCAACCAGGAGGATGTGTACTACTACATCACCCTGATGAACGAGAACTACGAGCACCCGGCGCTCGTTCCCGGCAGCGAGGAGGGCATCCTCAAGGGCCTGTACCTGCTGCGCCCGTCGAAATCCAAGGCCAAGACGCGCGTGCAGTTGATGGGCAGCGGCACCATCCTGCGCGAAGTCGAGGCCGCCGCCGGGCTGCTGGAGAAGGACTGGGACATCGCGGCGGATGTCTGGAGCGCCACCAGCTTCAACGAACTGCGCCGCGACGGCCTCGCCGCGGACCGCTGGAACCTGCTGCATCCGGAGGCCAAGCCCCGCGTGCCCTGGATCGCGCAGTGCCTGGAGAAGCATCCCGGCCCGGTGGTCGCGGCCACCGACTACATGAAGGTGTTCGCCGACCAGATCCGCCCGTTCCTGCCTGGGGGCCGCACCTGCCGCGTCCTCGGCACCGATGGCTTCGGCCGCTCTGACTCGCGCGCAAAGCTGCGCTACTTCTTCGAGGTCAACCGCCACTTCGTCGTCGCCGCCGCGCTCAAGGCGCTGGAGGAATCCGGCCAAGGCAAGGCGAAGGCCGTGGCGGACGCAATCAGGAAATACGGCATAAATCCCGACAAACCGGACCCGGCCACGGTATGAAAGAGGTCCAGGTACCCGACATCGGCGACTTCAAGGACGTTGAGGTCATCGAGATCCTGGTCAAGCCGGGCGACACGGTGGCGAAAGAGCAGTCCCTGATTTCACTCGAGTCCGACAAGGCGACGATGGAAATCCCCTCGCCGGAGGCGGGCGTGGTCAAGGAGATCAAGATCAAGGTCGGCGACAAGGTTTCGCAGGGCTCCCTCATCCTCGCCATGGAAGAGAGTTCTGTCCTTCCCGATAGGCCTGCTGCACCATCCAAACCAATACCGCCCGCTGCCGCGCCCAGCCCCTCAGCGCCACCTGTCGTACCAAGTGTCTCCGTTGCAGCGATCAAGCCCGATCCGGTTCCATTGGAGCCAAGAGATCCGACTGCGTCCCTTCCCCACGCCAGTCCCTCCGTCCGCAAGTTCGCCCGCGAGCTCGGTGTCGACCTCGCGCGCGTGAAGGGCACCGGCGCCAAGGGCCGCATCCTGCAGCAGGACGTGCAGGGGTTCGTCAAGGGCTTGATGACCGGCGCGGCGGCGCAGGCGCCCGCGGCCAAGGGCGGCGGCGGCCATGGCTTCAACCTGCCGGCCTGGCCCGAGGTGGACTTCGCCAAGTTCGGCCCGGTCGAGGTGAAGCCCCTGTCGCGCATCCAGAAGCTCTCCGGCCCCTACCTGCACCGCAACTGGGTCTCCATCCCGCACGTCACCCAGTTCGACGAGGCCGACATCACGGACCTGGAGGCCTTCCGCAAGAGCCAGACCGTCGAGACCGAGAAGAACGGCTTCAAGCTCACCCTGCTCGCCTTCATGATCAAGGCTTGCGTCACCGCGTTGCGCAAATACCCCCAGTTCAACGCCTCGCTGGACAAGTCGGGCGAGAGCCTGGTCATCAAGAATTATTTCCACATCGGCGTTGCCGTGGACACCCCCGGCGGCCTGGTGGTGCCGGTGGTGCGCGACGCGGACAGGAAGGGCGTGTTCGACCTCGCGCGCGAGCTGGCCGAGATCTCCAGGGTCGCCAAGGACGGCAAGCTCAAGGCCGGCGACATGCAGGGCGGCACCTTCTCCATCTCGAGCCTGGGCGGCATCGGCGGCACCTGCTTTACCCCCATCATCAACGCGCCGGAGCTGGCGATCCTGGGCGTTTCCCGCTCCGCGATGCGCCCGGTGTGGAACGGCAAGGAGTTCGCCCCGCGCCTGATGCTGCCACTGTCGCTGTCCTACGACCACCGCGTCATCGACGGCGCGGTGGCGGCCCGCTTCACCACCGAGCTCACCAAGATCCTCGCCGACATCCGGCGCACGCTCCTGTAGATGGCCGCCCCCGTCGACATCAAGGTTCCAGACATCGGCGACTTCAAGGACGTCGAGGTGATCGAGGTCCTGGTGAAGCCCGGCGACGCGGTGGCGAAGGAGCAGTCGCTGATATCGCTGGAATCGGACAAGGCAACCATGGAGATCCCGGCGCCGCAGGCCGGCGTGGTGAAGCAGATCAGGCTCAAGGTCGGCGACAAGGTATCCCAAGGCTCCCTCATCCTGACCATGGAAGAAGCCTCTCCCGGGGTTTCTTCCCACAGGCCTGCTGCTGCCGTGGTTTCTGCCCCACCGTCTCCCGCGCCGAGCCCCGCGGCGGTTGCTTCAGGGTTTGATTTCGATGTTGTGGTGTTGGGAGCAGGGCCGGGTGGCTATTCAGCGGCATTTCGTGCAGCTGACCTGGGATTGAGGACGGTGCTGGTCGAGCGCTACCCGGTGCTCGGCGGGGTCTGCCTCAACGTCGGCTGCATTCCCTCCAAGGCGCTGCTGCATACCGCCGCCGTCATGGACGCCGCGCGCGGGCTCGCCGCGCACGGCGTCAGCTTCGGCGAACCCAGGGTGGACCTGGCCAAGCTGCGCGCGTTCAAGGAGAAAGTGGTGGGCAAGCTCACCACCGGCCTGGCGGGCATGGCCAAGGCGCGCAAGGTCACGGTGCTGCAGGGCGCCGGCCAGTTCACCGACCCGCATACGCTGGAGGTCGGCGGGAAGAAGATCCGCTTTGCCCAGGCCATCATCGCCGCCGGATCACAATCCTCCAAGCCCGCGTTCCTGCCCGATGATCCGCGCATCGTGGATTCCACTGGGGCGCTCGAGCTGCGCAGCCAGCCCAAGAGCATGCTGGTGATCGGCGGCGGCATCATCGGGCTGGAGATGGGTACGGTGTACTCCACGCTGGGTACGCGCCTGGACGTGGTGGAGATGCTCGATGGCCTGATGCAGGGCGCGGACCGCGACCTGGTGTCGGTCTGGCAGAAGTACAACGCCAGGCGCTTCGATCGGGTCATGCTGAAGACCAAGGCCACCAAGGTCGAGGCGAAGAAGCACGGCCTGCACGTCACCTTTGAGGGGGCGAATGCTGCGGTCTACGACATGATCCTGGTCTCGGTCGGCCGCGTGCCGAACGGCAGGAGCATCAGCGCCGGCAGGGCCGGCGTGAACGTGGACCAGCGCGGCTTCATCCCGGTGGACTCGCAGATGCGCACCAACGTGCCGCACATCTTCGCCATCGGCGACATCGCCGGCCAGCCCATGCTGGCACACAAGGCGGTGCACGAGGGCCACGTTGCCGCGGAGGCCGCCGCCGGAAAGAAGTCGCACTTCGACGCGCGCGTCATCCCATCGGTGGCCTACACCGACCCGGAGATCGCCTGGGTGGGCCTGACCGAGGACGAAGCGAAGAAGCAGGGCGCCAAGGTCAGCGTCGCCAAGTTTCCCTGGGCCGCTTCCGGGCGAGCGATTGCCAACGCGCGCGACGAGGGCTTCACCAAGCTGCTGTTCGATGCCGAGACGCACCGCGTCGCGGGCGGCGGCATCGTGGGCACCGGCGCGGGCGACTTGATCGCCGAGATTGCGCACGCCATCGAGATGGGGTCGGACGCGGTGGACCTGGGCAGGACCATCCACCCGCATCCCACGGTGTCGGAATCCGTCGGCATGGCCGCCGAGGTGTTCGAGGGCAGCTGCACCGACCTGCCGCCGCAGAAGAAGCGCTAGCGCAGGGCGCGGGGCGGCGCCGGATGTAATCGATCGGTTACGTTGGCGGTGCGACCCGGGGCTAGGGCGCGAGCTCGAACTCCCCGTTGATCTCCACCGCGATGCCGCGCGGCGGCGCGACGTGGCCCACCGCGGAGCGGACGTGGCGGCCGAACTCCGGTCCCCCCGGCATCTCGCACGCCAGCTTCCAGCAGAAGAACTACCGCCTCGTCCACCACATCCTGCATTCCTGGTTCACCCAGCCGCAGCCGGTGTACCGCCGCCAGCAGGGTGCTGCGATGTAACCGATCGGTTACATCAGGCGCCCATGCTAGGCTGCATTCCATGACCCAGGACGAACTCAAGCGACTGGTCGCCCAGGAGGCGCTGAAGCACGTCGTCGAGGACAAGGTGGTCGGCGTCGGTTCCGGCTCCACGGTGAACCTGTTCATCGACGCGCTGGCGAGCATCAAGGGCCGCATCGAGGGCGCGGTGGCGGCTTCCGAAGCCAGCGCGGAGCGATTGAGGCGCCACGGCATCCGCGTCTTCGACCTGAACAGCGTCGCCGAGCTGCCGGTGTACGTGGACGGCGCCGACGAGGTCACCGAGCACCTGCACATGGTGAAGGGCGGCGGCGGGGCGCTCACGCGCGAGAAGATCATCGCCGCGGTGGCGGCAAAGTTCGTCTGCATCTGCGACGCCTCCAAGCGGGTGCCGGTGCTGGGGAAATTTCCCCTGCCCATCGAGGTGATCCCGATGGCGCGCAGCTACCTCGGGCGCGAGATGCTGAAGCGAAAGGCTCAGCCGGTGCTGCGCGAGGGTTTCAAGACCGACAACGGTAACCTGATCCTGGACTGCCACGGCCTGACGATCCTCGATCCGCCGGCGCTGGAGGCCGAACTGAACCAGATCCCGGGCGTGGTCACCAACGGCCTGTTCGCTCGGCGCGGTGCGGATGTGCTGCTGCTGGGCGCCCCGGGCGGGGTGCAGACGCTGAAGCGCAAAGGCTAGGCGGCCGTCAGCTGGAGGGCGGGACGTAGCCCTGCGCCACGTCGGCGCCATCGCCGAAGAAGTGCTTCTCCATCTGCTCGGCCAGGTACTTGCGCGCCCGGATGTCGGCAAGGTTCAGGCGGTTCTCGTTCACCAGCATGGTCTGGTGCTTGAGCCACTGCGCCCAGGCGTCCTTGGACACGTTTTCGTAGATGCGCTGGCCGAGCGGGCCCGGATAAGTCGGGCGATCCAGCCCCTCGGCCTCACGGCCGAGCTTGACGCACTTCACCATTCTCGCCATCGGGTTCGATACCTAGAGTCGTTTGAGGAAGATCTTGGAGCCGCGCTTCCAATTATAAAGCGCCTTGCGCTCCCCCGGCAGCGCGTCCACGCCCGCCTCGCCGAAGCCCTGGTCGAGGAACCAGTGCTGCGCCCGGGTGGTGAGGGCGAAGATGCGCCGGATCTTCCTCGCCTTGGCGCGCGCTTCGCAGGCGCCGAGCAGCCGCTCGCCGTAGTCGCTGCCGCGATAGTCGGGCGACACCGCCAGGCAGGCGAACTCGGCCCCCTTCGAATCCGGGTACGGGTAGAGCGCCGCGCAGCCGACCACCACGCCGTCGTGCACCACGACCTCGAAATTCCCGATCTCCTGCTCCAGCCGCTCCCGGTTGCGCTTGACGAGAGTCCCGTCGGCCTCCAGAGGCTCGATCAGCGCGATGATGCCCCCCGCGTCCTCGATGCGGGCCGGGCGCAGCTGCTCCACGGGATCGGCGGTGATCATGGTGCCGACCCCGGAGTGGGTGAACAACTCCAGCAGCGTGCCACCGTCGCTGCGGCGGCAGACGATATGCGCGCGGCCGACGCCGCCGGCGAGCGCCCGCAGCGCGCAGCGCAGGATCCGCGCCAGGTCCCTGGGCTCCGGGTTGAGCTTGAGCAGCGCCTCGGCCTCGCGCGCCGTCATTTCGTGTACCGGCTCGCCCCTGCGGTTCTCCGGCAGGCGGTCCGACAGCAGCAGCAGCTTGTCGGCCCTGAGCGCGATGGCCACGCTCTCGGCCACGTCCTCCCAGGACAGGTTGAACACCTCGCCGGTGGGCGAGTAGCCGATGTGCGGCACAAGGACGATTTCCCCGGTTTCCAGCCGGCGCGCGATGGCGGCCGCTTCCACCTTGCGCACCGCGCCGGTGAACTGGAAATCCACCCCGTCCAACACGCCGATCGGGCGCGCGATGAGGTAGTTGCCCGATCCGACGCGGATGGCGCCTCCCGCCATGGGCGAATTGGGCAGGCCCTGCGACAGCAGCGCCTCGATCTCCACGCGCAGCACGCCCGCAGCGTGCTTGACCGCGGTGAGCGAGGCCGCGTCGGTGATGCGCATGCCTTTGGCGTAGCGCGAGCGCAGTCCCTTGGCACGTAGCTCGGCTTCGATCTGCGTCCGGGCCCCGTGCACCAGCACCAGGCGAATGCCCAGCGCGGCGAGCAGGTTGAGGTCGTGGACGAAGTTCGCGAACCGCGTCCGCTCGGCGATCATCCCGCCGCCCAAGCCGATGACGAAGGTGCGGCCGCGGAAGGCGTGCACATAGGGCGCGGCCTGGCGGAACCAGCGTACGAACAACTCGGGGTGCGAGAGCGTGGTCATTGGCCGTTGAATTGATTGGCGATTCTACGGCACCGCGAGGGGCGGTCAAATTCCGCCCCGCCAGCCCTTGGCGCCGAGGAGGCCGAGGACGCCGAGGACTGGCGCCTGTTCGGCAACGTGCTCGCGCTGGTGCAGCAGTTCGTGCGCGTCGCGGCCTATGCGACCGGGACGAGCAGCAGTACGGGCAGGCGGTGAAGCGCGGCGACCGGCTCGCCCTCGAACCGTTCCTGACCGGCGAGGGACTCGCCCCTAGAACTCCCCGCTAAGAGCGGCCAGCGCGGCCAGCGCGGCAGGCGCAGCGGTCTCCGTCCTCAGCACCCGCGGACCCAGCCGCACCGCGGCGAACCCGGCCCTCCTGAACAGCTTGTCCTCGAAGGCCTCGAAGCCGCCTTCGGGGCCGGCGGCCAGCGTCAAGGCGACGGTATCTGGCGCGACGCTGGCCCTCAGGGTCGCCTCGCCCTCCGGGTCGAGCAGGATGCGCACGCCTTCGCCGCAGAGCGAAGCGCAGTACGCGGCAACGCCGAGCGGCGCCGCCACCGCGGGAACGCGGTTGCGGCCGCATTGCTCGCAGGCGGCGATGGCCACGCGCCGCCAGTGCGCAACCTTGGCCGCGGCGCGTCCGGCCTCCAGGCGCACCACGGATTTACCGGCCAGCAGGGGCTGGATGGCGGCGACGCCAAGTTCAACGGCCTTCTGGATCGTGAGGTCCATGCGCTCACCCGAGGAAATGCCCTGTGCCAGCGTCACCCGGAGCCGGGATTCGCGCTCGAGCGCGACGTGCTCGCCCAGTTCCGCCAGCAGCGCGCGGCGCCCCTGCCGCACCAGTCGCGCCGGGTACTCCCCGCCGCGGCCGTCGAACAGGACCAAGGCTTCGCCGGGCCGCAGCCGCAGCACACGCAGGTGGCGCGCGATCTCCTCGGGCAACTCGACACGGGCACCGGAGGCCAGCTCACCCTGGTAGTGGAATCTCGCCATCGCCGGATTCTCGCACCGGCGCCGGGTCGGCGCCGTGCTTCGAAGTTCGGCGCGTGCAAACCCAAGCGAGGATGCTGCAACCGTCCTGCGCGCAGCGCTTGAGCGTGGCCGAAGGCTTCTTGCCGTCGCTCGCGGCAGGAGCGGCGGCAGGTATCGCAAGGAGAATCGCCGGCAAGGAGCAGCGGCAGGCTCCGCGCCGCGGCCAGCCCTACATCGTCGCGCCCAGCACCCAGGGCGCGAACTCGTCCTCGCCGAAGCCGAGCAGTTCGGACTTGGAGCGCTTGCCGGATGCAGTCTCCAGCACCAGCCGGAAAATGCGCCCGCCCGCCTGGGCCACGGTTTCCTCGCCATCGACGATGGTGCCGCAATTGATGTCCATGTCCTCCTCCATGTGCCGGTAGAGCGCGGTATTGGTCGCGAGCTTCAGCGAGGGCGCCGGCTTGCAGCCGAAGACCGAGCCGCGGCCGGTGGTGAAGCACACCACGTTGGCGCCGCCGGCTACGTGCCCTGTGACCGACACCGGGTCGTAGCCCGGCGTGTCCATGAACACCAAGCCCCGCGCGGTGACCGTCTCGGCGAACTCGTAGACATCGACCAGGTTGCAGGTACCGCCCTTGGCCGCGGCGCCGAGGGACTTCTCGAGGATCGTGGTCAGGCCGCCAGCCTTGTTGCCAGGCGAAGGGTTGTTGTTCATCTCCATCCGGTTGCGCGCGGTGTAGTCCTCCCACCAGCGGATACGCGCCAACAGCTTCTCGCCCACCTCACGCGTCACCGCGCGGCGCGTGAGCAGGTGCTCGGCGCCGTAGATCTCCGGGGTCTCGGACAGGATCGCGGTGCCGCCGTGGCGCACCAGCAGGTCCGCGGCCGCGCCCAGCGCCGGGTTGGCGCTGATGCCCGAGTAGCCGTCCGAGCCGCCGCATTCCAGGCCCAGGGTGAGGTGGCTCGCGGGGACCGGCTGGCGTGCGACGCGGTTGGCCTCCGGCAGCAGTTCCTTCACGCGCGCGATACCGGCGCGAACCGACTTCGTGGTGCCGCCCTTGTCCTGGATGGTGAAGGCCTGGAGCTTCTCGGAGGACTTCAGCCCGGCGCGGTCCATCCAGACCCGGATCTGGTTCGCCTCGCATCCCAGGCCGATGCCGAGCACCGAAAAGAAGTTGGGGTGCCGCGCGTAGCCGGTCATGGTCCGGCGCAGCAGCGTCATGCCTTCGCCCTCGGAGGCCATGCCGCAGCCGGTCTTGTGGGTGAGCGCGACCACGCCGTCCACGTTCGGGTAGTCGCCGAGGTTGTTGCGGAAATGGTCGGCCACCATGCGCGCGACGGTGGCCGAGCAGTTGACGCTGGTGAGGATGCCGATGTAGTTGCGCGTCGCCACACGGCCGTCCGGGCGCACGATGCCCTGGAAGCTCTCCGCCGGCTGCAGGTAGTCCACCGGCTTGACCTCGGTGCAGAACGCGTAGTCACGCTCGCTGAGCAAGGGACGGGACCCTTGCGGTCCCTCGGCGCCCATGGCGAGGTTCTGCACGTGGACGTGCTCGCCGGGCCGGATGTGGCGCGTGGCGAAGCCGATGATCTGGTTGTAGCGGCGCACCGGCTGGCCCTGCTTCACTTCGCGCACGGCGACCTTGTGGCCGGCCGGTACCTTTCCCGCGACCGCGAGGTTGCCTTCCTTCACCAGCGTGGTGCCGGGGGCGAGCGCAACCCGGGCAATGACGACATCGTCGTCAGGACTCAGTCGGATGGTGAGGTCGGCGGCCTGCAGCATGGAAGTCCCCAATTTCTTCTATGGCGGCAATGTTACCGCCCCGGCGCTAGCTGCGCGAGAGCAGCGCTGCCTGCCTGATCGCCTCCAGCATGCTCTGCTGGTCCGCCTTGCCGGTGCCGGCGATGTCGAAGGCGGTGCCATGGTCCACCGAGGTGCGCACGATGGGCAGGCCGGCGGTGATGTTGACGCCGTGCTCCAGGCCCAGGGCCTTCACCGGGCCGTGGCCCTGGTCGTGGTACATGGCCACCACCAGGTCGTAGTCGCCGCGGGCGGCGAGGTAAAAGAGGGAATCCGCGGGCAGCGGGCCGTCCACCTTCCAGCCGAGGGCGCGCGCTTGCGCGACCGCGGGCGCGATTTTCGTTTCCTCCTCGCCGCGGCCGAACAGGCCGCCTTCGCCGGCGTGGGGATTGATGCCGCAGACGCCGATGCGGGGCTGCGCGATGCCGGCTCGTTTCAACAGGTCGCGGCCGCGGGCGATGGTGCGGGAGACCAGCGCCGTGTCGATGCGCGCGATGGCCTCCAGCAGGCCCATGTGCGCGGTGACGTGGATCACGCGCAGCTTGGGCGAGAACAGCGTGAGCGACACTTCCTTCGTGCCGGTCATCTCGGCCAGCATCTCGGTGTGGCCGGGGTACTTGTGGCCGGCGGCGTTGATCGCCTCCTTGCTGATGGGCGCGGTGCAGACCGCGTCCAGCTCGCCGGCGAGGGTCAGCTTCACGGCGCGCTCGACATAGCGGTAGGAGGCCTCACCCGCGGCGGCGGAGGTCTTGCCAAAAGGCAGGTCATCGGCAACGAGGTCCAGGTCGATGCAGTCCACCATGCCTGGTGTGTACTTTGCCTCGGCGGGCGCGGCGATGCGCGCCACCTTCGCCCGGGCGCCGACGATTCTCCCCGCCTTTTCCAGCCGCTTCGCGTCGCCGATCACCAGCGGGCGCGCGCCTTCGTAGGCCCGCGGGTCGGCCAGCGCCTTCATCACCACCTCCGGGCCGACCCCGGCGGGGTCGCCCATGGTGATGCCGACGCGGGGCAGCTTCACGGCACCGAGCGGGTCAGTGGTTATCCCTGGGCACGAAGGATCCGGACTTGCCGGCGAGGAAATCCAGGTCCGCGCCCTGGTCCGCCTGCAGCACATGGTCGAAGTACAGGCGCCAGTAGCCGCGCTCGAGCGGCGGCCTGGGCTTCTTCCAGGCCTTCCTGCGCTTGGCGATCTCGGCGGCCGAAACCTTCAGTTCCAGTTTGCGCTTCGCCACGTCCAGCTCGATGAGGTCGCCGTTCTTCACCAGCGCGAGCAGGCCGCCGGCGGCGGCTTCGGGGACCATGTGCAGGATGACGGTGCCGTAGGCGGTGCCGCTCATGCGCGCGTCCGAAATCCTCACCATGTCGGTGATGCCGCGCTTCAATAGCTTCGGCGGCAGCGGCATGTTGCCCACCTCGGCCATGCCGGGATAGCCCTTGGGCCCGCAGTTCTTCAGCACCATGATGCACTTCTCGTCGATGTCCAGCTTCGGGTCGTCGATGCGCTTGTGGAAGTCCTCGATGTTCTCGAACACCACGGCGCGGCCCTGGTGCTTCATCAGCCCGGGGGTCGCCGCCGAGGGCTTGATGATGGCGCCGCCCGGGCACAGGTTGCCGCGCAGCACGGCCATGCCGGTGTTCTTCTTGAACGGTTTCCTGAACGGGGTGATGACCTCGGTGTTATGGCAGGGCGCGTCCTTGACGTTGTCCCACATGGTCAGGCCATTCACCGTGAGGACGTCGCGATGCAGCAGCTTGTGCTCGCCCAGCTGGCGCAGCACCGCGGGCAGACCGCCGGCGTAGGCGAAATCCTCCATCAGGTACTTGCCGTTGGGCATGAGGTTCACGAGCGTGTGCACGCCGCGCCCGAGGCGGTCCCAGTCCTCCAGCGTCAGGTCCACGCCCAGGCGCCGCGCGATGGCGATGAGGTGGATCACCGCGTTGGTCGAGCCGCCGATCGCGGCGCAGGCGCGGATCGCGTTCTCGAACGCGGGCTTGGTGAGGATCTTCGAGATGCTGACCTTGTCCTTGACCAGCTGGACGATGCGCCGGCCCGCCATGCGCGCGAGCACGTTGCGCCGCGCATCCACCGCCGGCCAGGCCGCGTTGCCCGGCATGCCGATGCCGAGGGACTCGACCATCGAGGCCATGGTCGAGGCGGTGCCCATGGTCATGCAATGGCCGTGCGAGCGGTGCATGCAGGACTCCGCCTCGTGGAACTCCTCGAGGGAGATCTTTCCGGCGCGCAGGTCCTCGGACATGGACCAGACATTCGTCCCCGAGCCGATGTCGGTGCCGCGGTACTTGCCCGAGAGCATCGGGCCGCCGGAGACCGCAATAGTGGGCAGGTCGACCGAGGAGGCGCCCATCAGCAGCGACGGCGTGGTCTTGTCGCAGCCCACCAGCAGCACCGTGCCGTCGATCGGGTTGGCGCGCAGCGACTCCTCGACGTCCATCGAGGCGAGGTTGCGGTAGAGCATGGCGGTGGGGCGCAATAGCGTCTCGCCCAGCGACATCACCGGGAATTCCAGCGGGAAGCCGCCCGCCTCCAGCACGCCCGCCTTGACGTGCTCGGCCAGCGTCCGGAAGTGCGAATTGCACGGCACCAGCTCGGAATAGGTGTTGCAGATGCCGATCACCGGCCGGCCGTCGAACTGGTCCTGCGGGACGCCGCGGTTCTTGGTCCAGCTGCGGTAGATGAAACCGTAGATGTCCTGGCGGCCGAACCAGTGCACGCTGCGCAGGGGAATGGTTTTCTTTTTCACTAGTAAGTTGCCCTTCCCCCTGAAATGTCAAAGATGGCACCGGTTGCGAAGGAACAATCCTCAGAGGCCAGCCAGCAGGCCATGGCGGCGATCTCCTCCACCTTGACGAACCGGCCCATCGGAATCTTGGACAGCATGAACTTGGCGAACTCGGGGGTCACCTGGTTCAGGATCGCGGTCTGCGCGGCGGCCGGCGTCAGGCAGTTCACCAGCACCCCGGATTGCGCCAGTTCCTTGCCAAGCGCCTTGGTGAAGGCGATCAGGCCGCCCTTGGCCGCGGCATAGGCCGCCGCGTTCGGATTGCCCTCCTTGCCGGCGATCGAGGCGATGTTGACGATGCGCCCGTAGCCCGCCTTCACCATGTGCGGCACGACCGCCCGGCAGCACAGGAATGGGCCGGTCAGGTCGATCCGGATGACCCGCTCCCACTGATCGATGGGGTAGTCGACGACCGGCGCCGTGGGGCCGGCAATGCCGGCGTTGTTGACCAGGATGTCGATCTTGTCCAGTTGCTCGAGCGTGCTCTGCAACGCGCCCAGAATCGAGGCAGGGTCGGCGACGTCCACCTTTCCGGGCCCGTCCAGGTCCCAGATCGCGACCTTGGCGCCTGAGGCTTCCAGGCGCCTGACGATCGCCGCGCCGATGCCCTGCGCGCCGCCGGTGACGACCGCAGTCTTTCCTTTGAAATCGAGTTGGTTCATGCCGCTTCTCCCGGCCGGATAATAATCGATGTAACCGGGCAGTGAAGTGGCAAATGGTTGCCTTTCGCCTCGCCAGGCTGCGAAACGGGGGGCGTGCATGAGCCGGCTCGAGGGCAGGGTGGCGATCGTCACGGGGGGCGCCGGGGGCATCGGCGCGGCGACCGGCAGGCTGTTCTGCGCGGAAGGCGCAAGCGTGGTGCTGGCGGACCATGACGCCGGCGCAATGGCGGCGGCCTGCGCGGCGATCCGCAAGGACGTGCCCGGGGCCCGTGTGCACGACGTGGTCGCCGATGTCGGGGCGGAGGCGTCGGCGGCGAACATCGTCGCGGAGACGGAGCGCGTCTTCGGCCGGATCGACGTGCTGGTCAACAACGCCGGAATTCGCGCCTACGAGCCGCTGGCGCAAGCCAAGCGCGAGACCTGGGAGCGCCTCCTGGCGGTCAACCTGCTCAGCTACGCCTATTTGAGCCGCGAGGCGCTGCCGGCGCTGCGTGCCTCGGGCCGCGGCAGCATCGTCAACGTCTCGTCCATGCACGCCTTCATTCCGCGCGCCGGCATGGGCCAGTACGACGTCACCAAGTCCGGTATCGTGTCGATGACGCGCACGCTCGCGTTCGAAGAGGCGCGCCACGGCGTGCGCGTCAATGCGGTCTGCCCCGGGGCCACCCTGACGCCGTTCCACGAAAAGCGTTTTGCCGCGGCGGGCCAGACGCGGGCACAGATCGAGGCGATCGCCGCGCGCAGCTGCCTGCTGCGGCGCTGGGCGTCGCCGCGCGAGATCGCCTACCCGATCCTGTGGCTCGCTTCCGACGAGGCGAGCTATGTGACCGGGACGGCCCTGATGGCCGACGGCGGCGGGCTGACGACGCAGCCCCCGTAACAGCCTCAGATCCGGTAGAAGCGGGCGGCGTTCTCGTAGAACAGCCTGCGCCGGTCTGCGGCGGAGATTTCCGCGGTCATGCGCCTGAAATCCCGGAACATCTGCGCAAACGAGACGCGCAGGCCGTCCACCGGGAAGTTCGACGCGAACATGCAGCGATCGATGCCGAAGATCTCGATGGCTTCGAGCACGATCCTGCGATTGCCCTCGTAGTCCCATGCGCCTTCTGGCAGGCACAGGCAGGACAGCTTGCAGTAAACCTGCTCGCAGGCGGCCAGCGCCTTCATCCCGCGCCGCCACCGCTCGAGCCCCGCGTTGCTGCGGTCCCAGGGGAAGCCGGTGTGGTTGAGCACCACGGGGAGGTCCGGAATTCCGCGCGCCACCTGCGCTGCCGCTTCGAGCTCCCAGGTCTTGACGCGCAGGTCCCACGACAGGCCGAATTTCTTCAGCAGACGCAGCCCCGCGAGCCATTTCGGGTCGCGCATCATGGCTTCATCGGCGGGCTTGGAGCGGATGCCACGGACCAGCGGAAAACTGGCCTGCTCCGCAAGGATCGCTTCGGCGCCCGCGGTGTGGAACCAGGCGTGAGCGACGATGGCGCTCGGCATGCCGTGGCGGGCGCTGATTTCGCTGAGCCAGCGCGTTTCGGCGACCTGCTGGTCCCGGCCGCATTCGGCCTCCACGTGAACCGTCTTCACGACGTGGTGCGCGGCGGCGTCGCGCCGATAGTCGGCGGGCAGGTAATCGCGTTTCAGCGACGCATAGTCGCCGAGAAAGAAATCGTGCGGCTGCGGATCCTGCAGCCAGGGGTAGTACAAGGGCCCTCCCGAAAGCTGCCACAGGTGGTGATGCGCATCGACGATCGGCTCGGGAGAACTAGCGTTCATAGAGCTTGAGCACCGCTGCCGTATCCAGTTCGGTGTGACCGAGGTGAGCGAGCATCCGGTACAGCGACAGCGCTTCACCCATCATCGGCGTCGGCGCCTTCAGCGCACCGGCGAACTCGTTCACCATCTCGAGGTCCTTGAGCAGCTGGCGCACGTAGCCCTGCGGCGCGTAGTCGCGCTTCACCATCCGCGGATACAGCTTTTGCAAAAGGGGACTGTCGGCAAGGCCGCCCGCCAGGCACTCGGGCAGGCGCGCGGCGTCGATCCCGGCGGCTTCGGCGAGCACCACCGCCTCGGCCATGACGGCATGGCCTGCGCCCACGATCAGCTGGTTGAGCATCTTGGCGGCCATGCCGGCCCCGGAAGGCCCCATGTGCGTGAAGCGGCCTGCGACATCGGCCAACAGCGGCCGGGCGCGCTCGATCTCGGCGGCTTCCCCGCCCGCCATCACGGTGAGCGTGCCGCTGCCCGAGGCGGGCGGCCCGCCCGAGA
>VGIA01000004.1 GCA_016868105.1 Betaproteobacteria bacterium | reverse complement strand
CATCGAAAAAGCCTATCACATTGAATACGCTTGCCTCGACGCTGCTGACCCCCGAGGGCGGGCTCGCCGGCGTGTTCCTGTCGGCGTTCCTCGCCGCCACGGTGGTGCCGTTCTCCTCGGAGGCGGTGCTGTTCGCGTACCTGCGCCTGCATCCGGAGCAATCGGTCGCGGCGCTTGCGCTGGCGACGCTCGGCAACACCGCGGGCGGCATGACGAGCTACGCCATCGGGCGCTTCCTGCCGGCGAAGGCCGAGCAGAAGCTGCAGCCGCGGGCGCTCGGCTGGCTGCGGCGCCACGGCGCGCCGGCAACGCTGCTCGCCTGGCTGCCCGTGGTCGGCGATGCGCTGTGCGTCGCGGCGGGCTGGCTGCGGATCGCGTGGCTCCCGGCGCTCCTGTTCATGGCCGCGGGGCGCCTTGCGCGCTACCTCGTGGTCGCCACGCTCTGAATCAGGCCGCCTGCAGCTTCGCCACCGCCACGGCGAGCCACTTGATGCCGCCGCGGCCGAAATTCACCTGCACCCGCGCCTCGCCGCCCATGCCCTCGGCATCCAGGATCACGCCGGGCCCGAACTTGGCGTGGATCACGTTCTGGCCGATGCGAAAACCGCCCGCTTCCCTCGCCTTGGCGAAGCCGGGCGCCTTCTTCGGCGCCGCACCGAAGGCCATCGGCGCCGGGGGCGCGTAGCGCGGCGTCAGCCACTTCATCAGGCCCTCGGGAATCTCCTGCAGGAAGCGCGACGGCAGGTTGTAGCGCCTCTGCCCGTGCAGCAGGCGCGTCTGCGCATGGCACAGGTACAGGCGCTGGCGCGCGCGCGTGATGGCGACGTAGGCGAGGCGCCGCTCCTCCTCCAGGCCGTCCTTCTGCAGCAGCGCCTGCTCGTGCGGGAACAGGCCCTTCTCCAGGCCGCAGATGAACACCGCCTCGAATTCCAGCCCCTTGGCCGAGTGCACCGTCATCATCTGCAGCGCGTCCTGGCCCTCGCCCGCCTGGTGCTCGCCCGCCTCCAGCGCGGCATGGGCCAGGAATGCGGTGAGCGGGTCCATCACCACGCCGTCCTCGTCGCCCTCGCCGCTGGCAAGGCCGGTGCTGCGGTCCTCCTGCGAAAAAACCGCCGCCGCGTTCACCAGCTCGCCCAGGTTCTCGATGCGGTCGGTGCCCTCGCGCTCGTTCTTGTAGTGCTCGATGAGGCCGCTGCGCGAGAGCACATGCTCCACCTTCTCCGGCAGCGGCAGGGTCGCGGTCTGCTCCTGCAGGCTGCGGATCAGGCCGCGGAACGCGGCCACCGGGGCGGCGGCGCGGCCGGTGAGTCCGTCCAGCGCCGCCCACAGGCTGGAGCCGCGCGCCTTCGCCGCGTCCTGCAGCCCCTCCAGCGAGCGCGCGCCGATGCCGCGCGGCGGGAAATTGAGCACCCGCAGCAGCGCATTGTCGTCTTCCGGCGTGGCTACCAGGCGCAGGTAGGCGAGCGCATGCTTCACCTCGGCGCGTTCGAAGAAACGCAGGCCGCCGTAGACGCGGTAGGCGATCCCGGCGCCGAACAGGGCATGCTCGATCACGCGCGACTGGGCATTGGAGCGGTACAGCACCGCGATGCAGGCGAGCTTGAGCCCTTCACGCTGCAGCGCCTTCACCTCCTCGGCGATGAAGCGGGCTTCCTCGGAATCGCTTTCGCCCTCGAACACCCGCAGCGGCTCGCCGGCGCCGTCCGCGGTCCACAGGTTCTTGCCCAGGCGGTTGCGGTTGTGCGCGATGAGCGCGTTGGCGGCATCGAGGATGTTGCCCTGCGAACGGTAATTCTGCTCAAGGCGCGCCACCTTCGCGACGCGGAACTCGCGCTCGAAGTCGGCCATGTTGCCGACGTTGGCGCCGCGGAACGAATAGATGCTCTGGTCGTCGTCGCCCACCGCGAAGATGCGGCTCGCCTCGCCCGCGAGCAGCTTCAGCCAGCGGTACTGCAGGCGGTTGGTGTCCTGGAACTCGTCCACCAGGATGTGGCGGAAGCGCGCCCCGTAATGCTCCCGCAGCGGCTCGTTGCGCATCAGCAATTCGTAGCTGCGCAACAACAGCTCGGCAAAATCCGACACCCCCTCGCGCCGGCACTGCTCGTCGTAGGCGGCGTACAACTCCACCTGCCTGCGCGTCGCCTCGTCCGGGGCCTGGATGTCGGCCGCGCGCAAGCCCTCCTCCTTGCGCGCGTTGATGAAGTACTGCAGCGCCCGCGGCGGCAAGCGGTCCTCGTCCACGCTCATCGAGCGTGCCAGCCGCTTCACCGCGGCCAGCTGGTCCTGCGTGTCCAGGATCTGGAACTCGCGCGGCAGGCCAGCCTCCCGGTGGTGCGCCCGCAGCATGCGGTTGGCGAGGCCGTGGAAGGTGCCGACCCACATCCCGCGCGGGTTCACCGGCAGCATCGCGGCCAGGCGCGTGAACATCTCGCGCGCCGCCTTGTTGGTGAAGGTGACCGCGAGCAGGCCGCCTGGGGAGACCTTGCCCGACTTGAGCAGCCAGGCGATGCGCGTGGTGAGCACGCGCGTCTTGCCGCTGCCGGCGCCGGCGAGCACGAGCATGTGCTCGTCCCCGGCGGTGACGGCGGCGAGCTGTTCCGCGTTGAGGTGTTCGAGGCGCAGCGACAAGGTGCGCGATTATATCTTCGCGCGCCGGCAGAGCCCTCGCCATTCTCCCCGCTACTCTGCCCTGATCTTCAGGTCCTTCACCAGGCGCGCGTACATCGTGTGATTCTCGCGCACCAGCTGCGCAAACTGTTCCGTGGTACCGCCCACCGGCTCCATCGCCGCACGCTCGAAGCGCGCCGTCACCGAGGGATCGGTCAGGGCCTTGGCAATCTCGGCATGCAGGCGGTCGACGATCTCCCGCGGCGTCCCCGTCGGCACGAAGACGCCCAGCCACTGGTCCAGAACCAGATCCTTGAAGCCGGACTCGAGGTAGGTCGGCACATCGGGGAGCGTCGGCGCCCGGTTCCGCGTGGTCTGGGCGATGATCTTCACCTTCCCCGCCTTGTGATGCGGGATCACCGGCGTGGAGCCCAGAGAGGCCGCCTGCACTTGCCCGCCGATGAAGTCCGTGATCGCCTGGCCGCCGCCCTTGTATGGTATGTGCGTCAGGCTGATCCCCGCCAGGGACGAGAACCACTCCGCGGCGATGTGCTGCTGCGAGCCCGCGCCGGAGGTCGCGTAGGCGATGGCGCCGGGCTTCTGCTTTGCCTTTGCGATGAACTCGGCAACGCTGTTGACGCCCAGGGACGGGTGCACCCCGAGCACGACAGGCTGGCGCGAGAGCTGGATCACCGGCATCAGCTCCTTCTGCGCGTCGAACGAAAGCTTGTAGACATGGGGATTGCTCGCGATCTGGTCCGGAACGACGAGGATCGTGTATCCGTCCGCTGCGCTGCGCACCACCGCTTCGACGCCGATGTTTCCGTTGCCGCCGGCGCGGTTCTCCACCAGTACGGTCTGGCCGAGCGCGGGTGAAATCCGGTCGGCCACCGCCCGGCCGGCGACGTCGGTTGCGCCGCCCGGCGGAAACGGGATCACCATCCGGATCGGCTTCGCCGGCCAGCTCTGCGCCAAGGCAGAGGAGCAGGCCAGGATCATGAACGCAACAGTCAGCTTGCGCATCGGGCAACCCTCCTCGCTTGGTCTGGTGCCGCCCGTATAATCTCACGTTCGCCAAGGATCGGTTCGCCCGAATGAACCCGCAGTACGAGCCCGCCCACATCGAACGCGTCGCGCAGGCCTTTTGGCTCGAGCACGATTCGTTCCGCGCCGTCGAGGACCCGGGCAAGCCCAAGTTCTACTGCCTGTCGATGTTCCCCTATCCCTCGGGCAAGCTGCACATGGGGCATGTGCGCAACTACACCATCGGCGATGTGCTGACACGGCACCACCGCATGAGGGGCCTGAACGTGCTGCAGCCCATGGGCTGGGACGCCTTCGGCCTGCCGGCGGAGAACGCGGCCATGGCCAACCAGGTGCCGCCGGCGAAGTGGACGCGCGACAACATCGCGTACATGAAGCGGCAGCTGAAGGGCCTGGGCTTCGCGCTGGACTGGGAACGCGAACTCGCCACCTGCGATGCGGGCTACTACAAGTGGAACCAGTGGCTGTTCACGCGCCTGTTCAGGAAGGGCCTCGCCTACAAGAAGACCGGCGTGGTCAACTGGGACCCGGTGGACCAGACGGTGCTGGCGAACGAGCAGGTGATCGAGGGCCGCGGCTGGCGCACCGGCGCGGTGGTGGAGAAGCGCGAGATCCCGATGTACTTCTTCCGCATCACCGCCTACGCCGAGGAGCTGCTCGCGGCGCTGGACGGACTGCCGGGCTGGCCCGAGCAGGTGAAGCTGATGCAGAAGAACTGGATCGGCCGCTCCGAGGGCGTGAAGATTGGCTTTCCCTACGAGCTCGCGGGCGAGAAGCGCACGCTGTGGGTGTTTACCACCCGCGCCGACACCCTGATGGGCGCCACCTTCTGCGCCGTGGCCGCGGAGCACCCGATCGCGGCGCACGCCGCGCGATCGAACCCGGCGCTCGCCGCCTTCGTCGAGCAATGCAGGCACGGCGCGGTGATGGAAGCCGAGGTGGCGCAGGCCGAGAAAAAGGGCATGCCCACCGGCATCTTCGTCACCCATCCGCTGTCGGGCGCGAAACTCGAAGTCTGGGTCGGCAACTACGTGCTGACCGGCTACGGCGAGGGCGCGGTGATGGGCGTGCCGGCGCACGACGAGCGCGACTACGCCTTCGCGCGCAATTACGGGCTCGCCATCCCCTGCGTCATCCGCCACCCGGCCGGGGATTCGGTTCCCGCGCCCTGGAATCCCGCCTACGCGGAGCACGGCACCTGCATCAACTCCGGCAGGTACGACGGCCTGGATTTCCGGCAGGCGGTCGATGCGATCGCCGCCGACCTGCAGGCGAAGCAGCTGGGCGAGAAGCAGCTGCAGTGGCGCCTGCGCGACTGGGGCATCTCGCGCCAGCGCTACTGGGGCTGCCCGATCCCGATCATCCACTGCCCGGCCTGCGGCGAGGTGCCGGTGCCGGATGCCGACCTGCCGGTGGTGCTGCCCGAAGGGCTGGTGCCCGACGGCAGCGGCAACCCGCTCAACAAGCTCGCCTCGTTCACGCAGTGCAAGTGCCCCGCCTGCGGCGCGGCGGCACGGCGCGAGACCGACACCATGGACACCTTCGTCGATTCGTCCTGGTACTTCGCGCGCTTCGCCAGCGCCGGTGCCGCGGAGGCGATGGTGGACGAGCGCGCGCGCTACTGGATGGCGGTGGACCAGTACATCGGCGGCATCGAGCACGCCATCCTGCACCTGCTGTACTCGCGCTTCTTCCAGCGCGCGATGCGCGACCAGGGCCTGATGCCCGGGGTCTCGGAACCCTTCACCAACCTGCTCACGCAGGGCATGGTGCTCGCCGAGTCGTATCACCTGGAGAACCGCGAGGGCCGGCGCGAGTGGGTGCACCCCTCGGAGGTGGAGGTGGAGCGCGACGCCAAGGGGCGCATCGTGTCGGCGAAGCGGCGCTCGGACGGCGCCGAGGTGACCTACGGCGGCATCGGCACGATGTCCAAGTCGAAGAACAACGGCGTCGACCCGCAGGCCCTGATCGAGCAGTATGGCGCCGACACCGCGCGCTTTTTCATCATCTTCGCCTCGCCGCCCACCCACACCCTGGAGTGGAGCGACGAGGGCGTCGAGGGCTCCTACCGGTTCCTGCGGCGGCTGTGGGCGTACGGCCTGAAGTTTTCCGGCCGGTACGCCGGCCGCGGGTCGCAGGCGGGCGCGGCGGACCGCGCCGCGCGCCACGAGGTACACGCGATCCTGAAGCAGGCCAACTACGACATGCAGCGCCACCAGTTCAACACCGTGGCCTCGGCCTGCATGAAGATCCTGAACGCGCTGGAGCGCCTGCCCGACCCGGCCAACCCGGCGGCGGCCGAGGGCCTGTCCATCCTGCTGCGGCTGCTCTCGCCCATCACCCCGCACGTGTGCCATCATCTGTGGCAGGCGCTGGGCTTCGGCCCGGACATCATGCGCTCGCCCTGGCCGGAGCCGGATCCGGCGGCGCTGGAGCAAGACGAGATCGAGTACGTGGTGCAGGTGAACGGCAGGACGCGCGGCGCGGTCCGGGTGCCGAAGTCGGCCGACCGAAAGGCGATCGAGGTGAGCGCAGTCCAGAGCATGCAGAAGTACGTCGCGGGTCAGCCGGTGCGCAAGGTGATCGTGGTCCCCGGCCGCCTGGTGAACCTGGTCCTCTGATGCGCGCGCTCGCCGTCGTTCTCGCCCTCGCGCTATGGGGCTGCGGCTTCCAGCTGCGCGGCACCGCCGAGTTGCCGTTCGAGTCCGTCTTCGTGCCCTCGGCGAATCAGGGCGTGGCGCTGGATCTGAAGCGCAACATCCAGTCGGGCACCCGCACCCGGGTGGTGGACGACATCCGGGCGGCACAGGCGGTGCTGGATTTCACGCAGGAGACGCGGGAAAAGCACATCCTGTCGCTCACCGGCACCGGGCGGGTGCGCGAATACCAGCTGCGCTACCGGGTCGGTTTCCGCCTGCACGACGGCAAGGGCGGCGAGTTCCTGCCGGTCAACCTCATCGAGCTGACCCGTGAGGTGACCTACGCCGACGCCGACATCCTCGCCAAGGAAACCGAGGACCAGCTGCTGTACCGCGAAATGCAGTTCGACATGATGCAGCAGATCATGCGGCGCATGGCCGCCGCGCAGCGGCCCAGGACCCAGTAGTCGATGCGCCTGCGCGCCGGGGAGCTCGACGCCCAGCTTCAGAAATCCCTTGCCCCCGCCTACCTGATCCACGGCGACGAGCCGCTGCTCGCCCTGGAGGCCGCCGATGCCATCCGCGCCGCAGCGCGCAGCAAGGGCTTCACCGAACGCGAAGTGATGTTCGCCGAGGCGGGCTTCGACTGGAGCGCCCTGGTGCACGCCGGGGCCAGCCAGTCGCTGTTCGGCGAGCGCAAGCTGCTGGAGCTGCGCCTCGCCGCGGGCCGCGTGCCGGCCGCCGCGGCACAGGCCATCGAGGCCTGCCTGTCCCGGCCCGGCCCCGACCTGCTGCTGCTGATGAGCATGCCCAGGCCCGAAGGCAGCAACTGGTGGAAGGCGGGCTGGTTCACCGCGTTCGAATCCGGCGGCATCGTCCTCGAGGCGCAGCCCCTGGCGCGCGCCGCGCTGCCGCAGTGGATCGCGGGGCGCCTGGCGCGCCAGCGCCAGAAGGCCTCGGCCGAGGCGCTCGCCTTCCTCGCCGAGCACGTCGAGGGCAACCTGCTCGCCGCGCGGCAGGAGATCGCCAAGCTCGCGCTGCTGGCGCCCGCGGGCGAGATCGGGCTGGAGCAATTGCGCGCCGCGGTGTCCAACGTCGCGCGCTACGATTTCGAGGCGCTTGCGGAAGCTCTGCACGGCGGCGATTTCCCGCAGTTCGCCCGCGCCCTCGCCGGGCTGCGCGGCGAGGGCGAGAGCATCGCCGGCATCGCCTGGCGGCTGGGCGAGGAACTGGCGGCGCTGGCGCGCGTGAAGACCGGCCTCGCCCGGGGGCGCCGCCAGGACCAGCTGTTCACGGAGAACCGGATCTTCCGCGCCGCGCAACCGCGCTGCGAGAAGGCGCTGCGCCGGCATTCCGCGGCGCGCCTGCGCGAGGCGGTGGTGCGGATGTCCCGCATCGAGCGCGCCAGCAAGGGCGTGGGCAGCGTGGCGCCCTGGGATGAGCTGCTGCGCCTGGGTTTAGAATTCGCCCATGGATCAGGGCGATAGGAGCGTCACCGGCGACATCGCCGGCTACATGCGCGAGCTGGGCCGCGCGGCCCGGGAGGCCGCGCGCGCCCTGGCGCGGGCCGACACCGCGACCAAGGACCGCGCGCTGCGCGCCATGGCCGCCGAGATCCGCGCCCGCGCGGCGGAGCTGCAGGAAGCGAATCGCGCCGACCTCGAGCAGGCGAGGAAGAATGGCCAGGATGCAGCATTGGTGGACCGGCTGACCCTCGATACCCCTGCCATCGAGCAGATGGCCGAAGGGCTCGAGCAGGTCGCCGCGCTCGATGACCCGGTGGGCAGGATCACCGGGCTGCGCCGCCGCCCCACCGGCATCGAGGTCGGCCGCATGCGGGTGCCGATCGGCGTCATCGGCATCATCTACGAGTCGCGCCCGAACGTGACCGCGGACGCGGCCGGACTGTGCCTGAAGGCGGGCAACGCCTGCATCCTGCGCGGCGGCTCGGAAGCGCTGCATTCCAACCAGGCCATCGCCGCCTGCGTGCGCGCCGGGCTCAGGACCGCGGGCCTGCCCGAGGCCGCGGTGCAGGTGGTCGCCACCGCCGAGCGCGCCGCGGTGGGCGCGCTGATCACGATGAACGCGTACGTGGACATCATCGTGCCGCGCGGCGGCAAGGAGCTGATCGAGCGCCTCGCGCGCGAGTCGCGTATCCCGATGATCAAGCACCTGGAGGGCGTTTGCCACGTCTATATCGACGAGGCCGCCGACCCGGAGATGGCGGTGCGCATCGCCGACAACGCCAAGACGCAGCGCTACGGAACCTGCAACACCATGGAGACGCTGCTGGTCGCCGAGGCCATGGCGCCGAAGGTGCTGCCGGAGATCGGCGCCATCTTTGCGAACAAGGGCGTCGAGATGCGCGCCGACGAGGCCTCGCGCCGGCTGCTGCCGGGCGCCAAGGCGGCGACCGAGGACGACTACTACACCGAGTGGCTGGCGCCAGTGGTGTCGATCCGCGTCGTCAAGGGGCTGGACGAAGCCATGGCGCACATCGCCCGCTACGGCTCGCAGCACACCGACGCCATCGTCACCTCGGACCGCTCGCGCGCCGAGCGCTTCCTGCGCGAGGTGGACTCCAGCTCGGTGATGGTGAACGCCTCGACCCGGTTCGCGGACGGCTTCGAATACGGCCTGGGCGCGGAAATCGGCATCTCGACCGACAAGCTGCACGCGCGCGGGCCGGTGGGGCTCGAGGGCCTCACCACGCAGAAGTACGTGGTGCTGGGGCACGGAGAAGTGCGTCGGTAGTGTCGTCATCCTCGATCGGCCCGGTCGCCGTTTTCGGCGGCACCTTCGACCCGGTTCACAACGCCCATCTCGCGATCGCGGCGCGCGCGCTGGCGGCGCTCGGCGCGCGGCGCGTGCTGTGGCTGCCCACCGGCGCGCCCGGCTACCGGCGCCCCCCGCTGGCCTCCGCCGAGCACCGCCTCGCCATGCTGCGGCTCGCGGTCGCGGACGAGGCGCGCTACGGCATCGACCCGCGCGAGCTGGCGCCGGGGCACTCCGGCTATTCCTACGACACGCTCGCGGCGCTGCGCGCCGAGCTTGGCCCCGGCGTGCCGCTGGTCATGCTGGTGGGCGGCGATCAGTATGCAAGGCTGGCGGGATGGCACCGCTGGAAGGAACTGTTCGGCCTCGCCCGCCTCGCCGTCTTCGCGCGCCCGGGCGAGGGCGCAGGCCCGCAAGAGGTGCCAGAGGGCGGGGTCATCCACCTCGCCCTGGACCCGATGCCGGTCTCCGCAAGCAGCATACGCGCTCGCATTGCGCGCGGCGAAAGCCTCGCCGGCATGGTGCCGGCGCCGGTGCTGGAGTACATCCAACGGCACAGGCTCTATTACTGAAGGACAAGCATTGATGGACATACGCAAGAAGCAGCGCGCCGTGGTCGAGGCGCTCGAGGACGTCAAGGGCCGCGACATCGTCGTGTTCAACGTCGCGCACCAGACCGCGGAGTTCGAGCGCGTCGTCATCGCCAGCGGCGACTCCAGCCGGCAGGTGAACGCGCTCGCCAACAGCGTGCAGGAGAAGCTCAAGGCGATGGGCGCCGCCATCCGGGGCGTCGAAGGCCGGCGCAACGGCGAGTGGGCGCTGGTGGACCTGGGCGACATCGTGGCCCACGTCATGCATCCGGCGGTGCGCAGCCACTACAACCTCGAGGAACTCTGGGGCGGCAAGGAAGTGAAGCTCAAGCCCGCCCAATCCGCCGCGGAAAAGAAGAAACCGAAGGCAAGGGCGAAAACCAAGGCCCCGCCCCGCCGTGCCAAGGCTGCACCTCGCCGCCGTCGCCAATAGGCTGCCGCGCTGGGCGCAGGCAGCGCGCGACCAGTACCTGTCGCGCATGCCGCGCGGCTATGAGGTCGGACTGATCCAGGTGAGGCCGAGCGCGGCGCCAAGCCTGCCCGGAAGGCTTCCGCCGGGGTCGCGCGTCGTGGCGCTGGACGAGCGCGGCCGCGACCTTGCCACGGCGCAGTTCGCGAAGCTGCTCGCCGAGCCCACGGTCTTCGTCATCGGCGCCGCCGACGGGCTGGACCCGGAGATCAGGAAACGCGCGGCGATGCTGCTCAAGCTGTCCTCGCTGACGCTGCCCCATGCCCTGGCGCAAGTGATGCTGTGCGAGCAGCTCTACCGCGCCGCGACCCTGCTGAGCGGACATCCTTACCACCGCGAGTAGCTTTGCTACACTCGTCCGCGACATGACGAGGCCCGCCGAACGTTCCATTTATCTCGCATCGCGCAGCCCGCGCCGCCGCGAGCTGCTGGCGCAGATCGGCGTGCGCTTCCACCTGCTGCTGTTCCGCGCCGACCCTGAACCCGATCCGGACCTGGACGAGACCGTGCTAGGCGGCGAGACGCCGGCGGTGTACGTGAAGCGCGTGGCGCGCGCCAAGGCCGAGGCCGGCTGGGCGCGCCTGGAGCAGCGCAACCTGCCGCGCGCGCCGGTACTTTCCGCCGACACCACGGTCGCGCTGCAGGGCCGGATCCTCGGCAAGCCGGCCGACCGCAAGCAGGCCGCCGAGATGCTGGCCGCGCTCTCGGGCAGGCGCCACGAAGTTCTCACCGCGGTGGCGCTGAAGTACGACACGCAGCTCGAGGTCGCGCTGTCGGAATCCGAGGTCCGGTTCTGCGAGCTGGGCGAAGCGGAGATCCGCGAGTACCTCGCCACCGGCGAGGCCGACGACAAGGCCGGGGCCTATGCCATCCAGGGGCGCGCGGCGCGCTACGTCACCGGGATCCGCGGCAGCCACTCCGGGATCGTCGGCCTGCCGCTGTACGAAACCGCGCAACTGATCGAGCGCATCCCGGGCCGGCGTGAACGAAGAAATACTCGTTAACGTCACCCCCCAGGAAACCCGGGTGGCGGTGCTGGGCGCCGGCCAGGTGCAGGAGCTGCTGGTCGAGCGCACCGCGAGCCGCGGCCTGGTGGGCAACATCTACATGGGCAAGGTGGCGCGGGTGCTGCCCGGGATGCAGTCGGCGTTCGTCGAGATCGGACTGGAGCGCGCCGCGTTCCTGCACGTGGCCGACCTGTTCGAGCACCGCCGCCAGGCGCAGGAACGCGCCCCCGGCGAGGCGGGGCCCAGACCGATCGAGGCAATGCTGGCCGAGGGCCAGCCGCTGCTGGTGCAGGTGGCCAAGGACCCCATCGGCAGCAAGGGCGCGCGCCTGTCCACCCAGATCTCGCTTGCCGGCCGGATGCTGGTGCACCTGCCGCAGGATGGACACATCGGCGTTTCGCAGCGCATCGAGGACGAGGCCGGGCGCCAGCAGCTGCGCGACCGGCTGAAGAAGCTGCTGCCGGAGGACGAAAAAGGCGGCTTCATCCTGCGCACCCTCGCCGAGGGCGCGAGCGACGAGGACCTGCGCGCCGACATCGCCTACCTGCGCAGCCTGTGGCGCGACATCCAGTCCCGTTCGCTGGGCGCCGCGCCCGCCGCGCTGCTCTACCAGGACCTGTCGCTCGCGCAGCGCGTGCTGCGCGACATGACCACCGACGGGGTCAAGGTGGTGCGCGTGGACTCGCGCGAGAACTTCCAGAAGCTCGCCGCGTTCGCCGAGGCCTACATGCCCGCGCTGCTCGCCAAGCTGGAGCACTACACCGGCGAGCGGCCGCTGTTCGAGCTGTACAACGTCGAGCCCGAGATCGAGAAGGCCCTGTCCCGCCGCGTCGCCCTGAAATCGGGCGGCACGCTGGTGATCGACCAGACCGAGGCCATGACCACGATCGACGTCAACACCGGCGGCTTCATCGGCAGCCGCACTCTCGACGACACCGTGTTCAAGACCAACCTGGAGGCAGCGCAGGCGATCGCGCGCCAGCTGCGGCTGCGCAACCTGGGCGGCATCATCGTCGTCGACTTCATCGACATGGGATCAGCGGAGCACCGGGTGGCGGTGCTGGAGGAGTTCAAGCGCGCGCTCGCCCGCGACCGCACCCGGATGACGGTCAGCGGCTTCACCACGCTTGGGCTGGTGGAGGTGACCCGAAAGCGCAGCCGCGAGTCGCTCGCCCACGTGCTGTGCGAGCCCTGCCCGGTCTGCGGCGGCCGCGGCGAGCTGAAGACCGCGCGCACCGTGTGCTACGAGATCCTGCGCGAGGTGCTGCGCGAGGCGCGCGCCTTTCCGGCCAAGGAACTGCGGGTGCTCGCCGCGCAGCCGGTGTGCGACCTGTTCATGGAGGAGGAGTCCGGCGCGCTCGCGATGCTCACCGACTTCATCGGCCGGCCGGTGTCGATGCAGGTGGAAACCTCCTACACCCAGGAGCAGTACGACATCGTCCTGATGTAGCCAGCCGGGCTACACTCGCGCCATGGACATCCCCTACCTCCCGGCGCGCAGGCTCGCCGCCCTGATCCGCACGCGCAAGCTCTCGGCGGCCGAGGTGATGCGCGCCTTCATCGCCCAGGTGCAGCGCCTCAACCCGAAGGTGAACGCCATCGTCACCTTCCTGCCCGAGCAGGCGCTCAAGGCGGCGAAGGCTCTGGACCGCCGGCTGGCGAGGAAGGGCGCGGCGGTTCCCCCGCTCGCCGGCCTGCCGATCGCCTACAAGGACAACGTTCCCACGCGGGGCATCCGTACCACCTCGGGCTCGCCTGTCTACCGGAACAACGTGCCGAAGGAAAACCATGTCATCGTCGAGCGGCTGACGGCCGCCGGCGCGATCACGCTGGGCAAGACCAACCTGCCGGAATTCGCCGCCGGCAGCCACACCTTCAACACCGTGTTCGGCGCCACGCTCAATCCCTACGATCTCACCAAGAGCGCCGGCGGCTCCTCGGGCGGCGCCGCGGCCGCGGTGGCCTGCGGCATGCTGCCCTTCGCCGACGGCGGCGATCTCGCCGCCTCGCTGCGCAACCCGGGCAACTACTGCAACGTGGTCGGCTTCCGGCCCTCCCCGGGCCGCGTGCCGCACTGGCCGGCGCCCAACGCCTGGAGCTCGCTCGCCGCGCTGGGCCCGATCGCCCGCACGGTGTCGGATGCCGCGCTCCTGCTCTCGGCGATGGCCGGGCCCGACGGCCGCGCGCCGACCTCGATCCAAGAACCGGGTGCGGTCTTCAACCGACCGCTGCAGCGCAGCTTTCGCAAGGTCCGCGTGGCCTGGAGCCCGGACCTGGGCGGATTGCCGATGGACCCGCGCGTCACCGCCGTGCTGGAGAAACAGAAGGCGGTGTTCAAGTCCCTGGGCTGCATCGTTGAGGAGGCCTGCCCGGAGTTCACCGGCGCCACCGAGGCCTTCGAGACCCTGCGCGCGCTTTCCTTCGTGCAGAACTACGGCCCGCTGGTGAAGTCGCGCAAGGCAGAGGTGAAGGACACGGTGATCTGGAACGTGGAGCAGGGCTGGAAGCTGGCGCCGGAGCAGATCGCGCGCGCCGAGAGCCTGAGGAGCGCCCTCTTCCACCGCATGCGCGTGTTCCTGGAGGACTACGCGTTCTTCCTCTGCCCGGTGAACCAGCTGCCGCCCTTCGCCACCGAGCTGGACTACCCGCTGGAGATCGCGGGGACGAAGATGACCAATTACCTCGACTGGATGAAGAGCTGCTACTACATCACCATCACCAGCCATCCGGCGATCTCGGTGCCCGCCGGCTTCACCTCCGAGGCAACGCCGCTGCCGGTGGGCCTGCAGATCGTCGGCCGCTACCGCGACGATTTCGGCGTGCTGCAGCTGGCGCACGCCTTCGAGCAGGAAACCGGCGCATGGCGGCAGCGCCCGCCCATCGCGACCGCCTAGGGCTCGCCCTCACCGCCGCCGGCGGCGAGGCGGCGCGCGCCTTGGACGACGCGGTCTGGGCCTACGTCGGCTTTTCGCGCGAGCCGGGCGTCCCGCTCAAGCGCGCCCTGCAGGCCGACCCGGCGATGCCGATGGCGAACATCCTGCAGGGCTACTTCATGCACCTCATGGGCCAGCCGCACCTGGTGCCGGCGGCGCGCGCGGCGCACGCCATCGCGGCGAAGACGCCGATGACGCCGCGGGAGCAGGCGCACCTCGCCGCCCTGGGCGCCTGGTGCGACGGCGAACTGGAGCGCGCGGCGGTCGTTCTGGATGCCGTTCTGGCCGAGCATCCCCGCGACTATCTCGCGCTCAAGATCGCCAACTACCTCTACTTCTACCTCGGCGACGCGGCCAACGTGCGCGACGGGCCGGCGCGCGCGCTGGAGCACTGGGACGAGGGCTTGCCCGGCTACGGCCACCTGCTCGCGCTGCATGCCTTCGGGCTGGAGGAGTCCGGCGACTACGCCGCCGCCGAGCGCCAGGGGCGCCGCGCCACGGAACTCAACCCGGCCGATCCCTGGGCGGTGCACGCGGTGGCACACGTGATGGAGATGCAGGACCGCGCCGCCGAGGGCGTGCGCTGGATCGGGGAGCATGCGCCGGCCTGCGAGGGCACCAACTTCTTCCGCCACCACCTGTGGTGGCACCTCGCGCTGATGCACTGGGATGAAGGCCGGATCGAAGATGCCCTCCGGCTCTACGACGAGCGCGTCTGGGCCGAGGGTTCCAGCGAGAACCTGTCCTTGTGCAACGACATCTCGATGCTCGCGCGGCTGGAACTCGCCGGGGCGGAGGTGGGCGATCGCTGGCGGTCGGCGGCTGAGGTGGTGCGCGAGCAGTCCGGCGGCGGAATCCTCGCTTTCGTCGACGCGCACTATGCGCTCGCCACCGGCGCGCCGCCGCGGGGAGAGGCGCGCGGCGCCACCGCGCGCGTCAACGACACGGTCGGGCGCGCGCTGTGCGATGCCGTCGTCGCCTGGCGCTCAGGGGGCCATGCGCGGGTGGTGCGGCTGCTGCAACCGGTGCTGGGCGAGCTGTGGCGCATCGGCGGCAGCCACGCGCAGCGCGACCTGTTCACGCTGCTGCTGGTGGATGCCGCGCGGCGGTCCGGAAACGATGCGCTCGCGCGCGACCTGCTCGGCGCGCGCAATCGGGCGGTCCCGCCCTACTTCGCCTTCGGCACCCGCCCCATCAGGTAGAACTCGTCGTTCGGCCGCATGCTCGCCGCATTGGCGAGCCGGTTGGACATGGCGAAGAACGCGGCAATGGAGGCGATGTCCCAGGCGTCATCCCGGGTGAAGCCGTAGGCCTGCAGCGCCCGCAGCGAATCCTCTTCGACGGTGTGGGATTCCAGCGCCACCCGCAGCGCGAAGTCGAGCATGGCGCGCTGGCGCGGCTCCAGGTCCGCCTTGCGGTGGTTGATCGCGACCTGGTCGGCGATCAGGGGATTCTTCGCCCGGACGCGCAGGATGGCGCCGTGCGCCACCACGCAGTACTGGCACTGGTTGGCCCCCGAGGTGGCGACCACGATCATTTCGCGCTCGGCGCGGGTGAGCGTGACGCCGGGGCCGGGATCCTTCTCCATCAGCGCGTCGTGGTAGGCGACGAACGCCCGCCATTCGGCCGGGCGGTGCGCCAGCGCCAGGAACACGTTGGGGACGAACCCCGCCTTCTGCTGCACCGCTTCGATGCGCTGGCGGATATCCGGCGGCAGGTCCTTCAGGTCCGGGACCGGGAAACGGCTGATGGCTGTTGCGCTCATTCAAGGGTCCCGGCGGAATAATGGGCAGCGGAATGCGTATTCTATCCACCGCCCCAACAACCCTGGCCCGAGATCCGACCATGCTGAAAGATTTCCCCCCGCAACGGCTGTGGCAGGACGATCATTTCAACAGCCTCGTCCCCGACACCCCGGTCAACCGCCGCGGCTTCATCGCCGCCGCGATCGCCGCGGGCTTGGCCGTCACCGCCGAGCCGGTGCCCGGCCAGGCCATCAAGACCCCGATGGACGGGCTGGAGGGCGGCGACACCAAGGTGGGCGACATCCCGGCCTACTACGCGGTGAAAAGGGGCGGCGGCAAGCGGCCGGTGGTGCTCGTGGTGCCGGAGATCTTCGGCCTGCACGAGTACCAGAAGGACATGTGCCGGCGCCTGGCGCACGCGGGCTACTTCGGCGTCTCGCTGGATCCGTTCTTCCGCCTGGGCGACCTGGCGAAGATGACCGAGATCAAACAGGTGATTGGGCTGGCCAACCAACTCACCGACCAGCAGGCCTTCGCCGACCTGGACGCGGTGGTGGACTGGACCGGGAAGCACAAGCGCGCCAACGCCGCGAAGCTGGGCCTCACCGGCCACTGCCGCGGCGGCCGCATGGTCTGGATGTACTCCGCGCACCAGAAGAAAATCAAGGCGGCGGTGGCCTGGTACGGCTCGCTGATGCCGATCGGCACCGCGATGCCGCAGGGGCCGCTGGATGTCACCGACAAGATCATGCCGCCGGTGCTGGGCCTGTACGGCGGCGCCGACCAGGGCATTCCGATGGCGCACGTCGAGCGCATGCGCGCCGGCCTGCTCGCCTTCGGCAAGGACAAGCGCAACCCGATCCACGTCTACGAGGGCATGCCGCACGCCTTCCACGCCGACTACCGGCCGAGCTACCGCCAGCAGGCGGCCGAGGACGGCTGGAAGCGGATGCTGGCCTGGTTCAAGAAGCACGGCGTGGCGTAGCCCTCGATGCTTCAACGCCGGTGCCGCCCATCCGCGTTGACCGGCGGATCGCCATGTCGTCGGGCAGGGCCGTGAATCCATCTACCAGGATGCGCGGAGCGTTGGTCTGCGCATCGATGCCGCTCGCCCCGCGATCTATCGTGCCCGCAGGCCGCGCGCAAGCCCGTTGTGGCAGTGCGTGCGCCGGCACCTGCCGGAACTGGGCGCCTCGGGCCGGGTGCGCCGCGCAGCACGAGGCGCCCGTTCGCCTCCACTTCTCATTTGCCATACAGCCCCTTGTTCGACAGCTCCAAACCCAAGTGCTTGACCAATTGTGGCACTAGCGGCCGCTCAGCAACCTAGGTCCGGCCACCGCCGGCGGGCGCGCCGACCGGCCAGGCCCTGAGCGCCGCGCGCTACACCGGCAGCTCGAGCAGGCCGCGCGGCAGCGTCCACGCCGCCTGCGCGCCGTCCGCGGTGATCGTGAATTGGTCCTCGATGATGAAGCCGCCCTCGCCGTCGACGTAAAAGGGCGTCTCGAACGACAGCACCATGCCGGCCTCAATCGGATCGTCGGCCTGCGCCGCGATGAAGGGCGGCACTTCGCAGAAGGTGTCCAGGCCCAGGCTGTGGCCGAAATGCCCGCGCGCGAAGCGCTCGAAGCCGTGGCGACGCATGGCCTGCGTCGCTTGCTCGTGCACCGCGCGCAGCGGGAAGCCGGGCCTGAGGACCTCCAGAGCGCGTTCGAAGGCTTCGTGCAACGCGGCCATGATCTGGCGCGCGCGGGGCCGCGCCGGGCCGACGCTGAAGGTGCGGCCGCAGTCCGAGCTGTAGCCGTCGATCAGGCAACCCACATCGAACTTCACCACGTCGCCACGCCGCGCCACCACGCCCGCGCTCTGCCAGGGCAGCGGCCCGACGCTGATGTACTCCCACTGTCCCTTGATGCGGGCTCCGCGCGCCGTTGCGCCCGCGGCCACGCCGGTCGACCAGGCCGCGGCGATGGCTTCGCGGCTGGCGCCTTCGCGCACCTGCGCGATGGCCGCGCGCATGCCGTCCTCGGCCACCGCCGCGGCCAGGCGCAGGCGCTCGATCTCGTCGGCCGACTTCACGGCGCGGATGCGGCCGATGGTCACGCTTGCGTCCACCCACTCGACGCCGGGCAGCACCTGGCGCAGGCAGGCGTGGTCCAGCACCGGCCAGAAGTCCAGATCGAGGCCGATGCACGCGCGACCCAGGCCGTCCTGCGCCAGCAATTCGCCCAGCGCCTGGAAGGCGGCCCGGGCGTCGAATGCGGCCGGTCGCGTGAAATCGCGCGACCGGCCCTGGCGCGACCAGGCGCGCTCGACCGCCTGCGCTGCGTCGTCGCTGTCGTCAGCCGTGGCGCGGATGTCCACCGCTTCGATCCAGTCGACATGCGTGCGCACCCGCTCGGCGCCGATGCGCGTGCGCAAGGCGTCGGCGAAGAGCGGCGCGATCACGGCGCCTAGCGGCTGGGTAGCCGACTGCGGCACCAGCGCCAGCGCCGCGCCGGCCCTACGAAAGAAGGTCGCAACCCCGCCGAAGGCGCCCGTCGCCCACTGGAAGTTCTCGGGCTTGGCCAGCACCAGCGCGTCCAGGTCGGCTTCGCGCATCAGGCGCTCGGCGCGTTCGCGCAGCAGCGGCGTCATGGTGGGGGTCCCTTGGTCAGGCCATCGAGATCGACGGCAGCCAGGTGGCGATGGCCGGGAACAGCGTCAGCAGCAGCATGCCCAGCAGCAGCAAGGCCCAGAACGGCACCGCACCCTGCGCGGCGGCGGGCAGATCGACCTCGCCCCGCGCAATGCCGACCAGCACGAAGAGGTTCATCCCCACCGGCGGCGTGAGCATGCCGATCTCGATCAGGATGGTCACCACCACGCCGAGCCAGACCGCGTCGTAGCCCACGCCGGTGAGCAGCGGGAACACGACGGGCAGCGTCATCACCATCATCGATAGGCCGTCGAACACCATGCCCAGCAGCAGGTAGACGACGACGATCGTCGCCAGCAGCAGCACCGGCGACAAGCCCATCTCGGCGATGGCCGCCAGCATCTTCTGCGGCAGTTGCAGCAGGCTGATCGATTGCGCCAGGATCACCGCGCCGATGAACACCAGCGCGACCACGGCAAACGCGCGCGCCGAGTCGCCGAAGGCCTTGAACAGCCCGCGCAGCGTCAGCTCGCCGCGGGTGAAGCCGAGCAAGGCCGCCGCCGCCGCCCCCACCGCCGCCGACTCGGTGGGCGTGGCGAGCCCGGCAAAGAGGCTGCCCAGCACGGCCACGATGAGCAGCACGATGGGCCAGACCGACAGCGCCGCGCGCAGCGTCGGGCCCCAGGGCTCGGGCGCCACGCGCGGCGCCAGCCCGGGCAGGCGGCGCGTCGCCCACTCGATGTAGAGCATGAAGAGCGCCGCCATCAGCAACCCGGGCACGACCCCGGCCAGGAACAGCTTGCCGATCGAGGTGTCGGTGAGCGCACCATAAATCAGCAGCGACAGGCTGGGCGGGATCAAGAGGCCCAGCGTGCCGCCACCTGCCAGCGAGCCGACGACCAAGCGCCGCTCGTAGCCGCGCCGCGACAGCTCGGGGTAGGCCACGGCGCCGACGGCCGCCGAGACCGACATCGACGAGCCGCTCACCGCCCCGAACACCGTGCACACCGCGATGTTGGTGTGCAGCAGGCCGCCGCGCAGGCGCGCGAACAGCGGCGAGAGCGCCTGGTACACGCCACGCGCCAGGCCGCTGGCCACCAGCACCTCGCCCAGCAGCATGAACAGCGGAATCGCGGTGAGCGTGAACTCGCCCAGCACGTTGAACACCGCCTGAACGCCCAGGCGCTGCGCGCCGCCGGCGCCAAACTCCAGGATCGCCAGTCCGGCGAGGCCTAGCGCGGCGCCCAGCACCGCGCCGCTCAGCACGTTGAAGACGAGCAACCCGCCCAGCAGCGACGCGGTCATGGTGCGTGGCCTGTCGGCGCACGGGGCGCGACCGTGCGCCAGGCTGCGACCAGGCCGGCCAGCCCCATCGCGAACAGGCTCACGTAGAGGAAGGGCGCCAGCGGCAGTTGCGACTGCTCGGCCAGCAGCTTGAGTTGCGCCGTGAAGGCGGCGATGGCCCAGGCCTGCCACAAGAAGGCGCCGATGAAGGCGAGCAGCACGGCCTGCCCGAGCAGGAAGGTCGCGCGCCGCCGCCAACCCACCAGCCGGTCGGCGACGACGCTGACGCGGATGTGCTGCTCGTGCAGCAGCGTCACCGGCAGCAACGCGAACACCGCCACCGTCATCAGCAGGCCGGCCAGTTCCTCGCTGCCGGCGTAGGGCCGGCCCCAGGCGTAGCGCATCACCACGGCCACCAGCACCACGACAAACAGGCCCGCCAGCGCGACGGCGCCGAGCACCGCCGCCACACCTGAGAGCAGCAACAGGCCGCGTTCGATCCACGCCCCGACGCTGCCGACATGGGCCGGGCCAGCTGCTGGCCCGGCCCTGCCCACGCTCACTTCGGGAGCGCGTCGAGGATGCGCTGGCGGTAGGCCACGGCGTCGCCACCCGCTTCCTTGGCCAGCACGTCCCAGGTCTCGAGCGCCGAACGCTTGAGCGCGGCGCGGTCGGCCGCCGGCATCAGCGGGTGGAAGGTCACGCCCTGGCTGGTCAGCCTCTCACGCGCGGCCTTTTCGGTGGTGACGTCCTCGCCGAAGTTGAAGCTGACGCGCTCGAGCTCGGTCACCGCGTCGCCGAAGCCCTTTTTCAGGTCCGCCGGCAGCGCCGCCCACTTGGCCTTGTGCGCCAGCAGCGCGTAGGGCGCCGGCGGGAACGGAAAGCCCGTCGGCGTGACGTGCTTGGCCACCTCCTGCAGCGAGATCGAGTTGGCGAAGCGCGGCGCGTACAACGCGCAATCGACGACGCCGGTCTGAAGCGCGGCGTACAGCTCGTTTTGCGGCACGATTTGCGCCGCCACGCCCAGGCGCTTGAAGGTCTCGACCTGCTCGCGGCTGCCCACGCGCAGTTTCTTGCGCTTGAGCTCGTCGAGCGTGCGCACCGGCTCGCGGCAAAACAGCGAGGCGTCGACGATCGAGAAGCCCAGGAAGCCCGGCACCTCGACGTTCCACTTCGCGATGCCTTCCTTGAGCACGACCTTGAGCGCCGGCAGCGCCTTCTGGTGGTCCTCGGCGCTGGACACCAGGCCGTACACGTACAGGTTGGCCAGCGCCGGCGCGTCGCGGCCCAGGAAGGGCGGCCAGATGAAGCCCAGCTCGGGCGTGCCGGCCTGCATGAAGCGCAGCGCGTCGGCGTCCTTCAGGCCCATCGCGCCGCCCTCGGCGACCGAGATCTTCATCTTGCCGCCGGTGCGCTTTTCGACGTCGGCGGCGAAGGCGCGGATATGTGCCGACTCAGGCCGGGTCGGCGCGTAGCTGTTGTTGAACTTCCACTCGACCTGCGCCAGGGCGCCGGAGGCGAGCGTGACGGTGGCGAGGGCGGCAAGGGCCAGGCGGCCCAGGTGTCGACGAACGGTGTGCATGCGATGCTCCCGTTGGGTTGGAAAGAGCCCGGAGGATAACGAAACCCGCCCTTATTTGCCATCAGTAGAGTCCCAGCGGTTTTCGCGTGCCCCTCGGCAAGGATGCGGACTTGGGCCAGCTCGCGCAGCGCCTCGGCCTGCCGGTAATTCCGGTCCTGGGGATGCGGCCCGGCTGCCTGAACCATGCGTTGCTCACCGCAAAGGCGGTGCGGGCGCCCGGGGTCACGCTCGCCGGCTGGATCGCCAACTACATCGACCCGGAGATGGCGGTCGCCGACCAGAGCGTGCACGCGCTCAAGGAGCGCATCGGCGCGCCGCGGCTTGCCCTCATCGCGTTCCGGCATGAAATCGACAGCGCGGATGTCGCTGCGCTACCCGATCTGGAGCCGCTGGCCTGAGGCCGCGCCGAACTGCGCATCAGGCTCGGGTTTGGGCACGGTTTTTTGTTGCCCTGGCGCGGGTGCCTGTGATATAGTCGCCGCCGCTCGACGCGGATATCAAGGAAACTCTTAACAACCAAGCGCGTCTAACCAGCCGAGCGCGGAACCGTACCGATATTCAGGTGAGAGTCGCATGATCCGGAGGTGTTTTCGACCGTTCACCGGCGCCAACGCGTGTCTGGTGGCGGATTCAGCGCTCGCCGGCCAGTACCACCTGCCAGAGCCGCAATCCATCATCGCGCGGCAGATCTACGACCTTCACGCCTTGATCACGTGGGCCATCGTCTTGATTTTCATCGTGGTGTTCGGCGCGATGACCTGCGCCATCATCAGGCACCGCAAGTCGGCCGGCCGCCAGGCCGAGCCGTTCCACGAGAACATCACCGTGGAAATCGTCTGGGCCGTCATCCCGCTCCTGATCCTCATCGGCACGGCCTACCCCGCGATCAAGACCGTAATCGCGATGTCAGACTCCCCCAGCCCCGAGGTCAAGATCAAGGCCGCCGCTGATCAGTCGAAGTGGGGCTACGACTGCGCGCAGGAAGGCATCGGCTTTTGCAGCGAGCTGGCCGCGCCGCGCGGCCGGGTCGGGAACCGCGCTCCCACGGGCCGGCACTACCTGCTCGAATCTGCACGCGCAACATCGGGGGCAACAAGACGCGCGATTTTGTCCAATCAACCGGGACCACCGCTATGGTCGTAGCAATCGTATTGATATTGTTGATCGTTGGCTCTGTCCTGTTTCATCTCCTGAGCCCGTGGTATTTTACGCCGATCGCCTCCAACTGGACCACGATCGACGACACGATCAGCATCACGTTCTGGGTCACGGGGATCGTCTTCGTTGCCGTCAATTTGTTCATGGCTTGGGCCGTGATCCGCTACCGTTACCGCAAGGACAGACGGGCGGAGTACGAACCCGAGAACAAGAAGCTGGAATGGTGGCTCACCGGACTGACCACGGTGGGCATCGTTGCCATGTTGGCCCCCGGTTTATATGTATGGGCGAAATTCGTCGACGTCCCGGACGATGCGCCGGTCGTTGAGGCCGTGGGCCAGCAGTGGCACTGGAGCTATCGCTTCCCCGGGAAGGATGGCGTACTGGGTACCGTGGATGCCCGCTACGTCAGCGATAAAAACCCGTTTGGCATGAATCCGGACGATCCCAACGGACGCGACGACATCCTGATATCGAGCCAGGAGCTGCATCTCCCCATCGGCAAGCCGGTGAAAATGTTGCTCCGCTCCAAAGACGTCCTGCACAACTTCACCGTGGCGCAGTTCCGGGTCAAAATGGATCTGGTGCCGGGCCTGGTCACCTATATCTGGTTAACCCCAACCCGGGCCGGGAAATTCGACCTCCTCTGCCAGGAATTATGCGGCATCGGGCATTTCGCCATGCGCGGCAGCGTGGTGGTGGAGGAAGAGGCCGCGTTTCAGGCCTGGTTGAGCCGCCATCCGACGTTCGCGCAAACCTCGGCGCAAGCAGCCGGCGATGCTGCCGCGGGCAAGCCACTCTACGCAGCCTGTGCCGCGTGCCATGGCGCGCAAGGCGAGGGCACCCCCGCGCTGCATGCGCCGAAATTGAGCGGGCAAGGAGACTGGTACCTGAAGCGGCAATTGAAATATTACAAGCAAGGTGCCCGAGGCACGCACGACAAGGATGTTTTCGGTAAAGTGATGGTGCCGATGGCGGCGACCCTGGTGGATGACGCCGCGATCGACAACGTCGCCGCTTATATCAAGACGCTGCCGGATCGTCCTGCCCCGGCCACAGTGAAGGGCAACGCGAGCAACGGTAAACAGCGCTACGTGACCTGCGGCGCCTGTCACGGTGCGGATGGGCGTGGCGTACAGGCAATGAATGCCCCCGGGCTGGCGGGTATGAGTGATTGGTATCTGGTAACTCAATTGAAAAATTACAAACAGGGCATTCGCGGCACCCATCCGCAGGACCAGTACGGGGTCCAGATGGCATTGATGGCCGCGATTCTGCGCGACGACCAGGCAGTCAATGACCTCGTTGCCTACATCAATACCTTGCGATGACCGGCCCGCTCGAATAAGTAATTAGCGAAAAGGAAATTACCATGTCGTACGTTGCGCATGACGCATCGGCTTTCGCCCCGCCCGCCGAAGTCCGGGAAGTGGAGCTTTACCACCCCAAAACCTGGTTGGGTAAATATGTCTTTTCCCAGGACGCCAAAGTCATCGCCATCCAGTACGCGATCACGGCGATCAGTATCGGGGTGGTGGCGCTGGTGTTCTCGTGGCTGATCCGGCTGCAACTGGGGTTTCCGAACACCTTCTCCTTCATCGACCCCAGCAACTACCTTCAGTTTGTCACCCAGCACGGCATGATCATGGTGATCTACCTGCTCACCGCGCTGTTCCTGGGTGCGTTTGGCAACTACCTGATCCCGCTGATGATCGGCGCCCGGGACATGGTTTTCCCCTACGTCAACATGTTGAGTTACTGGGTCTATCTTGTCGCCGTGCTGTTACTGGTCGCGAGTTTCTTCGTTCCCGGCGGGGCCACGGGCGCCGGCTGGACCCTGTACCCGCCCCAGGCGATCCTGCAGGGTACCCCGGGGGAGAGCTGGGGAATTATCTTGATGCTCGTTTCCCTGGCGGTCTTCATCATCGGCTTCACCATGGGCGGGTTGAACTATGTGGTGACGGTGTTGCAGGCGCGCACACGGGGAATGACGCTGATGCGGCTGCCCTTGACGGTATGGGGCATTTTCATGGCCACCATCCTGGCGCTGCTGGCCTTCCCCGCGCTGTTCGTCAGCGCCATCATGATGATACTGGACCGGACGCTGGGCACGAGTTTCTTCATGCCCGCCATCGTCTCGATGGGGCAGAAGCTTGAATACGCGGGCGGCAGCCCGGTGTTGTTTCAACACCTGTTCTGGTTTTTCGGTCATCCCGAGGTCTACATCGTCGCCCTGCCCGCCTTCGGCATTGTCTCCGACCTGCTCAGTGTGCATGCGCGAAAAAACATCTTTGGCTATCGGATGATGGTGTGGGCGATCGTGGCCATCGGCGGCCTGAGCTTCATCGTGTGGGCGCACCACATGTACGTGAGCGGCATGAACCCGTACTTCGGCTTCTTTTTCGCCACCACCACGCTGATCATCGCAGTTCCCACGGCCATCAAGGTCTACAACTGGGTGCTGACGCTGTGGCGCGGCAACATCCACCTCAACGTCCCGATGCTGTTTGCGATCGGGTTCATCTTCACCTTCATCAACGGCGGATTGACGGGCCTGTTCCTGGGCAACGTGACCGTGGATGTGCCGCTTTCGGACACCATGTTCGTGGTCGCCCACTTTCATATGGTGATGGCCATAGCCCCGGTCCTGGCTGTATTCGGGGCGATCTATCACTGGTACCCCAAGATCACCGGGCGCATGCTGGACGATACCCTGGGCAAGGTTCACTTCTGGTTCACCTTCGTCGGGTCCTACGCGATCTACTATCCGATGCACTACCTGGGCTTTCTGGGCGTGCCACGCCGGTATTATGCAATTGGAGGCACGGACTTCATCCCGGAGTCGGTGCAGAGCATGAACGCCGGTATCACCATAGCAGCCCTGATCGTGGGCGCCGCCCAGATGGTGTTTTTCTACAACCTGGTCCGGAGCTATTTCAAGGGCAAGCCATCGGGTGGCAACCCCTGGGAGGCCACCACGCTGGAGTGGCAGACTCCGCACACCCCGCCGACGCACGGCAACTTTGGCCGCGAGCTGCCGGTGGTTTATCGGTGGGCCTACGATTTCAGCGTGCCGGGTGCTCCGCAGGACTTCATCCCGCAAAACGTTCCGCCGCCCGAGGCAGCCACCGGTGCCAGGGACAGGGCCTAGCCGGAATCCTCCAGTGTTTTCGTGCATAAGAGGTCTGTCCGACTCAAGTCCGACAGACTCCCGGGGAACCAAGACGTGACGATTACATTAGTATTCTTGGCTCTGTTACTGGCCGTCGTTGTATGGTGGCTGGTAAAACAATCCATAAATGTCCAGCCCTGGGTGGCGGGGGGCTCGACCGAAGACGTTCATGGGAGCGTATTGGTCCAGCCGACGCTGAAGCTCGGGCTTTGGGTATTACTTGCCGTGGTGACGTCCCTGTTTGCGCTCTTTATCAGCGCCTATGCCATGCGCATGAAACTGGGGGACTGGAACCCCTTGCCGGAACCAGGCCTGCTGTGGCTGAACACAGGCGTGCTGATCCTGACCAGCGCAGTCATGGAATGGACGCGGGCTGCGGCGAACCGGGGACAGAAAGACGGCGTGCGAACCGGCCTGTTTGCCGCGGGCGTTCTCACCGTTGCCTTCCTCGCCGGGCAGCTCGTGGTCTGGCAACAACTGCACGCCTCGGGTTATTTCCTGGGGGCTAACCCGGCCAACGATTTCTTTTACGTGCTCACCGCGCTGCACGGTCTGCACCTGTTGGGCGGCCTGGTGGCCTGGGGCAGGACCACCGCCGGAGTGCAGCGCGGCGTCGCACTCGGCGCGGCACGCTTGAGCGTGGGGCTGTGCGCGCTGTACTGGCACTACTTGCTTCTGGTCTGGCTGGTTTTGTTCGCTCTGCTGTTGTCTACATAAAGGGGATCGAAGTCCATGACTCAACCCGTGCGCACGGGTACGGGAGAAGCCCTCCCGTTGCCTGAAGGCTTGCCAGGCATCGTCGCCGACTGGTCCTCGGACCAGCGGGCGTTCAAGAATGTTTCCTGGGGCAAGGCGATGATGTGGATCTTCCTCCTCAGCGATACTTTCATCTTCGGCAGTTTTCTGATCTCGTACATGACGGTGCGGGCGTCCACCACCGTGCCCTGGCCGAACGTCAGCGAGGTTTTCGCCTTGACCTTCTTCGGCGAGAGCATTCCCCTCATCCTGATCGCCATCATGACCTTCATCCTGATCAGCAGCAGCGGGACGATGGCCATGGCCGTCAAGTACGGATATGAAAGAAACAAGAAAATGTCGGCGATCCTGTTGCTGGTGACCGCATTTTTTGGCGCCACCTTCGTCGGCATGCAGGCCTTTGAATGGAGCAAGCTGATCGCGGACGGGGTGCGTCCTTGGGGCAACCCGATGGGCGCGGCGCAGTTCGGCTCGTCCTTTTTCATGATCACCGGCTTCCATGGATTCCACGTCTCAGTCGGGGTGGTTTTCCTGATCATCGTGGCGATAAAAGTGCTGCGCGGAGATCTGGATCGCGAGGCGCCAGGCTTCCTGACCGGCCGGAAGGGTAACTACGAAATGGTCGAAGTCATGGGCCTGTACTGGCACTTCGTCGATCTGGTGTGGGTATTCATCTTTGCGTTCTTCTATCTTTGGTAGGGGGCAACATGGTGCACGCAGAAGGACAACAACACACGGCGCACGCAAAAGGACAACAACAACATCCGATTAGCGTTTATCTGTGGATCTGGGGATTGCTGTTTGTTCTCAGCGTGTTCTCTTATCTGGTTGATTACTTCCACTTCCAGGGCTACCTCAGGTGGTCCCTGATCGTCATCTTCATGTTTTTGAAGGCGGGGTTGATCGTTGCCGTTTTCATGCACATGATCTGGGAGCGGCTGGCCCTGGTGTATGCCATCGTGCTCCCGCCGCTGCTGTTGCTGGTACTTTTGGGCATCGGGGCGCTCGAAGGCGACTACACCTTCATTACGCGGGGCATATTCTTCGGGCCGAGATCCTAAGCCCTCTTCACGTACCCGAGCACCGGGCCAGAGCGAAAAAAAGCCCCGCGTTTCCGCGGGGCCCGCGATTCCGAAACCCGGCGGGGGGCTCCGCCCGGAGGAGCCGGGCGGTTGCGCACCCCGGATGCCTACTTGATATCGGGCACGGGGAAGAGGTACCCGCCAAAGAGCAGGTAGGCCAGCAGCAGCGTCCAGAAGACATTCAGGGCCTGTGCCGCGATGAACGCCAGCGCCGGACGACCGCCTTCCATGCCCGCGAGCTCGACGAAGCGGGTCTCCAGCCCGATGCACACGAACGCCAGCGCGAACCACCACGTGCGAAGTTCGGTCAGCGCGGACCGGGTGCCTCTCACCACGTCGTCGGGCAGGAAGAACGAGAAAATGGCGGAGGCCACGAGGAAGCCCAGCACGAACTTGGGAAATCGCTCCCAGATGATGCCGGCGCTCGGCCGCTCGCCGGTGGTCGCGCCCGCCTTCATGGTCCACCAGATCACGAGGATGAAGGCCGCCACGCCGATCAGCGCGTTCTGCGAAAATTTCACGATCACGCCCGTTTTCATGGCGGCATCGCTGATCAACGCGCCCGCGGCAACCACCGAGGCGCTGGTATCGAGAGTGCCGCCGATCCAGGCTCCGGCCACGAGGTCCGGGATCTCGAGCGCCTTCACGACCCACGGCATGATTACCATCATCGGCACGGCGACGATCAGCACCAGCGAGGTGACGTACGAGAGTTTCTTCTTGTCGCCCTGGATCGCGCCGCAGGTGGCGATAGCGGCCGAGACACCGCAAATCGCGACCCCCGAGGAAAGGATCGCGGCGAAGTCATCGTCGACCCGGAGTTTCCGGCACATCCAGAAGCAGGCGTACCAGACGACGAACACCACCAGGACCGCCTGGATGATCCCCAAAGCGCCGGCTTGCAATATCTCCAGGAACAGCAGTCCGGCCCCCAGGATCACCAGCCCGGTCTTGATGTAGTACTCGGTCTGCACGGCCGGCTTGAGCCAGTCGGGGGTGCCGATCGTGTTGCTGATCAGCAGTCCCACGAACAGCGCGAACAACACGTACTCGATGCCCCAGTCTATGAATATCCCGTTGCCCGCCAGCCACCGCGACAGCCAGGCGAGGAGAAAGACCACCGGAAAGCCCACGATGAACGCGCCCACCTTTCCGCCCAGCACCTTGAATCCGATGGCCGCGACGATGAGCCAGGCGATCCCCACGTAGAGGACCTTGGAGATGTTGTCCCAGGCGAACACCTTCGAGACCTCGGAGCCGGCATGCCCGCGTATCTCCCGGCCCAGCGCGCCCGCGACCGACCGGCCGCCGACTTTTTCCAGTGCACGGCCGGCTTTGTCGATCGCTTTCCGGTCTGCTTTTTGCAGTGCTTCCCTGAGCGCCGTGGCTGGGCTCAGTATCGCTTTCTGATCCTTGGCCGTGGCATCCTTGATCACGGTGTCGAGGGCGCTGATCCAGCCCGGCGTGCTCTGCGCGATCTGGGCGTCGGTGGTCCACCGGAAGGTGGACACGACATCGCGCAAGTCGAAGAGTTTCCAGCTGAAGGCGGCAATGATGACCGCGATGATCACCCCGCCGAGATAGACCGCGATCCAGTCTTCGGTACGCCATTTTTGCGCAGCCATATGTAGCTCCTCCTTTCTGTTTACTTCGTGCTCAGGCTAATACCGGCGCCGGTCCGCCCTGCCGCGTGCGCCGACCGCCTTCAATGTTGCTCGAACCCGGCCGGGCAGATTTTTCCGGGCACTTGCTTGCCTACTACACTGCTGGTTGTTTCGCTCACCCACGCCTGCCCCGGCCTTGTTTTTTCTGCGGGCAGCGGAAAACACAGGCAGTGTTGGATGCCCTTAATATTTTGTCAAGAATCCTCGAGATCGCTACGTCGAGCTGCTGGCGAAGGTTGATTAGCCCTTGATTATGCTGGAGATAAATGCAGCCTAGGGGCGGAAATTTTTATTTGCCTGGCGCCCCTTTGCGCGAGCCCCCCGGGCGAAGGAGCATGACCCGCAGGCACTCGCCGGTATCCATGGCACCGCGCATGCGCGCAGGCGCGGCGCCAAGGAAAGGCGCACAAGTGATCAATGCCCCGCGGCGCGGCCTGCGATCGTGTAACGGGGTCTCGGGACGGCGATCCCCCGCGCATCAGGGCTTCGCGTCCATGGCCACCTGCCAAAGCGCGCAAGCCTGAAAAAGTGGCGCGCCCGGCGGGATTCGAACCCACGACCCTTGGCTTCGGAGGCCAATACTCTGATCCGCTGAGCTACGGGCGCTGCGCTGGAAGTGGCGCTAAAATCAGCATTTTACCAGCAGCAGCGCCCAGGGGGCGACCGCATGGCCGAGCACGATAAACATTCCTCCTTCATCAAGACGCGGCAGCAGCTGATCACGGTCGTGGTGTTGTCGTTGGTGGTGTCGATCTTCGGCATCATCATGATCGTGAACCTGGTGACCAACAAGCCGAAAGCGGACCCCGGCGCCATGACGCCCGAGGCGGTCGCCGCCCGCATCCAGCCTGTGGGGCGCCTCGAGTTCGGCGCTGCCGGCCCGGCCGCCGGCGCGGCCCAGCGCAGCGGCGAGGAACTGGTGAAGACGGTCTGCGCTGGCTGCCACACCGCCGGCGTCGCCAACGCGCCCAAGCTGGGCGACCAGGCCGCCTGGGCGCCGGCCATCAAGCGCGGCCTGCCCGAGATGCTGAAGGCGGTGATCGCCGGCAAGGGCGCCATGCCGCCGCGGGCGGGCGCCGCAGAGGCGACCGACCTGGAACTCACGCGCGCCATCATCCACATGGCCAACCAGGCTGGCGGCAACCTGAAGGAGCCCGCGGCCGCCCCGGACCGAGGCGCCGCCAAGCCCGCCGCCAAGAAATAAGCCCGGGCTTGGTTCCGCATCTCACCACCGCCCTGCACGGCCCGCTGCTCGAGCTGGAGCAGCGGATCCTGGAGGGCTCCAGCGCCATCGAGCGCTGGTTCCGCCTGCGCTGGCAGGCGCACGAGTCCCCGTTCTACACCTCGGTGGACCTGCGCAATTCCGGCTTCAAGCTGGCGCCGGTGGACACCAATCTCTTCCCGGGCGGCTTCAACAACCTGAACGCGGCCCTCATCCCGCTCGCGGTGCAGGCGGCGACCTCGCTCATCGATCGCCTGTGCCCCGAAGCGAGGAGCCTGCTGCTCATCCCGGAGAACCACACCCGCAACCGCTGGTACCTGGAGAACGTCGCGGTGCTGGCGACCATCCTGCGCCAGACCGGGCTGGAGGTGCGCCTGGGCAGCCTCAACCCGGAGATCACCGCGCCCACCGAGCTGGCGACCGCGGGCGGCAAGAAGCTGGTGGTCGAGCCGCTCAAGCGCGCCGGATCGCGGCTCGGGCTGGAGGGGTTCGACCCCTGCGCCATCCTGCTCAACAACGACCTCTCGTCCGGCATTCCGGAGATCCTGCGCGACCTCAGCGGGCAGGTGCTGCTGCCGCCGCTGCACGCGGGCTGGGCGCTGCGCACCAAGTCGCGGCATTTCCACGCCTACGACGAGGTCGCGGCGGACTTCGCGCAGCTGCTCAGAATCGACCCCTGGCTGGTGAACCCCTACCACGCGCAGTGCGGCGAGATCGACTTCCAGGCGCGCGCCGGCGAGGAGTGCCTCGCCTCGAACGTCTCCATGCTGCTGGAGAAGATCCGCATCAAGTACCTGGAGTACGGTATCCGGGACACGCCCTACGTCGCGGTCAAGGCCGACGCCGGCACCTACGGCATGGGCGTGATGATGGTGCGCGACGCAAGCGAGGTGCGCGACCTCAACCGCAAGCAGCGCAACAAGATGGCGGTGGTGAAGGAAGGCCTGGTGGTGAGCAACGTCATCATCCAGGAGGGCGTGCACACCGTCGAGCGCATCGAGGACAAGGTCGCCGAGCCGGTGGTCTACATGATCGGCCAGCACGTCATCGGCGGCTTCTACCGCGTGCACGGCGCACGCGGCGCCGAGGACAACCTGAACGCCCCCGGCATGCACTTCGTGCCGCTCGCCTTCGCCGAATCCTGCACCCTGCCCGACCCGCGCGCATCGTGCGATGCGCCGCCCAACCGCTTCTACGCCTACGGCGTGGTCGGCCGGCTGGCCGCAGCGGGCGCGGCGCTGGAGCTGGAGCGCGCCGCGCCGACCGCGTGAAGTTTCTTTTCATCATCGACCCGCCGGCGTCGCTGCACGCCTACAAGGACACCACCGTGGCGATGATGCGCGCGGCGCAGGCGCGCGGCCACGCGGTCCATGTCTGCGGCACCGACAGCCTGCGCTTCGAGGCCGGCGCGGTGCGTGCCCGCGCCGCCCGCATCGCGCTCACCAATGACGATGAGGACTGGTACAGCGCCGATGAGCCGCAGGACGGCGTCCTCGCCGGGTTTGACGCGGTGCTGATGCGCAAGGACCCGCCGTTCGACCTGGAGTACGTCACCAGCACCTGGCTGCTGTCCATGGCCGAGCGCGAAGGCGCGCGGGTGTTCAACCGCCCGGCGGCGGTGCGCGACGCCAACGAGAAGATCGGCATCCTCGAGTTTCCCGGCCTGATCGCGCCCACCCTGGTGGCGCGCGAGCCCGAGCGCCTGCAGGCGTTCATCGACCAGCAGCACGACGTCATCCTCAAGCGCCTGGATTCCATGGGCGGGGAGAGCATCTTCCGCGTCCGCGGCGGCGACCCGAACCGCAACGCCATCCTGGAGGTGATGGCGCAGGGCGGCGCGCGCTCGGTGATGGCGCAGCGCTACATCCCCGAGATCGCCGCCGGCGACAAGCGCATCCTGCTCATCGACGGCGCGGTGGTGCCGTATTCGCTCGCGCGCATCGCCAAGCCCGGCGAGACGCGCGCCAACCTCGCCGCCGGCGGCCGCGGCGTGGCGCAGCCGCTGTCGGCGCGCGACCGCGCCATCGCCGAGGCGGTGGCCCCGGCGCTGGCCGCGCGCGGCCTGCTGCTGGTGGGGCTGGACGTGATCGGCGATTTCCTCACCGAGGTCAACGTCACCAGCCCGACGTGCTTTCGCGAGATCCAGGACCAGACCGGGCACGACGTCTCGGGACAGTTCATCGCCGCGCTGGAGTCAAGGGTCAAGGCCGGGCCATGATCGGCGTCCTCATCGTCGCCCACGGCGCCTTCGGCGAGGCGCTGATCCATTCCGCAAGCCATGTGCTGGGCAGGCGCCCGCTGCGCCTGCGCCAGGTCGGGGTCACGGTGCACGACGACCCGGAGGCGATGTTCAGCCTGGCGCAGGGCCTGGTGCGCGAGCTGGACGACGGCGGCGGGGTGCTGGTGCTCACCGACATCTACGGCGCCACGCCGGGCAACATCGCCCTCAGGCTGCTCGACCCGGGTCGCGTCGAGGGCGTCTCCGGGGTCAACCTGCCGATGCTGGTGCGCGCGCTCACCTACCGCGACAAGGGCCTGCAAGTGATGGTGCAGAAGACCTTGTCGGGGGGCACCGAGGGCGTGCTGCATATGACGCGGGACTGATGCAATGGCGAGCATTGAGGTCGAGATCGTCAACACGCTGGGGCTGCATGCGCGCGCCTCGGCCAAGCTGACGCAGGCCGCGAGCGCCTACGCCTGCGAGATCTGGCTGGAGAGGAACGGCCGGCGCGTGAACGCCAAGAGCATCATGGGCGTGATGATGCTGGCCGCGGGCAAGGGCGCGCGCCTCACCATCGAGGCCAGCGGCGAGGGCGAGGCCGAGGCGCTGGCGGCGCTGCGCAAGCTGATCGCCGACAAGTTCGACGAAGGCGAGTGAAGGCCGGGGCATGAACTTCGTCCTCCACGGCGCGCCGGTCTCGGCCGGCATCAGCATCGGCCAGGCGCACCTGGTGTCCAGCGCGCGGATGGAGGTGGCGCACTACGAGATCCCGGACAACGCGGTGCAGGGGGAGATCTTCCGCCTCGAGGCCGCCATCGCGCGCGCCAAGCAGGAGCTCTCGGCGCTGGAGAACCAGATCCCGCGCGGGGCGCCCGGGGAATTCGGCGCCTTCATCAACCTGCACCGCATGATCCTGGATGACTCCTCCCTGTCGCAGGCGCCCAAGGCGCTGATCCGCGAGCGGCGCTGCAATGCCGAGTGGGCGCTGGTGCAGCAAATGGAGAAGCTGGCCGAGCAGTTCGAGGCCATGGAGGACGCCTACCTGCGCGAGCGCCGCCAGGACATCGAGCAGGCGGTGGAACGCCTCCTCAAGGCCCTGGCCGGCGGCCAGAGCCTGCCCGAGCCGCCGCCCTCGGCGGAGAAGGACTTGATCGTGGTGGCGCACGACCTGTCGCCCGCGGACATGCTGCTCTTCAAGCGCCATCGCTTCGGCGCCTTCGTCACCGACGTCGGCGGGGTCACCTCGCACACCGCGATCGTCGCTAGGAGCCTGGACATCCCCGCCATCGTCGGCCTGCATCACGCGCGCGACATGATCCGCGAGGGCGACACCCTGATCGTGGACGGCACCCAGGGCGTGCTGGTGGTCGATCCCGACCCCCTGGTGCTGGCGGAATACCGCCTGCGCCAGTCGCAGCACGGCCTGGAGCGGCAAAAGCTGAAGCGCCTGCGCAGCACGCCCTCGGCGACCCTGGACGGCACCCCGGTGGAATTGTTCGCCAACATCGAGCTGCCGCAGGACACCGTGGAGGTGAAGGAAGCCGGCGCCATGGGCATTGGCCTGTTTCGCACCGAGTTCCTGTTCATGAACCGCAAGGACCTGCCCTCGGAGGACGAGCAGTTCGAGGCCTACCGCGACGTCGCCCGCGCCATGCAAGGCGCGCCGGTGGTGATCCGGACGCTCGACATCGGCGCCGACAAGGCAATCGGCGGCGGCGCGCAGCCGCACATGCCCAATCCTGCGCTCGGCCTGCGCGCCATCCGCTACTGCCTGGCCGAGCCGCAGGTGTTCCTGGCCCAGCTGCGCGCCATCCTGCGCGCCTCGAAGTTCGGCTGCGTCAGGATCCTGCTGCCGATGCTGGCGCACGCGCACGAGATCGCGCAGGCGCTGGCGCTGGTGAAGCAGGCGCGCCAGCAGCTGCAGGACAAGGGCCTTGCCTACGAGCCCGGGGTGGAAGTGGGCGGCATGATCGAGATCCCGGCCGCCGCGCTGGCGCTGCCGATGTTCATGAAGAAGCTGGACTTCCTGTCGCTGGGCACCAACGACCTGATCCAGTACACCCTCGCCATCGACCGCACCGACGACGCGGTGGCGCACCTGTACGACCCGCTGCACCCGGCGGTGCTGCACCTGATCGCGCAGGTGATCCGGACCGCCAACCGCGCCGGCACCCCGGTGGCGGTGTGCGGCGAGATGGCGGGCGAGCCCTCGCTGGTGCGGCTCCTGCTCGGCCTTGGCCTGCGCAACTTCTCCATGCACCCGGCGCAGCTGCTGGCGATCAAGGAGCGCGTGCTGAGGACGAATCTGGCCCAGGCGCAGCCGCTGGCGCAGCGCGTGCTGCGCCAGCCGGACCCGGCCAGGGCGCGGGTGCTGCTGGCGAAGCTGAACGCCTGAGCCTAGCCATGAGCGGCCCCCTCGACGGCGTGCGCGTGCTCGACCTCACCACGGTGGTGATGGGTCCCTACGCCACCCAGATCCTGGCCGATTTCGGCGCCGACGTGATCAAGGTCGAGCCCCCCGAGGGTGACGTCATGCGATACAACGCGCCGCTGCGCTCCAGGGCAATGGGGCACATCTTCCTCAACGCCAACCGCAACAAGCGCTCCATCGTGCTGGACCTCAAGCAGCCCGCGGCGCGCGAAGCGTGCCTCGCGCTGGCGAAGACCGCCGACGTGCTGGTCTACAACATCCGCCCGCAGGCGATGGCGCGGCTCGGGCTGTCCTATGACGAGGTAAGGGCGGTGAACCCGCGCCTCATCTACCTCGGCGGCTTCGGCTATTCGCAGCGCGGACCCTATGCTGCCAAGGCCGCCTACGACGACTTGATCCAGGGCGCCGCCGGCCTTCCCTGGCTCGCCGAGGCGGCCGGCGCCGAGTCCCCGCGCTACACGCCGGTGATCATCGCCGACCGCTCGGTCGGCCTGCACATGGCCAACGCGGTCTGCGCCGCGCTCTACCGCCGGGAGAAGACCGGCCTGGGCCAGCGCGTGGACGTGCCGATGTTCGAGAGCCTGCTGCAGTCGGTGCTGGGCGAGCACCTGGGCGGGCAGACCTACGTGCCGCCCACCGCGCCGCCGGGCTACGGGCGGATGCTCGCCAAGGAGCGCCGCCCCTACCGGACGAAGGACGGCTACCTCTGCGTGCTGGTCTACAACGACAAGCAGTGGCAGGCGTTCTTCGGCGTCATCGGCCGGCCGGACCTGCAGCAGGATCCGCGCTACGCCACCCAGGAAGCGCGCAGCCGCGATTACCAGGGGGCCTACTCCATGGTCGCGGAAGAGATCGCGAAGCGCGGCACCGCGGAGTGGCTCGCGGCGCTGGAAGCGGCCGACATCCCGGTGCAGAAGATGAATTCGCTGCAGGACATCCTGGCCGACCCGCACCTGGCCGCGATCGGCTACTTCCAGGAGCGGGAGCACCCCACCGAGGGCCGCATCCGCACCATGGCGGTGCCCAGCGAGTGGTCGGAGTCGCCGCCGGCGTACCGGCGCCACGCGCCGCAGCTGGGGGAGCACACACGGGAGATCCTGCGGCAAGCGGGCTATGCGGATGACGCGATCGAGCGCATGATGGCCTGCGGAGCCGCGCTGTAGTACTGCGCCCGCAGCGGCGCGACCCGTACCGAAGTCCTGGTGCGGGCCCTGGATGGCTACCTGGAGGCGGCCGGATCCGGCGGCAGCGCCTTTGCGCTCGCCGCCGACCTGATCCCGGGCCGGGGATCGCGGCCATCGCAACCATCGATCAGCGTGATTTCTCGCTCTAGCGGCTGCGCGGCCGCAGGCGATTCCGGATCCTGCTGCACTGAGCCACGCCCCTTGTGCTAGACTCCATGAACAGCGCCGATTTGAAGTTCAGCTTGCGGGCGCTCTACAAATACCGCTAAAGAGACGGCTTCCGCAACCCGTCCTCGCGCAAAGCTGGACGGGTTTTGCATTTCAGGGGCCGCCGCTTGATCGTCACCGCGCACACGGCACGCTTCACCGAACCGCTCAGGCTCTCGAGCGGCGCGGTGCTGCCCGAATTCGAGATCGCGTACGAGACCTACGGCGAGCTGAATGCCGCCCGTTCCAACGCCGTGCTGGTCTGCCACGCCCTCAACGCCTCGCACCATGTCGCCGGCACCTACGCCGGGGACCCGGACAACGTCGGCTGGTGGGACAACATGGTGGGCCCGGGCAAGCCGCTGGACACCGAGCGCTTCTTCGTCATCGGCTCGAACTACATCGGCTCGTGCTTCGGCTCCACCGGCCCGGCCTCGACCAATCCGGCCACCGGCAGGCCCTGGGGCGCGGATTTCCCGGTGGTGACGGTGGAGGACTGGGTGGCGGCGCAGGCGCGCCTCGCCGAGCGCCTCGGCATCGAGCGCTTCGCCGCGGTCATGGGCGGCAGCCTCGGCGCCATGCAGGCGCTGCAGTGGGCGCTGTCCTACCCAGAGCGGGTGCGCAACTCCATCGTCATCGCCGCCACGCCGCGGCTGTCGGCGCAGAACATCGCCTTCAATGAGGTGGCGCGGCAGGCGATCATGACCGACCCGGATTTCCACGGCGGGCACTACTACGACAGGGGCGTGGTGCCGGTGCGGGGCCTGCGCATCGCGCGCATGATCGGCCACATCACCTACCTGTCCGACGACGCCATGATGGAGAAGTTCGGCCGCCAGCTGCGCCGCAGCGAGCGCGGCTTCGACTTCGGCGTCGACTTCGAGATCGAAAGCTACCTGCGCTACCAGGGCGACAAGTTCTCCACCTACTTTGACGCCAACACCTACCTGCGCATCACCAAGGCGCTGGACTACTACGACCCGGCGGCGGACTTCGGCGGCGACCTGTCGAAGGCCTTCGCCCGCGCCAGGGCGGACTTCCTGGTGGTGTCCTTCACTTCCGACTGGCGCTTCTCGTCGGCGCGCTCGCGCGAGATCGTGCGGGCCCTTCTGGACAACCGCCGCGTCGTCTCGTACCTGGAGATCGACGCCCCGCAGGGACACGACGCCTTCCTGCTGGAGGACCCGCGCTACCACGACGCGCTGCGCGCCTACTTCGGGAACATCGCGCTGTGACCGAGCTCGAGACCATCGCGCGCTGGGTGGCGCAGGGCGCCCGGGTCCTTGACCTTGGCTGCGGCGACGGCCGCCTGCTGCGCCGGCTGTGGCAGACCAAGCAGGCGCTGGGGTACGGGGTCGAGATCGCCGATGCGCACGTGCTGGGCTGCATCCGCAACGACGTCAACGTCCTGCAGATGGACCTGGAGGACGGACTGGCGGCCTTCGCCGACAAGTCCTTCGACGTCGTCATCCTCTCCGAGACCCTGCAGGCCATCCACCGCCAGGAGTACCTGCTCAGGGAAATGCTGCGCGTCGGGCGCGAGGCCATCGTCTCCTTCCCCAACTTCGGCTACTGGCGGGCGCGCATCCAGATCGCCATCGCCGGCCACATGCCGGTGTCGAAGGAACTGCCCTACCAGTGGTACGACACGCCCAACGTGCACCATTGCACGCTGGTGGATTTCGAGGCGCTGTGCGGCAAGCTCGGCTTCAGCATCCTGGAGCGGGTGGTGCTGACCGAAGGCGCCACGGTGTCGACCCTGCCCAACCTGCTGGGGGCGCTGGCGCTGTACCGGGTGACGTCGCCAGCCTCAACCAACCCGCTCACCGTCCCGCCGCAGGCGCCGCACCAGCACCGCCAGCAGGACCAGCGCCGGCAGCCCCAAGGATGATGTATAGGCGAAGAACAGCGGCCAGCCGATCGCCTCGGCGACATAGCCCGAGGCGCCGGCGATGATCTTCCCGGGCAGGGTGAACAGCGAGGAGAACAGCGCGTACTGGGTCGCGGTGTAGGCGGTGTTGGTGAGCCCGGACAGGTAGGCGATGAACGCGGTGCCGGCGAAGCCGGCGCTGAAGTTGTCACAGCTGATGACCAGTGCGAGCCAGGCAAGGTCGGGCGAGCCGATCCAGGCGAGCGCGGCGAAGGTCAGGTTGGAGGCGATGACCAGCAGTCCGCCCGCCACCAGCGAGGCGAGCGTGCCCCAGCGCGCCACCGCCAGGCCACCCACCAGCGCGCCGAGGATGGTCATGCCGATGCCGTAGCCCTTGGCGATGATGCCGATCTGCTCCAGCGAGTATCCCAGCTCGAGGTAGAACGGGTTCGCCATCACGCCCATGGCGATGTCGGTGACGCGGAACAGGCCGATGAAGGCGAGGATCAGCGCACCGGTGGCCACGCCGTTGCGCGCGAAGAAGTCCAGGAACGGGCACAGCACCGCGCCGGTGAACCAGGCCCCGGCCGAGCGCAGCCAGGCCGGCCAGGCCGCGCGCCGCGCGATGAAGTCCACCACCCGCGCCTCGACCGCTGGCGCCGCGTTCGCGCCGCCATGCTCGGGCTCCGGGATGAGCAGCGTGGTCAGGATGCCGACGCCGGCGAGCGCGGCCATGACCAGGTAGGCGCTCGACCAGCCGAAGCTGCCTGCCAGCAGCAGCGCGCCGGTGCCGGCGGCGATCAGCCCGGCGCGGTAGCCCAGCTGGTAGGCGGCCGCCATGGCGCCCTGCTGCGCCGCGGGTGCGGCTTCGATGCGCCAGGCATCGATGCAGATGTCCTGCGTCGCCGAGGCGAACGCGACCAGCAGCGCGAGCAGCACCACCGCCTGCAGGTTGCGCGCCGGATCCTGCGCGGACAGGCCGAGCAGCCCGGCGGCGAGCACGAACTGCGCCAGCAGCATCCAGCCGCGGCGGCGGCCGAGCCGGCGCGTGAGCAGGGGCAGCGCCAGCCGGTCCACGACCGGCGCCCACAGCACCTTGGTGGAATAGGTGATCCCGACCCAGGACAGCAGCCCGATGGTGCCGCGTTCGATGCCCGCCTGCGCAAGCCAGGCCGACAAGGTGGCGAACACCAGCAGGAAGGGCAACCCGGCCGAGAAGCCGAGGAACAGCATCGCCGTCACGCGGGGCTCGGCGTAGGCGCGCAGCGCCGCGCGCCAGCCCGGCCTGGCCCCGGCGGCGCTAGGGCCGGCAGGCATGGAATGCGGCGGCATAGTCGGCGAGGGCCATCCGGGCAAATATTACCCGCGGCGGCCCCGCCGCCATGGCCGGCATCGCCGCCGCCGCCCGACTCAGCCCAGCTTCAGCAGCCCGCCGACGGCGTAGTCGATGGTCAGCGGCGCGTGGTCGCTGAAGCGCTTGCCCAGGTAAATCGCCTCGCGCTGCGCGGTTTTCGCCAGGCCGGCGGTGGCGATGTGGTAGTCCAGGCGCCAGCCCACGTTCTTCGCCCAGGACTGGCCGCGGTTGGACCACCAGGTGTACTGCTCGGGCTTCGCGTTCAGGCGCCGGAACACGTCCACGAAGCCCACCTCGTCGAACACCTTGGTCAGCCAGGCGCGCTCCTCGGGCAGGAAACCGGAGTTCTTCCGGTTCGAGCGCCAGTTGCGCAGGTCGATCTCCTTGTGCGCGATGTTCCAGTCGCCGCACAGCAGAATCTCGCGGCGCGAGCGCTTCAACTTCGCCATGTGCGGCAGGAAGGCGTCCAGAAACCGGAACTTCGAGGCCTGCCGGTGCGGCCCGGCGGAACCCGAGGGCAGGTAGACCGAGATCACCGACAGCCGGCCGAAGTGCGCTTCCAGGTAGCGCCCCTCGGCGTCGAACTCCCTGAGGCCGAAGCCGCGCACCACGGCATCGGGCTTCATGCGCGTGTACAGACCGACGCCGGAGTAGCCCTTCTTCTGGGCGCAGTGGAAGTGGCCGAAGTAGCCCTTGGGGTTGAGGAGCGCCGGGTCCAGGTCCGCTTCATGCGCCTTCACTTCCTGCAGGCAGACGATGTCGGCTCTGTGCGCCGCGAGCCAGGGATAGAGGCCTTTGCTGGCGGCCGAGCGGATGCCGTTGAGGTTGAAGGTGACCACCCGCATGCCGCTGCCTGCCGCGACGGGAAGGGCGCGGTCAGCCGCTGGGGAAGCTGGAGGCGCCGCCATGCGCCGCCGACCACTGGGCCGGCGCATGCAGGAATTTCTCCACCTCGTCGACCTGCCCCTTGCCGAGGTAGTTGCCCTGCTTGACCACCGCCAGCACGTCCCACCAGCTGGCCAGATGGTGCAGCCGCACCTTCAGGTCGGCCATGACCTGCTTGGATTCCGGGAAGATGTCGTAGTAGAAGTTGACGTAGACGTGCTCCACCACCGCGCCGGCGGCGCGCAGCGCCTGGCAGAAGTTGATCTTGGAGCGCCCGTCGGTGGTGAGGTCCTCCACCAGCAGGGTGCGCGCCCCCTCGCGGATGTCGCCCTCGATCTGGGCGTTGCGGCCGAAGCCCTTGGGCTTCTTGCGGATGTACTGCATCGGCAGGCCGAGCCGCTCGGCCATCCAGGCGGCGTAGGGGATGCCGGCGGTCTCGCCGCCGGCGACGACGTCGAACTGCTCGAAGCCGGCATCGCGCGCGACCGTCGCCGCGGCGAAATCGATCAGCTGGGTGCGGATGCGCGGGTAGAAGATGAGCTTGCGGCAGTCGATGTAGACCGGGCTCGCCCAGCCGGAGGTGAAGATGAAGGGCTTGCCCTCGGAGAACAGTACCGCCTTCACCTCGAGCAGCATCTTGGCCGTGGTCTGGGCGATGAAGGCACGGTCGGCGGAACGCATGGCGGGGGATTCTAGCAGCACGGCGCCGGTCAACCCCCCGCGCCGCCCCGCCGCCGGCCGCCTCCGCCAGTGCTATCGCTGCGCCGGCAAGGAGGGCAAGAAGTATTACGGCCAGGCGGTGCCGCCGCAAGGCGTCGGCCAGCCGAGTACGAGGACCACAAGCGCCGCTTCTTAGAGCTCGCCGGGGGCGCGAAGAAGCAGTCAGCGCGCCAGCTTGCGGCGCAGGATCTCGTTCACCTGCACCGGGTTGGCCCTGCCCCTGCACTGGTTCATCACCTGTCCGACCAGGGAGTTGAAGGCCTTTTCCTTGCCGGCGCGGTAGTCCTCCACCTGCTTCGCGTTCGCCGCCAGCACCCCGTCCACCAGCGCCTCGATTGCGCCCGGGTCGCTGATCTGCCTCAGGCCCTTCGCCTCGATGATGGCGTCGGCGCCGCCCTTGCCGGCCCACATCTGCGCGAGCACGTCCTTGGCGGCCTTCTGCGATACCGTGCCGTCCTGGATCCGCGCCAGCAACCGCGCCAGCTCCTCCGGCGGCAACGGCACGGCGCCGAACTCCAGGCCTGCGTCGTTCAGGCGCGAGGCGATCTCGCCGTTGAGCCAGTTGGCCGCCAGCTTCGCCGGCGCCCCCGCGGCCGCCGCGCGCTCGAAGTAATCGGCCTTCTCGCGCGACTCGGTGAGCTGCATGACGTCGTAGGAGGGCAGCGCGTACTGCGCCGCGTAGCGCTCGCGCTTGTGCGCCGGCAGTTCCGGCATGCCGGCACGGATGCGCGCGGTCTCCTCCTCGGAAATGGCCAGCGGCAGCAGATCCGGGTCCGGGAAGTAGCGGTAGTCCTGCGCGTCCTCCTTGGACCGCATGGAGCGCGTTTCGTCGCGCTCGGCGTCGTACAGCCGCGTCTCCTGGGTGATGCTGCCGCCGGCCTCCAGGATCCCGATCTGCCGCCGCGCCTCGTACTCGATCGCCTTCTCCATGAAGCGGAACGAGTTCAGGTTCTTTATCTCGCAGCGCGTGCCGAGCCGGTCGTCGCCCGCCTTGCGCACCGAGACGTTGGCGTCGCAGCGGAACGATCCCTCCTGCATGTTGCCGTCGCAGATCTCGATCCAGCGCACCAGCGCATGCAGCGCGCGCGCGTAGGCCAGCGCCTCCTTCGCGCCGCGCAGGTCGGGCTCGGTGACGATCTCCAGCAGCGGCGTGCCGGCGCGGTTGAGGTCGATGCCGGACATGCCGTGAAAATCCTCATGCAGGGACTTGCCGGCGTCCTCCTCGAGGTGAGCGCGGGTGATCCGCACCGTCTTTACCCCTTCGGGCAGCGCGATGGTGAGCGAGCCCCCCAGCACCACCGGCAGTTCGTACTGGCTGATCTGGTAGCCCTTGGGCAGGTCCGGGTAGAAGTAGTTCTTGCGCGCGAACACCGACTTCGGCGCGATCGTCGCGCCGATGGCGAGGCCGAAGCGGATGGCCAGTTCCACCGCCCGGCCGTTGAGCACCGGCAGCACCCCCGGCAGTGCGATGTCCACCGCCGAGGCCTGGGTGTTGGGCGGCGCGCCGAACGCGGTCGAGGCACCGGAGAAGATCTTGCTATGCGTGCGCAGCTGCGCGTGGGTCTCGATGCCGACGACGGTTTCCCAGGCCATCGGCGTCACCTCCGGGGGCGCGGCAGGTGGCAGTTGCCGCGCCGGCCCACCGGCAGCGGCTCCGGGGAGCCCCGCGAGCCGCAGAAACCGGCCCAGCCTCCGGCGACGGCGCGCACGAGATCGCCCAGGTCGCGCAGCCTCACCGCGCACTTGCCCGAGCAAAAGCGCCGGCTGCCGCGCAGGCCCCATTGTCCGGCCGCTGCTCCAGCCGGCGCCAGCCAGGCGCAGAGCGCAAGATGCCTCACAGCGGCGTCCCCGCGGGCACGCGCAGGTGCCAGTCGGTGGCCTGCTGGTAGCGGTGCGCGGCGCCCAGCATCCGCGCCTCGGCAAAGTGGTTGCCCATGATCTGCAGCCCGACCGGCAGCCCGGCGGCGTCGAAGCCGCAGGGTATGGACAAGCCGGGCAGGCCCGCCAGCGGCGCGGGGATGGTGAAGATGTCGTTCAGGTACATCTGCACCGGATCGGCGGCCTTGGCGCCGAGCGCGAACGCGGTGCCGGGCGAGGTGGGCCCCATCACCAGGTCGCACTGGCCGAAGGCTTGCTTGAAATCGCGCGCCACCAGGCGCCGGATTTTCTGCGCCTGCAGGTAATAGGCGTCGTAGTAGCCGTGCGAGAGCACGTAGGTGCCGATGAGGATGCGGCGCTTGACCTCGGCGCCGAAGCCCTCGGCGCGCGTGCGCCGGTACAGGTCGGCGAGATCGCTGAATTCCTTGGCGCGGTGGCCGTAGCGCAGGCCATCGAAGCGCGACAGGTTGGAGGAGGCCTCGGCCGGAGCGATGACGTAGTACACCGGCACCGCGAGCCCGGTGTTGGGCAGCGTGATCTCGACGGTCTTGGCGCCCTGCGACTCGAACCAGCGCACCGCCTCGCCGACGCGCGCGCGCACCTCGGGCTCCAGGCCCTCGCCGAAGTACTCCCTGGGCAGCCCGATGCGCAGGCCCTTGATCTGCAGGCCCAGCTCGCGCCCGTAGTCCTCCGCCGGTCGCTCCAGGCTGGTGGAATCGCGCGCGTCGAACCCGGCCATGGCGTTCATGAGCAGCGCCAGGTCGGCCGCGCTCTTGGCCAGCGGCCCGCCCTGGTCCAGCGACGAGGCGAAGGCGATCATGCCGTAGCGCGACACCACGCCGTAGGTGGGCTTGAGGCCGCAGATGCCGGTCAGGGCGGCCGGCTGCCGGATCGAGCCCCCGGTATCGCTCCCGGTGGCCCCCGGCGCCAGCCGCGCCGCCACCGCCGCGGCCGAGCCGCCCGAGGAGCCCCCCGGCACGCGGCCGGCATCCCAGGGATTGCGCACCGGACCGAACCACGAGGTCTCGTTGGACGAGCCCATGGCGAACTCGTCCATGTTGGTCTTGCCCAGCATCACCGCCCCGGCGCCGGCGAAGCGCTCGATCACGTGGGCATCGTAGGGGCTGTCGAACTCCGCCAGCATCCGGGAGCCGCAGGTGGTGCGCATCCCCCGCGTGCAGAAGATGTCCTTGTGGGCGATCGGGATGCCCTCCAGCGCTCGCCCCGCCCCTTGCGCACGGCGCGCGTCGGAGGCCCTGGCCTCGGCCAGGCTGCGGGCCTCGTCGACCGTGATGAAGGCGTTCAGCTTCTGATTCAATGACTTGATTCTATTGATGAAAGCGCCAGTCAACTCGACCGAGGACAGCTTGCCCCCGGCCAGCGCGGCGGACAGCTCGGTGAGCGACGCGTTGAGCACTTACTCGATCACTTTCGGCACCAGATAGAGGCCGGCCTCGGCGGCCGGGGCGCGCCGCTGGAACTCCTCGCGCTGATCGCGCTCGGTGACCTGGTCGGGCCGTCGCCGCTGCACGACTGCGGCCTCGGCATCGAGCGGATGCGCCATCGGCTCGATGCCGGTGGTGTCCACCGCCTGCAGCTGGTCGATCAGCGCCAGCACCCTGTTCAGGCGCGCCATCACGCCCTGGATCTCCTCCGCGCTGACCTCGATGCGGGCGAGGTGCGCGATGCGCCGGACTTGATCGAGCGTGAGGGACATGGGCGGCGATGCGGGTCGGGAACGGTGGAAGATTGTTGCGCCTGATTTCCCTCTGGGAACCGGCCCCCATCGGGCCTCGTTAGGGTATCATAGCCGCCGGGGAACGAGGCCGATCGGGATGCCGATTCGGGAGCCAAGACGCAGCCTTGGGCGCGAAAGTTAAGGTATCACGGCAAAGGGTCAAGCAACCAACATGTTCGGATTTCTGCGCAGCTACTTCTCCAACGATCTGGCGATCGACCTCGGCACGGCCAACACCCTGATCTACGTGCGCGGCAAGGGCATCGTGCTCGATGAGCCCTCGGTGGTGGCGATCCGCGAGGACAGCGGGCCGAACGCGAAGAAGTCCATCCAGGCCGTGGGCAAGGAGGCGAAGATGATGCTCGGCAAGACGCCGGGCAACATCGTCGCCATTCGGCCGATGAAGGACGGCGTCATCGCCAACTTCACCGTCACCGAGCAGATGCTGAAGTACTTCATCAAGAAGGTGCACGACAACAAGCTGTTCTCGCCCAGCCCGCGCATCATCATCTGCGTTCCCTGCGGTTCGACCCAGGTCGAGCGCCGCGCGATCCGCGAATCCGCGATCGGCGCCGGCGCCGGGCAGGTGTTCCTGATCGAGGAACCGATGGCCGCGGCCATCGGCGCCGACCTGCCGGTGGCGGAGGCCACCGGCTCGATGGTGGTGGACGTCGGCGGCGGCACCACCGAGGTGGGCGTGATCTCCCTGGGCGGCACGGTGCACAAGGGCTCGGTGCGCGTCGGCGGCGACAAGTTCGACGAGGCGATCATCAACTACATCCGCCGCAACTACGGCATGCTGGTGGGCGAGACCACCGCCGAGATGGTGAAGAAGACCATCGGCTCGGCGTTCCCGGGTAGCGAAGTGCGCGAGATGGAGGTGAAGGGCCGCAACCTCGCCGAGGGCATCCCGCGCAGCTTCACCATTTCCTCCAACGAGATCCTCGAGGCACTCACCGAGCCGCTGAACCAGATCGTCTCGGCGGTGAAGAGCGCGCTCGAGCAGACCCCGCCCGAGCTCGGCGCAGACATCGCCGAAAAGGGCATGGTGCTCACCGGCGGCGGCGCGTTGCTGCGCGACCTCGACCGGCTGCTGATGGAGGAAACCGGGCTGCCGGTGATCGTGGCCGAAGATCCGCTCACCTGCGTGGTGCGGGGCTCGGGCAAGACGCTCGATAACATCGATCACTTCGAGCCGATCTTCACCCGCGAATGACTTCCCGGATGGCGCGATGAAGGCGTGAAATGGAGCACACGCCGCCACCGTTCTTCAAGAGCGGCCCGGCTCCCCTCGTCCGCCTTGCCTTCTTCGCTTCGCTGTCCTTCGCCCTGCTGGTGCTGGACGCGCGCTTTCGCTACGCCGAGGGGCTTCGCGGCGTCCTCGCCCTCGCCGTCTACCCGCTGCAGGTAACCGCCGCCGCGCCGGTGTTGCTCGCCGAGCGCGTTGCCGGCTACTTCGGCAGCCAGTCCCAGCTCAGGCAGGAGAACGCCGAGTTGCGCGCGCGCCTGCTCGAGGCCTCGCAGTCGGCGCAGCGCGAGGAGGCCGCCCGCGCCGAGAGCGCGCAGCTGCGGCGCCTGATCGGCGCGGCCGAGCGCCTGCCGGTGCAGGCGACGCCGGCCGAGATCCTCTACAACGGCCGCGATCCCTATTCCCGCAAGGTCGTGATCGACCGCGGCTCGCAGCACGGCCTCGCGCTGGGCTCGCCGGTGGTGGACGCGACCGGCGTGCTCGGGCAGGTGACGCGGCTGCACGCGATGGTCGCCGAGGTGACGCTGGTCACCGACAAGGACCAGGCGATCCCGGTTCAGGTGCTGCGCAACGGCCTGCGCGCGGTGGCCTTCGGCGGCGGCGCGAACGGCCTGCTGGAACTGCGCTTCATGGCCGCCAACGCCGAGATCCAGAACGGCGACAGGCTGGTGACCTCGGGCATCGACGGCACCTACCCGCCCGGGATGCCGGTGGCCACGGTGGCGCGCGTGGAGCGCGACACCGCCTATGCCTTCGCCCGCATCACCTGCCAGCCGGCCGCGGGCGTGGACGCCGGGCGCTTCGTGCTGGTGCTGACCCAGGAAGCGCGCGGCGCCGCCTATCCGGACGGTGCCGCCGCAGACGGCGAGAAAGGCCCCGGCAAGCAACGCAAGCCGCGCCGCAGGGACAGCGCGCGGGACCCCGATGCAGCTCGGTGACATGCCGGCCGACCAGCGCATCCTGCTGCCGGTGCGCGCCGGCACCATCCTCGGCTCGCTCGCCGCGGCGCTGCTGCTCAACTTCCTGCCCTGGAAGAACATCGCGGTGGTGCCCGACTTCGTGGCGCTGGTGCTCGCCTTCTGGTGCGTGCGCCAGCCGCGGCTGGTGGGCCTGGGCGCGGCCTGGTTCCTCGGCCTCGCCACCGACGTCGGCAACGGCGTGCTGCTCGGCCAGCACGCGCTCGCCTATTCGCTGCTCGCCTTCGCCGCCGTCACGCTGTCGCGCCGCATCCTCTGGTTCTCGTTCTGGGGGCAGACGCTGCACGTGGCCGCGCTGCTGATGTTGGCGCAGGCGGTGGGACTCGCCGTGCGGCTGGCCACCGGCGCCGATTTCCCCGGCTGGTCCATCGCCCTCGGCCCGCTGGCGGGCGCGGCACTGTGGCCCCTGGTGAGCGCCCTGCTGCTGCTGCCGCAGCGGCGTCCGCCCGAGCCCGACCGGGCGAGGCCGCTGTGAGAACGACCGCGAGGCCGCTGTGAGAACGACCGCGAGGCCGCTGTGAGGGGCATCGAGATCCGCGACCACGAGCGCGAGCTGCACAACTTCCAGCTGCGCGTGGGCTTCGCCAGCTTCGTGGTGCTGCTCGCCTTCGCCCTGCTCGCGGCGCGCTTTTTCTACCTGCAGGTGGTGCAGCACGCCACCTACGCCTCGAAGGCGGAGGACAACCGTATCGCGATCGTGCCGATCGCGCCCAATCGCGGCCTGATCCTCGACCGCAACGGCGTGGTGCTGGCACGCAACTTCTCCGCCTACACGCTGGAGATCTTCCCGGCCAAGGTGAAAGACCCGGAGCGCACCATCGGTGAGCTGTCGGAGTTGGTCGGGATCCAGGCCAAGGACCGCGCCCGCTTCCGCAAGCTGCTGGCGGAAACGCGCAACGCGGAAAGCCTGCCGATCCGGACGCGCCTGTCCGACGAGGAGGTGGCGCGCTTCGCCGCCAACCGCTTCCGCTTCCCGGGGGTGGAGATCAAGGCGCGCCTGTTCCGCCAGTACCCGCACGGCGAGCTCGCCTCGCACCTCATCGGCTACATCGGCCGCATCAACACCCGGGACCAGGAAAAGCTCGCCAAGCTGGGGGTGGAGGCGAACTACCGCGGCACCGATTTCATCGGCAAGTCAGGGCTGGAGGCAAGCTACCAGCAGGAGCTGCACGGCTCGACCGGCTTCGAGCAGGTCGAGATCGACGCCGCCGGCCGCGGCATCCGCACCCTCGCCCGCACCCCGGCGCAAGCCGGCAACAACGTCACCCTGACCGTGGACATCAAGCTGCAGCAGATCGCCGAGACCGCCTTCGGCGCGCGCCGCGGCGCGCTGGTGGCGATCGAGCCCTCCAGCGGCGGGGTGCTCGCCTTCGTCTCCAAGCCCGGTTTCGACCCCAACCTGTTCGTCGACGGCATCGACCCGCAGAGCTGGGCCGAGCTGAACAGCTCGCCCGACCGGCCGCTCAACAACCGCGCCATCGCCGGCCTCTACCCGCCGGGCTCCACCTTCAAGCCGTTCATGGCGATGGCGGCGCTGGAGACCGGCAAGCGCCACTTCAAGAGCGCGATCAACGACCCGGGCTACTTCGAGTTCGGCGGCCGGCGCTTCCGCGATTCCAAGGCTGGCGGCCACGGCTACGTCGACCTGCACAAGTCGATCGTGGTGTCCTCGGATACCTTCTACTACCAGCTCGCCAACGACATGGGCATCGACGCCATAGCCGGCTTCATCGGCAGGTTCGGCTTCGGCTCGAAGAGCGGCATCGACCTGGAGGGCGAGGCGGTCGGCGTGCTGCCCTCGCCGGAGTGGAAGCAGCGGCGCTTCGCCAGCCCCGAGCAGAAGAAGTGGTACGCCGGCGAGACCATCTCGATCGGCATCGGCCAGGGCTACAACGCCTACACCCCGATGCAGCTCGCGCTGGCGATGGCGACGCTCGCGGCCAACGGCGACATGTACCGGCCGCGCCTGGTCTCGCACATCGACAACCTGCGCACCGGCGAGCGCCGCCATATCGAACCGGTGCTGCAGCAGCGCCTCGCGCTCAAGCCCGAGAACGTCGAGTTCGTGAAGCGCGCCATGGCGGATGTCAACAAGGAGGGCACCGGCGCGCGCTCGTTCGGCAGCGCGCAGTACACCAGCGGCGGCAAGACCGGCACCGCTCAGGTGATCGGCATCAAGCAGGGCGAGAAGTACGACGAGAATAAGATCAACGAGCGCCACCGCGACCACTCGCTGTTCATCGTCTTCGCGCCGCTGCAGGCCCCGCGCATCGCGCTGATGGTGATCGTGGAGAACGGCGGCTTCGGCGCCCGCGCCGCGGCGCCGATCGCGCGCACGGTGCTCGACTACTACCTGCTGGGCAAGGTGCCCGGGGTGCTGCCCGGGCCGCTGCCGGCGGACGAAGACGACAAGGAAGGCGACTGATGGACGCGACGCTGCTCTCCCCGCGCCGCATTTTCCAGCGCGCGTTGGCGCGCCTGGGCCAAGGCCTGGACGGGCCGCTGCTTGCGATCACTGCGCTTCTGGTCGTGATCGGGCTGGCCGCGCTGTACTCGGCCAGCAACGAGACCACAGGGCGCATCAACGCGCAGCTGGTGAACCTGGCGGTGGCGCTGGGCGCGATGTGGGTGATGGCGCAGATCCCGCCCCAGACGCTGATGCGCCTGGCGGTGCCGGCCTACGTCCTCTGCCTCGCGCTGCTGGTGGCGGTGGCCCTGTTCGGCGACATCGTCAACGGCGCGCGGCGCTGGCTGCACGTCGGTGTGACGCGCATCCAGCCCTCCGAGGCGATGAAGCTCGCGCTGCCCCTGATGCTCGCCTGGTACTTCCAGCGCAACGAATCCATGCTGCGGCTGCGCGATTTCGCGATCGCCGCGGTGCTGCTCGCGTTGCCGGTCCTCCTGATCGCGCGCCAGCCCGACCTGGGCACCGCGGTGCTGGTTGGAGCGGTCGGCTTCTACGTCATTTTCTTCGCCGGCATCGGCTGGAAGATCCTGGTCGGCCTTGGGATCCTAGGCCTGGCCAGCTTGGCGCCGCTGTGGGGCATGCTGCACGACTACCAGCGCCAGCGCGTCCTGACCCTGCTTGACCCGGCCCAGGACCCGCTGGGCGCGGGCTACCACACCATTCAGTCCACCATCGCGGTGGGCTCGGGCGGCATCACCGGCAAGGGCTGGCTCGCCGGCACCCAGACCCACCTCGAGTTCGTCCCCGAGCGCCACACCGATTTCATCTTCGCGGTGTATTCGGAAGAGTTCGGCCTCATCGGCAACCTGGTGCTGCTGGGCGTCTACCTCGCGCTGATCGCGCGCGGGCTGCTGATCGCGGCCAACGCGCCCACCTTCTTCGCGCGCCTGCTCGCCGCGGCGATCACGCTGATGTTCTTCACCTATGCCTTCGTCAACATGGGCATGGTCTCGGGCATCCTGCCGGTGGTGGGCGTGCCGCTGCCGTTCATCTCCTACGGCGGCACGGCGCTGGTGACGCTGTTCATGGGCATCGGCATCCTGCTCAGCGTGCATCGGCACCGGAAACTGGTGCAGACCTGAGGTTGTGAAACTGGACCTGTGAAGGTCCGGTCGGATCATGCCGCAGAGCAGCACGATTTTGAAAGCATCCTCCACAATATGAAATACAGGATACATAACTTCATATAATTCATTGTTTTATATATTTTTATATATATGAAATAGTGATGTTGCTCCGCGTCATTCCTCCGTGGTAGTCTCGACCTTGGTCCCCATTTCCACCCCCCCACGGAGAACGGATGAATCGCCAGAACGAAGTCGCCCGGCTGCAAAAGGACTGGCACGAGAACCCGCGCTGGAACGGGGTGAAGCGCGGCTACACCGCCGCGGACGTCGTGCGCCTGCGCGGCAGCGTGAAGATCGAGCACACGCTGGCGAAGCTGGGCGCCGAGAAGCTTTGGAAGAAGTGCAACGAGATGCCGTTCGTGAACTCCCTGGGCGCGCTCACCGGCAACCAGGCGATGCAGCAGGTCAAGGCGGGGGTGCCGGCGATCTACCTGTCGGGCTGGCAGGTGGCGGCGGACGCCAACGATTCGCTGTCCATGTACCCGGACCAGTCGCTGTACGCGACCACTTCGGTGCCCACCGTCGTCAAGCGCATCAACAACGCGCTCATCCGCCAGGACCAGATCCAGACCATGGAGTCGGATGGGGATCAAAAGGCGGGCTCCATCGACTGGTTCGCGCCCATCGTCGCCGACGCCGAGTCCGGCTTCGGCGGCGTGCTGAACGCCTTCGAGCTGATGAAGGCCATGATCGAGGCCGGCGCCGCCGGCGTGCACTTCGAGGACCAGCTGGCTTCGGTGAAGAAATGCGGCCACATGGGCGGCAAGGTGCTCGTTCCGACGCAGGAAGCGGTGCAAAAGCTGGTCGCGGCGCGCCTCGCAGCCGACGTCATGGGCGTGCCGACGGTGCTGCTGGCGAGGACGGATGCCGAAGCCGCCGACATCGTGACCAGCGACATCGACGATAACGACAAGCCGTTCATCACTGGCGAGCGCACCTCGGAGGGCTTCTACAAGACGAGGAAGGGCTTCGACCAGGCGCTGTCGCGCGGCCTGGCCTACGCCGAATACGCCGACATGGTGTGGTGCGAGACCGGCACGCCGGACCTCGCGTTCGCCAAGGCCTTCGCCGAGGGCATCCGCAAGAAATATCCCGGCAAGATGCTAGCCTACAACTGCTCGCCCTCGTTCAACTGGAAGCGGAACCTCGACGACGCCACCATCGCGAAGTTCCAGCGCGAGCTGGGCACCATGGGCTACAAGTTCCAGTTCATCACCCTGGCGGGCTTCCACTCGCTCAACTACTCGATGTTCGACCTCGCCTACGGCTACGCGCGCAACAACATGACCGCGTTCGTCGATCTGCAGCAGAAGGAGTTCGCCGCCGCCGAGAAGGGCTTCACCGCGGTCAAGCACCAGCGCGAGGTGGGCACCGGCTACTTCGACCAGGTCACCCAGGTGGTCACCGCCGGCAAGGCCTCGACGCAGGCGCTGCACGGCTCGACGGAGGACGAGCAATTTTTAGACGGCAGTGAGGCCGCGAAGAAGATGGCCGCTTAGCCCAGGCTCGCGCAGCCGGCACGCGCCAGCTGCGCGCTCAGAATGCAATCCCCCGCGCCGCCGCCTGCAGGTGCTCAAGCGGGATGAACAGCAGCTGCAGGATCACCAGCAGCACCAGCGGCGAGAGGTCAAGGCCCCCCATCACCGGCACGAAGCGCCGGATCGGCGCCAGGAACGGGCGCGTAAGCGCGTTGAAGATGCCCGCCATCTCGTTGTAGGGATTCACCCAGGACAGCACCGCCTGCACGATGATTGCGAGCACGAGGATGTGCAGGCTGTAGCGCAGGAGCGTCACCGCCGCCAGCCCCGAGAGGCGGCCCGGCTCGGGCTGCACCCCGGCGATCGCCGCCAGCGCCCAGATCGCGGCGCCCCGGATCGCGAACGCGAGCAGCAGCGAGGCCAGGTCGAACCCGGCCAGAGACGGGATCACGCGCCGCGCCGGCACCACCATCCAGTTGGTCACCGCCAGGATGAACTCGCCGATGGGATTGCGCAACGGCACCCGCAGCCACTGGAAGTGGAAGCGCGCAAGCAGCGTGTAGGCGAAGAATCCCGCCACCACCTCCACCAGCAGGGAGGCCATCTGGGAGAGCATCAGTCCTGCCCGCTGTCCTTGCCGAACATCGCGCCCAACTCGGCGCCGCGCCGGCTGGCGGCCTGGACCGCGCGCCGGAAGCTCTCCGCCATGCCAGCATCGGCGAACACTTTGAGCGCCGCCGCCGTGGTCCCGCCCTTGGAGGTGACGCGCTGGCGCAGGACGGCAGGCGCCTCCGCGCTGCCGGCGGCGAGCTTCGCCGCGCCCAGCACCGTCTCCAGCGCGAGCAGCCGCGCCGTCTTCGGCGCCAGGCCCAGCGCCAGCGCGCTCGCCTCGAGCTGCTCGACGAACCAGAACACGTAGGCCGGGCCGCTCGCCG
>VGIA01000003.1 GCA_016868105.1 Betaproteobacteria bacterium | reverse complement strand
GCGCGCGCCGGCATCGAGGCGGCGCTGGTGTCCCTGATCGAGCCCGGCGACAAGGTGCTGGTGGCGGTGTTCGGGCGCTTCGGCCACCTGCTGGCGGAGATCGCCAGCCGCTGCGGCGCCGTGGTGAGGACCATCGAGACGCCCTGGGGAACCGTTTTCGCGCCGGAGGCCATCGAGCGCGCGCTGAAGAAGCACCGCCCGAAGCTGTTCGCCACGTGCCAGGGCGACACCTCCACGACCATGGCGCAGCCGCTGGCGGAAATCGGCCGCATCTGCGCGCGCCATGGCGCCTTCAGCTACGTGGACGCGACCGCGACGCTGGGGGGCATGCCGCTGCCGGTGGACCGCTGGGGCCTGGATGTGGTGAGCGCCGGGCTGCAGAAGTGCCTCGGCGGGCCCTCGGGCATCGCGCCGATGACGATCAGCGACCGCGCCGCCGCCGCGATCTACCGGCGCCGCCACATCGAACAGGGACTGCAGAAGAAGGGCTACCGGCCCGGTCGCGGCCCGCGTATCCGCTCCAACTACTTCGACCTGGCCATGATCATGGACTACTGGTCGGCGCGGGCGCTCAATCACCACACCGAGGCGACCAGCATGCTGTACGCCGCGCGCGAGTGCGGGCGCCTGCTGCTGGCCGAGGGTCTGGACCACGCCTTCGCGCGCCACGCCGCGGCCTCGCGCCTGGTGCTCGCGGGCCTGCGCGGCCTCGACCTGGAGCCCTACGGCGACCTTGCGCACAAGATGCCCAACGTCACCGGGGTGTGGATTCCGAAGGGCGTCGATGGAGAGCGGGTGCGCCGCCGGATGCTCGAGCGCCACAACATCGAGATCGGCACTTCCTTCGGCCCGCTGCAGGGGAGAATCTGGCGCATCGGCGCCATGGGCGCCAACGCGCGCCCTGCGGCGGTGCGGCGAACCTTCGCCGCCCTGCGGCAGGTGCTGCGGGGCGAACGGCGGCGCTAGGCCGCGGCGCAGGGGTGGTGCTTGAGCCAGTGCCGCGCGATATCGATGCGCCGCGCGCACCATACCCTCGGCTTGCCGGTGGCGTATTTGAGGAACCGCTCCAGCGCGGCGATCCGGCCCGGACGCCCCACCAGCCGGCAGTGCAGGCCCACCGACATCATCTTGGGCGCGCTGCGGCCCTCCTCGTAGAGCGTGTCGAAGGCATCCCTCAGGTACCGGTAGAACTGCTCGCCGGAATTGAAGCCCTGCGGCGAGGCGAACCGCATGTCGTTGGCGTCCAGCGTGTAGGGCACCACCAGCTGCGGCCGGCCGTGCCTGGCGTCGTAGAACGGCAGGTCGTCGGAATAATCGTCCGCATCGTAGAGGAAGCCGCCTTCCTCCACCACCAGGCGGCGGGTGTTCGGGCTGGTGCGGCCGGTGTACCAGCCCAGCGGCCGCGCGCCGGTCAGCCGTTGCTGGATTTCGATTGCGCGCTGCATGTGCTCGCGCTCCACCTCGGGCGGCACGTGCTGGTAGTTGATCCAGCGCCAGCCGTGGCTCGCAATCTCGTGCTTGGCCTCCAGGAACGCCTCTACCACCGCGGGGTTGCGCTCCAGCGCCATTGCCACGCCGAACACCGTGAGCGGAAGCTCATAGCTACGGAACAGCCGCAGCAGGCGCCAGACGCCGGCACGGGAGCCGTATTCGTAGATCGATTCCATCGAGATGTGGCGCATGCCGGCGATCGGCTGCGCGGCCACGATTTCAGACAGGAAGGCCTCGCTCGCCGGGTCGCCGTGCAGGACCGAGTTCTCGGCGCCCTCTTCGTAATTGAGCACGCACTGCAACGCGATGCGCGCGCCGCCGGGCCATTTCACCTCCGGCGGCTGGACGCCGTAGCCGACGAGGTCGCGCGGATAGCTGGTGGGCATGGTGCCCGCCAGTATACTAAGCGGCGCAGATGGGCTCCGCAGCGAACCTTTCCCTGGGCGCGATCAACCGCATGGACCGCCTCGCCTTTGTCGAGGCCTTCGGCGAGGTCTACGAGCATTCCCCCTGGGTGGCGGAATGCGCCCTCGCGAAACGACCGTTCGAGAACCGCGCCGCGCTGGTCGCGGCGATGCAGGCCGTGGTGACCGCGGCGCCGCGCCAGGCGCAGCTCGCGCTCATCCGCGCGCACCCGGACCTGGCCGGCCAGGAGGCGGTTGCAGGCCGGATGAGTCCGCACTCCACGGGCGAACAGGCGCGCCTCGGCCTGGACAGGCTCGGCCGCGCCGAGTTCGGGCGCATCGGCGCGCTCAACCGCCGCTACCGGGAGCGCCACCGCATGCCCTGCATCGTGGCGCTCAAGCTGCATGCGTCGCGCGACAGCGTGCTGGCCGAGATGGAGCGCCGCGCCGGCAACGACACCGAGGCGGAGATCGCGCTCGCGCTGGAGCAGATCGGCCACATCGCACGCCACCGCCTGGAGCAGATGATCCGGCCGGTCGCGGAGCTCTGAATGGGCAAGCTCACCACCCATGTCCTCGATACCTCGTCGGGCAAGCCGGCCGCGGGCATGCGCATCGAGGTTTCGATTCTCGAGGGCGAACGCTGGCGCGCGCTGAAGTCGGCGACCACCAACGGCGACGGACGCACCGACGCACCGCTCCTGGAGGGCGCAGCATTCGTCCCGGGACAGTACCGGCTGCAGTTCCACGTGGCGGACTTCTTCCGCGCACAGGGCCGGCGCCTGCCCGAGCCGCCGTTCCTTGACCGGGTGCCGCTGCGCTTTGGCATCGCTGACGCGTCGGCGAACTTCCACCTCCCGCTGCTGTGCACGCCCTGGAGCTATTCGACCTACCGGGGCAGCTGAATCGCATGGCGCGCTGATGCAGGCCTATCTCCTCGACTGGCTGAGCCTGCTGCTGCGCTGGGCGCACCTGGTGGTGGGCATCGCCTGGATCGGAGCCTCGCTCTACTTCATCTGGCTGGACAACTCGCTGGAGGACCCCAGGGGTGCGCAGGATCGAGAGCGCGGCGTCGCCGGCGAGCTCTGGGCGGTGCACGGCGGCGGCTTCTACCACGCGCAGAAGTACCACCTGGCGCCGCCCGCGCTGCCCGAGCGCCTGCACTGGTTCAAGTGGGAAGCCTACTGGACCTGGATCACCGGCTTCGCGCTGCTGGTGCTGATCTACTACCTCAACGCCGAGACCTACCTGGTGGACCCGGCCGTCCTGGCGCTGTCGAGGGCGCAGGCGGTCGGCATCGGCCTTGCCAGCCTGGTGGCCGGCCTCGCCCTCTACGAAGTCCTGTGCCGCTCGCCGCTGGGGCGCAACGATGCAGCGCTCGCCGGCGTGCTGTTCGTGCTGCTTGCAATCGCCGCCTGGGGCCTGACCCTGGTCTTCAGCGGCCGCGGCGCCTACATCCACTACGGCGCCATTCTCGGCACCATCATGGTCGGCAACGTCGCCCACGTCATCATTCCCGGGCAGCGCGAGCTGGTGCGGGCGAAGCAGGAAGGCCGCGAGCCCGATCCGAGGCACGCCGCCGCCGGCAAGCAGCGCAGCGTGCACAACACCTACTTCACCCTGCCGGTCCTGTTCGTGATGATTTCCAGCCACTACGCCATGACCTTCGGCAGCCGCTGGAACTGGCTGGTGCTGGTGGCGCTCACCGTCTCCGGCGCCCTGATCCGGGTCTGGTTCGTGCTGCGCCACAAGGGCGGGGCCCCGGCCTGGCCGCTGGCCTCAGGCATCGCGGTCCTGCTCGCGGTCGCGGTGCTGCTCTCGCCCCGTTCCATAGACGATGGGGCGGCGGTGAAGTACGCCGAGGTGCAGCGCGTGATGGAGCTGCGCTGCGTTTCCTGCCACGCCGCAAAACCCACCTTCCAGGGCATGGCGGAGCCGCCGAAGGGCGTGGTGCTGGATGCGCCGGAGCGCGTCCGCCTCCAGGCGAGGATGATTCACCAGCAGACGGTGCTCTCCGGGGCGATGCCGCCGGGCAACATCACCGGTATTACGCCGCAGGAGCGCGCCCTGCTCGATCGCTGGGTGCGCGGCGGGGCGAAGGTGGACTGAGGCCGGCGCATGTAACCGCCACCTGCCCTTTTTGGTGCTTGAGATATTTGGTCGGGGCGAGAGGATTTGAACCTCCGACCACCTGCACCCCATGCAGGTACGCTACCAGGCTGCGCTACGCCCCGAACAGCGCAATTTTACAGGACATCAGGCACGCAGGACCTCCAGCAGATCCTTCAGCTCGCGCTTGAGCGCGAACAGGTCGGCCAGCGGCGCCGCGCCGCTGGCGGCGGCGGCGCGCGACGGGCGCGCGACCAGCTCGGACCTGTCGTCCCCGCCGGCGCCGTGATCGAGCCGGTGGCGGGCGCCGCTGATGGTGAACCCTGCCTCGTACAGCAGCTCGCGGATGCGGCGGATAAGCAGCACCTCATGGTGCTGGTAGTAGCGCCGGTTGCCGCGGCGCTTGACCGGTTTCAACTGCGTGAACTCCTGCTCCCAATAGCGCAGGACGTGCGGCTTCACCCCGCACAGCTCGCTCACTTCACCGATGGTGAAGTAGCGCTTGGCAGGGATCGGCGGTAGTTCAGTTTTCCTGCTGCTTGGCTCCATGGCGCGACTTCTCGACCATGGCTTTCAGTTTCTGGCTGGCGTGGAAGGTGACCACCCGGCGGGCACTGATCGGGATCTCCTCGCCGGTTTTCGGATTGCGGCCGGGGCGCTGCGGCTTGTCGCGCAACTGGAAGTTGCCGAAACCCGACAGCTTCACGCTCTCGCCACGCTCGAGCGCACCGCGGATTTCCTCAAAGAACGCCTCCACCATGTCCTTGGCCTCGCGCTTGTTCAGCCCGATCTTCTCGAACAGCAGGTCAGCCAGTTCGGCCTTGGTCAGAGTCATTGCAACTCCATGATAGATCTAATAATTTTACTTTTTATGCGCGTTGCTGGGCAGCGAAACGGCGACCCCACAGCTCGACCAGCGCCTGCCGCGCCGAATCGGCCTCCGCATCCGTGAGGGTTCGTTCAGTGTCTTGCATAACTACACGGAACGCAAGGCTTTTCTTCCCCGGTGGCAGGTTCGGGCCCTGGTAAAAATCGAACAGGCGGACCCCCTGGACGATGGGCAGTTCGACCTCTCGGACCGAATCCAGCAGGGCCTGGACCGACACCTCGGTGTCCACCAGGAGGGCGATGTCCCGGATCACCGGCGGCAACCGGGAGCAATGGGTCGGCCGTGGCAGGGGCGCCTCGGTGAGGCTTGCCGCCTCCACCTCGAACAGGACCGGCGGCTGGGGCAACTCGTATTTCTGCTGCCAGCGGGGATGCAACTCGCCCAGCCAGCCCACCGGGGCGCCCTCGAGCAACACGCGCGCCGCGCGCCCGGGGTGCAGCGCCGGATGCGCGGCGGCCTCGAAGCGCGCCAGCCGCGGCGCGAGCAGCGCCTCCAGGTCGGCCTTGAGGTCGAAGAAATCCACCGCCCGCGCCGGGGTTCCCCACTGCTCCTCCAGCGCCGGCCCGAAGGCGGCCGCGGCGACGCGTACGGGCTGGCGCAGGCCGGCCACCTCCAGGGGCCCGTCCTTGGCCGAAGGCTCGCGCAGGTAGACCCGACCCACCTCGAAGACGCGGATGCGCGCGAGCCTGCGGGCATGGTTGGCGCGAATGTTCGCCACCAGCGAGCCCAGCAGCGTGCTGCGCATGACCGAGGCGTGGCTGGCAATCGGGTTGAGCAGGCGCACCGGGTGGGCGTTGCCGGCGAAATCCGCCTCCCACGCCGGCTCGACGAAGGCGAAGTTGATCGTCTCCTGGTAGTCGCGCGCGGCGAGGCGTTCGCGCACCGCGTGCAGGCTGCGCCTCGCCTCGGGCAGCGCCGCCATCTTCGCCGGCCCGCGCGGAGGATTCGCGGGGATGTTCTCGAAACCATGGATCCTGGCGACTTCCTCGATCAGGTCTTCCTCGATCTCGAGGTCGAAGCGGAACGACGGCGGCTGCACCGTGAAGGATCCGGATTTGTGCCTCGCCGGCAGTCCCAGCCGCTTGAACACCGCCGCCATCTCGGTCTTCCGGATCGGCATGCCGATCACTTTTTGCGCGCGCGCGACGCGCATGCGCACCGGCTTTCGCTTCGGCAGGCGCTTGACCAGGTCCACCGTCGGGCCGGGCTCGCCGCCGCAGATCTCCAGGATCAGCTTCGTGGCGCGCTCGATGCCCGGGACGTTGCTCTCGAAGTCCACGCCGCGCTCGAAGCGGTGCGAGGCGTCGCTGGAGAAGCCGTAGCGCCGCGCGCGCCCGGCGATGGCCCCGGGGAAGAAGAACGCCGATTCGAGGAACAGGTTCCGGGTCGTGGTCTCGGCCTTGGTGCTCTCCCCGCCCATGATCCCGGCCAGCCCGATCGGGCCGGAGTCGTCGGTGATGCACAGCACCGAGCTGTCCACCTCGACCTGCTGGCCGTTGAGCAGCAGCACCTTCTCGCCGGCGCGGCCCCAGCGCACGTCTATCGCGCCCGAGAGCTTGTCCTGGTCGTAGACGTGCAGCGGGCGGCCGAGCTCGAGCATCACGTAGTTGGTCACGTCCACCAGCGCGGAGATGGAGCGCTGCCCGGCGCGCTCCAGCCTCCGGCGCATCCAGTCCGGTGTCGGCGCCGCCGCGTCCACGCCGCGGATCACGCGTCCCGCGAAGCGGCCGCAGCCCTCGGCGTCGGTGATGCGCAACGGGTGCTTCGCCTTGCCCTTGGCTGCCACCGGCTTGGGCGCGTGGGCCTTCAGCTTGGCGCCGGTAAGCGCGGCAACTTCGCGCGCCACGCCAAGCACGGACAGGCAGTCGCCGCGGTTGGGCGTGAGCTTCAGGCTCAGCAAGCGCTCCTCCAGCGCCAGCGCCTCGCGCACGCCGCTGCCCGGCCGCGCCGCGGCCGGCAGCTCGAGCAGCCCGGCCTGGTCCTCGGACAGGCCCAGTTCAAGGGCCGAGCACAGCATGCCGTTGCTCGCCACGCCGCGCAGCGCAGCGGCCTTGATCTCGCGCCCGCCCAGTTTCGCGCCCGGCAGCGCGAGGGGCGCCTTCATGCCGGCGCGCACGTTGGGCGCGCCACACACCACCTGCACCGGCTTGCCGCCGGCGTTCACGCTGCAGACGCTCAGCTTGTTTGCCTCCGGGTGGCGCGCCACCGACAGCACCTCGCCGACCACCACCCCCGGCAGCGGCGGCGCCACCGGCTCGCAGGCCTCGACCTCGAGTCCGGCCATGGTGAGCTCGCGCGCCAGCCGGTCCATGGGCATGGACCAGTCGACGAAATCGCGCAGCCAGTACTCGGGGACGATCATGAAAGGTTCGCGCTCGCGCTCAGTTGAACTGCCTCAGGAAGCGCAGGTCGCCGTCGAAGAACAGCCGCAGGTCATCGATGCCGTAGCGCAGCATGGTCAGGCGCTCCAGGCCCGAGCCGAAGGCGAAGCCGATGTACTTTTCCGGGTCGAGGCCGAAGTTGCGCACCACCTGCGGGTGCACCTGGCCGGCGCCCGACAATTCCAGCCAGCGGCCCTCGAGCGGGCCGGAGGCGAATTGCAGGTCGATCTCGGCGGAAGGTTCGGTGAACGGGAAGTAGGACGGCCGGAAGCGGACCTGCAGCTCGTCTGACTCGAAGAAGCGGCGCAGGAAGTCCACGTACACGCCCTTCAAGTCGGCGAAGCTCACATCCTCGTCGATCCACAGTCCCTCGACCTGGTGGAACATAGGCGAGTGGGTCGCGTCCGAGTCGACGCGGTAGGTGCGGCCCGGCGCGATCACCTTGATCGCGGGCATCGGCGAGGCTCCGCGGTGCCGTTGTGCCCACATCCTCGCGTAGCGTACCTGCATCGGGCTGGTGTGCGTGCGCAGCAGAAGCGGAAGCCCGCCATCTTTTCCGTTGCCATCCTTGAGGTCGACGTAAAACGTGTCCTGCATCGAGCGCGCGGGATGGTTCTCCGGATTGTTGAGCGCGGTGAAGTTGTACCAGTCGTTCTCGATCTCCGGGCCGTCGGCGACCTCGAAGCCGATGCTGCGGAAGATCGTCTCGACCCGCTGCCAGGCGCGGGTGATCGGGTGCAGGCCGCCGCGGCAACTGCCGCGGCCGGGCAGGGTGACGTCGAGCGCCTCTTGGGCGAGGCGCGAATTGAGGCGGGCCTCGGCGAGGCCGGCTCGGCGCGCCTCCAGGGCAGCCTCGATGCGCGCCTTGGCGTCGTTGATCGCGGCACCCTGGCGCTTGCGCTCCTCGGGCGCGGCCGCGCCCAGTTGCTTCAGCAGGGCGGTTAGCTCGCCCGCCTTGCCCAGGTAGCGCGCCTTCGCGTTCTCCAGCGCGGCGGCATCCGCCGCCGCGGCGAACTCCGCCTCGGCGCGGGCGACGATGCTGTCGATGTCGGGCATCCCCGCAACCCTGGGGACCGACTCAGTGGGTGGTGCTGGCCTTGACCTGGTTCGCGATGCGCGCGAACGCGGGCTTGTCGAGCACCGCCAGGTCCGCCAGCACCTTGCGGTCGATCTCGATGTTCGCCCTCTTCAACCCGGCCATGAACGCACTGTAGGTCAGGCCCAGCTCGCGCACCGCGGCGTTGATGCGGGCGATCCACAGGGCCCGGAAGTCGCGCTTCCTGTTGCGGCGGTCGCGGTAAGCGTACTGCCCCGCCTTCATCACCGCTTCCTTGGCGACGCGGTAGACGCTGCCCCGGCGGCCGCGGAAGCCCTTGGCCTTGGCGAGGACCTTCTGGTGGCGCGCCCGCGCCGTTACTCCACGCTTGACTCTCGGCATGGCGCGCTCCTCAGCTCGAGTACGGCAGCATGGCGCGCACCGCGCGCAGGTTGGAATCGTGCACCTTGGCCGTGCCGCGCAGCTTCCTCTTGGTCTTGGTCGACTTCTTGGTGAGGATGTGGCGCATGAAGGCCTTGGAGCGCCTGATGGTGCCGCCGGGGCGGACCTTGAAGCGCTTGGAGGCCGACTTCTTGGACTTCATCTTCGGCATGAAACTGCTCCTTGCTCTGGTTTTGGACTGACCCCGGGCGGCCAGCTTCGCCGGCGCTTGATGCCTCGGACATCACTTGGGCAGGCCTCTCGCGGGCCTTGTACTTGCCCCGCCCTAGGCTGCCGCGGGCTTCGCCGCCGGCGCCTGCGCCGCTGCTGCAGCCTTCTTCTTCGGCTTGCTGCCCCGGGAAACCACCAGCACCTTCTTCCTGGGCGCCAGCACCATCACCATCTGCCGCCCCTCGAGCTTCGGGAACTGCTCGACGAGCGCCACGCCCTCCAGGTCCGCCTTCACCCGCTCCAGCAGGCGCAGGCCGAATTCCTGGTGCGCCATCTCGCGACCCCTGAAGCGCAGGGTCACCTTGGCCTTGTCGCCCTCCTCGAGAAACGCGATCAGCTTGCCGACCTTGATCTTGTAGTCGCCGTCGTCGGTGCCGGGCCGGAACTTGATTTCCTTGACCTGGATCTGCTTTTGCTTGAGCTTGGCCTCGTGCGCCTTCTTCTGCTCCCGGTAGCGGAACTTGCCATAGTCCATCAGCTTGCAGACCGGCGGCACCGCCAAGGGCGCGATTTCCACCAGGTCCACGTTGCGCTCTTCGGCCAGCCTCAGCGCGTCGGCGATGGCCACGATGCCCAGCTGCTCACCTTCGTCGGCGACCAGCCGCACCTGCGGCGCGGTGATCTCCCCGTTGATGCGTTGCGATCTCTCGAGTGCGATGGGTGATAGCTCCTTCTTCGGGTCAAAAAAATGCGGCCGTGCCCCTACGCGCCCGCCTCTGTCTCGAGGCGCCGGATGAAGTCTCCCAGGGCCATGGCCCCGAGATCCTCACCGCTGCGCGTACGCACGGCCACGCTTCCGGCCTGCTTTTCCTTGTCGCCGACCACTACCTGGTAGGGCAGCTTCTGCAGGCTATGTTCGCGAATTTTATAGGAAATCTTCTCGTTTCGCAAATCCGCCACAGCCCGGAAACCGGCCTGGCGTAGCGCTTTTGCCACACATTCGGCGTACTCGGCCTGGTGCTCGGATACGTTCAGCACCACTACCTGCTCCGGGGCCAGCCAGAGCGGAAAGGCGCCGCCGAAATGCTCGATCAGGATGCCCAGGAACCGCTCCATGGAGCCAATCGTCGCCCGGTGCAACATGACCGGGGTCTTGCGCGTGTTGTCGGCCGCCACGTACTGGGCCCCCAGGCGGGCGGTCAGGTTGAAGTCCACCTGCATGGTGCCGCACTGCCAGACCCGGCCGATGGCGTCCTTGAGCGAATACTCGATCTTGGGGCCGTAGAAGGCGCCCTCCCCGGGCGAGATCTCGAACGCGACCCCCGATCGCCGCAGCGATTCGATCAACGCCTGCTCGGACTTCTCCCAGGCCTCGTCCGAGCCGATGCGCTTCTCGGGGCGGGTGGCGATCTTGTAGATAATATCGCTGAAGCCGAAGTGGGCGTAGACCTTCTGCAGCAGCGCGGTATAGGCCACGCATTCGGGCAGGATCTGCTCCTCGGTGCAGAAGATGTGGCCGTCGTCCTGAGTGAAGCCGCGCGCCCGCATCAGCCCGTGCAGCGCGCCCGAGGGCTCGTTGCGGTGGCAGGAGCCGAACTCGCCGAAACGCAGCGGCAGGTCGCGGTAGCTCTTCACGCCCTTGTTGTAGATCAGGATGTGGCCCGGGCAGTTCATCGGCTTCAACGCGTAGTCGCGCTTCTCCGACTCGGTGACGAACATGTTCTCGCGGTAGTTCTCCCAGTGCCCGGTGCTCTCCCACAGGCCGCGCGGCAGCACCGTGGGCCCGCGCACCTCCTGGTAGCCGTTCTCCCGGTAGACCCGGCGCATGTACTGCTCCACCTGCTGCCACAGGGTCCAGCCCTTGGGATGCCAGAACGCCATCCCGGGGGCCTCGTCCTCGATGTGGAACAGGTCCAGGCTCTGGCCCAGGCGCCGGTGGTCGCGCCGCTCGGCCTCCTGCAGCATCTTCAGGTAGGCGTCCTGCTCCTCCTTGGTCGCCCAGGCGGTGCCGTAGATGCGCTGGAGCATCTCGTTGTTGGAGTCGCCGCGCCAGTAGGCGCCCGCGACGCGCATCAGCTTGAACACCTTCAGCTTGCCGGTGGAGGGCACGTGCGGGCCCCGGCACAGGTCGATCCAGTTGCCCTGGCCGTAGAGCGAGATCGGCTCATGGGAGGGGATCGAGGCGACGATCTCGGCCTTGTACGCCTCGCCGATGGACCTGAAGAATTCGACCGCCTCGTCGCGCGGCATTTCCTTGCGCTGCACCGGCAGGTCGCGCTTCACGATCTCGGCCATCCTCCTCTCGATGGCGGCGAGGTCCTCGGGGGTGAACGGGCGCTTGTAGGCGAAATCGTAGTAAAAGCCGTTCTCGATCACCGGGCCGATGGTGACCTGCGCGCCGGGGAACAGTTCCTGCACCGCCTGCGCCATGAGGTGCGAGGTGGAATGGCGCAGGATGTCGAGGCCCTCGGGGCTCTTGGGCGTGACCACGGCCAGCTCGGCGTCGCCCTCGATGCGAAAGCCGGTGTCCACCAGCCGGCCGTTCACCTTGCCGGCGAGCGCGGCCTTCGCCAGGCCCGGGCCGATCGACTGGGCCACCTCGGCGACGGTGACCGGGCCCGGAAAGCCCTTCACCGTGCCGTCCGGCAGTTTGATGTTCAACGGGGAGGCCGCAGAGTTGGTGGGCGCGATCGGACCCGAACCAACGACCCCTACCATGTTGACCTGACTGGCTCTTTCTGTGCCGGGTTGAATGCTGTATTTATCAACTTGGAAGAGGCGCTCTATCGATCGCGATTGAGCAGTATAGCCCGGAGCGGGCGGTGGCGAAGCTGCGGCAGATTGAGGTGCTGGTGGGCGAGGGCAGATCGATCCGCCTGGCTTAGAAGGCGCGCCGGCATCACGGCTCAGGCCCCGCGGCTGCAGGATCTGGAGCGGGAGAACCGGCGCCTGAAGCGCGACGGGGCCGGCTGTGGCTGAACGACGGGGGGCTGCAGGAAAGCGCCACCCGCCTCTCGTGCGCGCAGCCGGCGCAGCGCAGGCGCAGGAAGCGGTGCGCCATTACGCCGCATTCGAGAACGGCCCCGTCGAAGGCGGGCAACCCGTGACCTCATCGGCGGCTCCAGGCGCGATACCATCAGCGCTATGTCGATGCGAATGAAAGACAAGGTTGCCCTGATAACGGGCGCAGGTTCCGGACTCGGCCGCGCAACCGCGCTGCGCTTCGCCGCCGAGGGCGCGCGCGTCGCTTGCCTGGACGCTGTTGACGAAGCCGCGGCGCAAACGGCGCAAGCGATCGCCGTGGCTGGCGGCGCTGCGCTCGCGCTCACGGGGGATGTCACTGACGAAAGCGCCTGCGCGCAGATGGTGAAGGAGACTCTCGCGCGCTTGGGCAAACTCACGACGTTGGTCAATTCCGCTGGAGTGCGACCGGCGCGTCCGGGCCCGAGGCCGACTTTCGCCGAGTGGCAGCGCGTGATCGACATTAACCTGACCGGCACCTACCTCGCTTCGCGCGCCGCGCTGCCGGCGTTGCTGGAGGGCGGCGCCGGCTCGATCACCAACCTGGCCTCGATCTTCGGCTTGGTGGGCGGCGCGACCGGCGCATCCTACGCCGCGTCGAAGGGCGCGATCGTGAACTTGACGCGCCAGATGGCGCTTGAATGGGCGCCCAAGGTCCGAGTGAACTGCGTGTGTCCGGGCGTCATCGAAACGCCCATGACCGCGGGATTACGCGACGATCCCGCTTGGGCGCAAGCGGTGCTCAAGCGCTATCCGCTCGGCCGCTTCGGCCAGCCTGAGGAGATCGCGGCGGCGATTCTGTATTTAGCGAGCGATGAAGCCGCGTTCGTCACCGGCGTAGCGTTGCCGGTGGACGGGGGGTATACGGCGGGGTAGCACAAGCCTGCTCTCGGGTGTGGGCGCCCTGCGCGCCCCCACCGGCGCACGCCGCGAAGACGGCTCTTTCGATCAGGGGTAAGTGGCCTTGATCGCCTTGATCAAATCGGCCGCAAAGCGGTTGGCCGCATCGGCGCTGGCGCCTATCCAAGCGTAGCGCCGATCGGCGCTCGGGCCAGAGCCGTAGCTGCGCATACCGCGATCGATGGGGCCGCTCAGCAAGCCGTGCGCGGCATCGTCGTAAAACCAAAAATCCAGCGGCTGACCGTCGGCCTTGAGCTGCTCGCCCCATTGCTGCGGCGACAAGCCCTGCGCGTCGGGGTTGTTGCGATGACTGCAGCGCTGCGTAGTGCCTGGCGCAGCCTCGTCAGCGGGCCGATTGACCGCACACGGATCGGTGCGCAGGTGCATCCAGTCGTCTGCCCTGCGGCCGCCGTAGTTGTCGATCTTGCCAAAAACCAACCTCAGCGGCACCCGAATCTGGTCGGGCATGCCTATACCGGCCGAGGGTGCGCCCTCGGCAAAAACCATGCGTACATGCGCCGGATCGACCACCGCCGCCATGTTCAAGGCCACCGTTCCGCCGTTGGACAAGCCATGGATGAACAGGCGCGAGTGGTCGATGCGCGGATGCGCCAGGGCCCAGCGGTAGGCGCCCAAGGTCGCCTTGAAAATCATGCGCTGGCGCGATTCGTTGGTGGTCCCGGTCAGGAACAGCGAGGTACCGCGGTAGCGAAAGCCGTTCAACTCGTAGGCGTCAAAGAGCAGGGTGGCCACGCCCTGCGCATTCATGCGACGCACCATCTCCTGCTCGGCAGAGCCCGGCCCATTGCCGCCGTGGGCAATGATCATCAAGGGCGGCTTGTCACCGAGCTGGTCGGCAAAAAAACGCGGCATCGACAGCTGTACCGAACGATGACAAGGGTCAAACTCGGCCAGCGGTCCGGCCACCCGATGAAATCCCGGCCGGATCTCGACCAGACGCGCCACGTCAGGGGGCGGCGGGCGGCAGTCGGTTTGGGCAAGGGCGCTCAGGCACAGGCCCCAGAGCAAGGCGGGAAGAAGACATGAACCAACCGACCATGAACCGACCGACACTTTCATGCAAGCCCCCCCAGGTATTGAGCCGTGCGGTTAACGAGGCGGGGCAAGGCCGAAGGGACGCACGTCGCGGCCTTCGGCGCGGTGGCGGTCGGCCCGCATCTGCAGGTATTTCATGAACTGCGGCTCGCTGCGCCATTCGCCGCTGGCGACATATTCCAGCGCGGAGGCGAAGTGCCAGGCGCGGGGGTAGCCCTCGAGCCGGAACGCTTCCTGGCCGCCGGCCTCGACAAACACCAGGCTCGGCGAAGTGGTCACCCGCATGCGCCCGGCCAGCGCCGCGGCGGTGGTGGCGCTGCCATCGGGCGCCGTCACCAACTCGGTTCCGTGCAGCGCGAGGCGCACCCAGCGCAGGCCCGGCACCTGCTTCATCACGTCGGCATCGCTAAACCCTTCCTGGTGCATTCGATCGCACTCGATGCACTCGGGGGTCTCGAACAGGATGGCGGTAGGCTTTCCGCGCGGGCGGGTGTCCGCGGCGGCGTCGAAGAACGGCTGCATGGCGAGGGTTTTCGCGGCCACCGGGTGCGGCTGCGCGGCGGCATACTCGGCGAAGCTGGTGTTCTTTTCCATGCGCCCGGCGACGAACGCCAGCGCGGCGCGGAACTCGTGCGGCGGCATGTAGCCATTTGCGCGCAGCACCAGGCCGCCGCGCTCGTCGAGGAAGAACAGCACCGGGGTGAAGCGCACCCCGAGGTGCGCGGCCAGCACCTTCTCGGGGCGCGATTTGCCGTCCACCCAGGTCGTATCGCGCGCGCCCCACACGTCCACAGGAATGACGACGAAGTCGCGCTTCAGGGCATCGACGATGTCTTTCTGGCTGAAGTTGGTCTGCACCATGCGGCGGCAGATGGGGCAGTTGTCCTGCTCGAAGTACACCACCACGCGCTTGCCCGCCTTCGCCGCATCGCGCAACTCCTCCGGGAACTCGTGCAGGGATTCGGACAGGACCGAGTTGAAGTCGTGCTCACGGGCAGACGCCCACTGCATGGGCTGCAGCAGTAGCAGGACCAGAACCAGGCAGCGCATCATCGATAAGTCTTTGAATATTGGTAGGCGCGATTGGACTCGAACCAACGACCCCTACCATGTCAAGGTAGTGCTCTAACCAGCTGAGCTACGCGCCTGCTGAAGGGGCCGGATTTTACCGCAAATCCAGCCGCCCCCGCCAGCTGCTCCCGCGCGACCGATGCGCGAGGTTTCATGCCCGCGCCACACGGATGATGCCGCTTAGCTGCTTCACCGTCGCCAGCGCGCGCTTCAGGTGCGCGGTATCGGCGACCTCGAAGCTGAAGCGCATGTACGCGATGTCGTCCCGGCTCTGCGTGCGCACCGCGGTGACGTTGATCGTCTGGCGTGCCAGCGCCTCGCCGATGTCGCGCAACAGACCGCGCCGGTCGCTGGCGGTGACCAGCACGTCCACCGCGTAGACGCCGCCCGGCTTCGACTTGCCCCACTGGACCTCGATCTGGCGCTCGGGAGCGCGCTCCCCGAGGCGCCGCAAACTCGGGCAGTCCTCGCGGTGGATGGATACGCCCTTGCCGCGCGTGACGAAGCCCCGCACCGGGTCGGGCGGCACCGGCTTGCAGCAGCGCGCGAGCTGCGTCATCAGCCGGTCGACGCCCACCACCAGCACCCCGCCTTCGGCCGCGGCCTTCGCCTTGCGGGGCACCGCGACCGGTACCGGCGCCGGCGCGGCACCCTTCATCTCGCGCAGCGCGCTCTGCAGCTGGCGCAGGTTGACCTCGTCGCGCGCAACCGCGGCGAACAGCGCGTCGGGCTTCGCCAAGCCCAGCCTTCGCGCCAGCTCCTCCAGGCTTGCCTGCTGCGCCTTCTGGCGCCGCTGTTGCTTCTCAATGATGGCGCGGCCCTGCGCAATGGTTTCGGCCAGAGCCTGCGCGTTGAACCACTGCCGCAGCTTGCCCTTGGCGCGGCTGCTGCGCAGGAACCCCAGCTCCGGGTTGAGCCAGTCGCGGGAAGGACCGCCGGACTTGGCGACCACGATCTCCACCCGCTGGCCGCTGGCGAGCGGCGTGTCCAGCGTCACCAGGTGGCCGTCCACCTTCGCGCCCCGGCAGCGGTGGCCGAGGTCGGTGTGCAGCGCGTAGGCGAAATCCAGCGGCGTCGAGCCTGCGGGCAGGTCCAGCACCTTGCCTTGCGGCGTCAGCACGTAGAGGGTGTCGTCCAGCGCCGCCTTGCGCGTCCTCTCGGCCCAGCTCGCGCCCTCGGCGACCTCGTCGCGCCAGGCGAGCAGCTGGCGCAGCCAGGCGATCTTCTGGTCGAACGCGGCCTCGCCGCGGCCGATGCGGCGCTTGCCGCCGCCTTCCTTGTAGCGCCAGTGCGCGGCGACGCCGAACTCCGCGTGCCGATGCATCTCCTCAGTGCGGATCTGTACTTCCAGCGTGCGCCCGCCCGGCCCCAGTACCGCGGTATGCAGCGACTGGTACAGGTTGCCCTTGGGGCGCGAGATGTAGTCGTCGAATTCCTTCGGGATCGGCCGCCACAGGTTGTGCGCCACGCCGAGCGCGGTGTAGCAATCCTTCAGGTCGGGCACGATCACCCGCAGCGCGCGCACGTCATGGACCTCGGAGAAATCGAGGCCCTTGGCGCGCATCTTGTTCCAGATCGAGTAGATGTGCTTGGGCCGCCCCGCGACCTCGGCGCGCACGCCGGCTGCGGCGAGCTGGCGCGACAGCAGCGCCATCGCCTCGGCGATGTAGTGCTCGCGCTCGGTGCGTCGTTCATCCAGCATCTGCGCGATCCTCTTGTACAGCTCGGGCTCGAGGAACCGGAACGACAGGTCCTCCAGTTCCCATTTCAGCTGCCACACGCCCAGCCGGTTGGCCAGCGGCGAGTAGATGTCCAGCGTCTCGCGCGCGTAGGCGGCGCGCTCGGCCACCGGGTTCTTCGCCATCCAGCGCAGGGTCTGGGTGCGCGAGGCCAGCCGGATCAGCACCACGCGGATGTCCTCCACCATCCCCAGCACCATCTTGCGCAGGATCTCGTTCTGCTCCCCGGCGGTGGCGCGGGTGACGGTGCGCAGCCGGTAGAGCTTCTCGACGCCGGCGGCAAGCGAGGCGATCTCCTCGCCGAAGGCTTGCTGCAGCTTGTCGATCCCGCCCAAATGCTTCGGCGCGGCGAACAGCAGGCCCGCGGCGCGCGCCGCCGGGTCCAGGCCGATGGCGGCGAGGCCCGCCCCCAGCCCGAGCGCATGCGGCCACGTCGGCTCGCCGGTGGACAGCGCCTGCCCGGCATAGAGCGGCTGGGCGAATTGCAGTGCGCGCGCCAGCAACGCGCGGTCCGGGCCGGCGAGGCCCTCGGCAAGCGGGTCCAGCGCCGCCGCGGCCGACTGCGGGTGAAGTTGGACCACCGACACCATGCGGTATTGTACGGCGATGGGTTGGCTAAAGAGCCTGCACAGAAGGCGCCTTCTCGCCCGGCACAGCATCGACGGGCGCCGCTGGGCGCGCGCACTGCGCCACCTGCCCTTCCTCGGCGGGCTGTCGGATGACGAGGCGAGGCGGCTGCGGGAGATGGCGGTGATCTTCCTCGCCGAGAAGCAGTTCACGCCGCTGCGGGGGCTCGAACTCTCGGAGGACGACCGTGTCGAGATCGCGCTGCAGGCCTGCCTGCCGGTGCTGGAGCTGGGCCTGGATGCCTATGAAGGCTGGGTCGGGATCATCGTCCACCCGTCCGATTTCCACGTCAAGCGAACGCGTGTCGGCGAGGACGGCGTGGTGCACGAGTGGGACGACGAACTCGCCGGCGAATCCTGGCCCGGCGGGCCGATCGTGCTGTCCTGGGAGGCGCTCGAGGACGCCGGCTCGGTGGCCGAGGGCGGGGCGAATGTCGTCATCCACGAGTTCGCGCACAAGCTGGACATGATGGACGGCGAGGCCGACGGCGTGCCGCCGCTGCCCTCCAGGGCCGCGCGTGAGCGCTGGATCGAAGTGTTCGACGCCGAGTTCGACCGCTTCCGCCAGGCGGTGGAGTCCGGCGAGGAGACGCCGCTCGATCCCTACGCCGCAGAGGAGCAAGCGGAGTTCTTCGCCGTGGCGAGCGAAGCTTTCTTCGAGACGCCCAACGCGCTCAAGGGCCAGCTCCCGCGGCTGTACGAACTGTTCAAGGGGTTCTACCGGCAGGATCCGGCGCTGAGATTGAAAGCGTAGGCGCCCCCGCGGGTGGTCGATAATTCCCCTCCAGACCATGAAGACCCTTCTGATCGTGTTCCACACCGGCGGGGTGAAGACCGCGCAGATGGCCGAGGCGGTGGCGCGCGGCGCGCGCGCCGAAGGTGGCGTCCAGGTGATCCTGAAGCGCTGCTCCGAAGCCGGTCCGCAGGACTTGCTCGCCGCCGATGGACTGATCCTCGGCACGCCGGAGAACTTCGGCTACATGTCGGGGATGATGAAGGACTTCCTCGAGCGCGTGTTCTACGCCTGCGAAGGCAAGGTGAACGGCCGGCCATGGGCCCTCATCGTCAGCGCCGGGCAGGACGGCTCGGGCGCGGTGAACTCGGTGCAGCGCATCGTGACCGGCTTGCGGCTGGAGAAGCGCGCCGAGCCGATCATCGCGCTCAAGGAAGTGACCCCGGAGATTCTGACCCGGTGCGAGGAGCTGGGTGCCGCCTTCGCCGCCGGGCTGGCGCTCGGGGTGTTCTAGCCAATCGGGCCGGAAATGCTCATCGGCTCATCTCCTGCGGCGCGCGACGATGCGCACGCCGCCCAGTTTGCCGGCCGCGAACAGGCTGGAAAGCGAGCGTGGATCGGGCGCGCGAGTGCAATCACGGCAGATTGTAGTCCTGCCGAAGGGCTATCATCGTCGCATGCAATACACCGCCCCCGCCGGTACTGCCGACTTCGCCACAGACAAGGCCGCCCTGCTCGCCCACCTCAGGCGCCTCGACGAGCAGCTCGCGAAGCTGCCGCCCAAGACCAGGCGCGCCCTGGGCGAAGCGCAGGCCGCGCAGGCGCTCCTGGATGAAGGCAGGAGCGCGCGCGCCGGCTTCCTGCGCGCGCACGCCGGCGCCGTCTACGACTCGCTCACCGCCAACCGCACGCAGTTCGTCCGCGTCGACCAGTTGTGCGCCGCGGCGGCGGAGGCCTACCCCGGCCTGGTGCCGGACGCGGCGGCGCTGGCGCGCGATTCCGGCATCCCGCAGGGCGACAAGGACGGCCTGGAGGTGGATCAGGGTATTTTCCTCAGCCAGGTCCTCGCCCACCCGGTCGCGGGCGCGCACCTGTGCCACGCCATGCTGCTGCCGCGACGGGACTCGCTGGAGCACCTGAAGGAATTCAACAAGAAGGGCGAAATCGAGTTCCCCGGCGCGCGCCTTTCGCGCCAGGGCAAGGCCTCGGTCCTGACCATGCGCAACCCGAGGTACCTCAACGCCGAGGACGAGGGCACGATGGCCGGGATGGAGATCGCCACCGACCTCGCGCTGCTGGATCCGGCCACCGAGGTCTGCGTGCTGCGCGGCGACGTGGTGAGGCACACCAAGCACGCGGGCCGGCGGATCTTCGGTGCCGGCATCAACCTGACACACCTTTACCAGGGAAAGATCCGCTTCCTGTGGTACCTGATCCGCGACCTTGGCATGGTGAACAAGTTCTACCGGGGCCTGGCCAAGCCGGAGGTGTCGCCGGAGGAGGATTCGATCGAGAAGCTGTGGATCGCGGCGGTGGAGGGCTTCGCCATCGGCGGCCATTGCCAGATCCTGCTCACCATGGACCAGGTGATCGCGACCCGGGAAGCCTACATGACGCTTCCGGCGCGCAAGGAGGGCATCATCCCGGGCGCGGCCAACCTGCGCCTGCCACGCCACGTCGGCGACCGCGTCGCGCGCCAGGCCATCCTCGCCGAGCGGCGCATCGACTGCGCCAGCCCTGAGGGACGCCTCATCTGCGACCACATCGTGGCGCCGGAGGCCATGGACTTCGAGGTCGGCCGCCTGGTGAAGCACATCACCGGTTCGGGCCTGGTCAGCGCTGCCGGCAACCGCCGCGCGCTGCGCATCTCGGAGGAGCCGCTGGAGAGCTTCCGCCGCTACATGGCGGTGTACGCCCGCGAGCAGGCGCACTGCCACTTCAGCCCGGCGCTGATCGCCAACCTCGAGCTGCACTGGAACGCAGCCAGCCGGAGAGGTTGATGAGCGCCGCGCTGGCCTGGTTCCGCCGCGACCTGCGCGACGAGGACCACGCCGCGCTGCATGCCGCGCTGATCGCGCATCGCGCGGTGCACTGCGCCTTCGTGTTCGACACCGAAATCCTGGAGGCGCTTGGATCGAAGCGCGACCGGCGCCTCGCCTTCATCCGCCAGAGCCTGGTCGAGCTGAAGGCCGCCCTCGAATCCAGAGGCGGCGGCCTGCACCTGCTGCATGGCCGCGCGCGCGAGGAGATCCCGAGGCTCGCGCAGGCGCTGGGCGTGGCGGCGGTGTACGCCAACCGCGACTACGAGCCGCAGGCGATCGCGCGCGACGCCGAAGTGAAGGTCCGGCTCGCCGCGCTGGGCATCGCCTTCCACACCCGCAAGGACCAGGTCATCTTCGAGCTGGAGGAGGTGCGCACCAAGGCGGGCGAGCCCTTCTCGGTGTTCACCCCCTACAAGAACGCCTGGCTGGCGAAGCTGGAGGCGTTCTTCGTCAAGGCCTACCCGATCGCAAAGCACGCTTCGAGGCTCGCGCCCGGGCCGAAGGCGCCGGTGCTTTCGCTCGCCGACATCGGCTTCGAGCCCGCCGAGCTGCCGATCCCGGCCGGCATCTCCGGCGCCGCGACGCTGCTGGCCGATTTCCGGCGCCGCATCGCGGGCTATCGCGACAAGCGCGACTTCCCCGGACTCAAGGGCCCCTCCTACCTCTCGACGCACCTGCGCTTCGGCACCATCTCCATCCGCCAGCTGGTGGCGCTGGCCTGGAAGCTGGACCACGCCGGCGCGCAGACCTGGCTCTCGGAACTGGTGTGGCGCGACTTCTACCACGCCATCCTCGCCTGGCGGCCGGACGTGGTCGAGCGCTCGTTCCGGCGCGAGTACGACGCGGTGCGGTTCGACGCCAATCCGAAGGGCTGGAAGGCCTGGTGCGAGGGCCGCACCGGCTACCCGCTGGTGGACGCGGCGATGCGCCAGCTGAACTCCACCGGCTACATGCACAACCGCCTGCGCATGGTGGCGGCCTCTTTCCTGGTGAAGGACCTGGGCATCGACTGGCGCCGCGGCGAGCGCTACTTCGCGGCGACGCTGAACGACTACGACCTCGCCGCCAACAACGGCGGCTGGCAATGGGCCGCCTCCACCGGCTGCGACGCGCAGCCCTGGTTCCGCATCTTCAACCCGGTGACGCAATCGGAGAAGTTCGACCCCGAGGGGGCGTTCATCCGCCGCTACGTGCCGGAACTGGCGCGCGTCGGCAACGACTGGATCCACGCGCCCTGGACCCTGCCGCCGCTGGAGCAGCACGCCGCCGGCTGCGAAGTCGGCCGCGACTACCCGGCTCCGGTGGTGGACCACGCTGAGGCGCGCATCCGCACGCTGGCGCGCTACGCGGTGGTGCGACCGCAGGGCGCCTAAAGCGCCGAGCAGGAATCGGTTCGGGCGAGACCTTCCTCACCACCGGCCCGGCGTCGTTGATGACGAAGCGGCGCACCGGGGATCGCCCCATTCCAGGACCAGATGCGGTGCAGGCCCGGGGACGGGGCGCACTGCACGAAGCGCCGGCGCGGGCCGGCGGTCACGCTGGCGGCCTCTCGCCGCGCCACTTCTCCACCATGCGGCCGTTCTGGATCGCGGCGCCGCCGCTGTCGGCCCCCCGCCGCCACTGCACCTCGATGCGCATCTCGGGAAACTCGGCGCTCGCCTCGACCAAGCTCGGGAACGGGATGCCGTTCACGATCTCGAAGCGGTACTCCAGCACGCCCCCGGCGTGGTGCTCGGTGTAGGGATCGCAATCCGGGTCGCGCACCAGCAGCCAGCGGACGCGCTCGCGGAAATCCTCCAAGCGCCCGAAGCCGCCGGTGACGCGGACCGTGGCGCCGTAGCCTGCCGGCATCAGGCCGCGTGCTTGAACGAAAGCGACAGGCGCGTGCGGAACTGCACCCCCTTGCCGTTCTCCAGCTTCAGCTCCAGCTTGGTCAGCTTGGCGCTGCGCAGGTCGCCTAGCGACTTCGAGGCGGTCTTCACCGCGCCACGCGCGGCGTCCTGCCCCGATTGCGCGCTGGTGCCGATGACGTCGGTGAGGCGACAAACCGCATTGCTGCCTTTCTTGGCCACGGTTGCTCACCCTGAGGTTGTGGGTGGACTCGCGCGGCCATTATGGACCTAGCGCGGCGCCTCGTGCCAGTACCGCCCACGGCGCCGGCGCTCGCTCTCGATCTCCAGTCCCTTCTCCACGAAACGCACCGTCACCGCGCCCTCCAGGTCGGTGCGCCGCATCGCCACGCCGGCGGCGGCGTAGCGCTCGGCCACAGCCAAGGCCGGGTGGCCGAAGCGGTTGCGGTAGCCGGCCGGGACCACTGCCACACGCGCAGAGACTGCCGCGATGAACGCCGCGCTGGACGAGGTCCGGCTGCCGTGGTGCGGCACCAGCAGCACATCCGCGCGCAGCGCGCCCGGATCGCGCGCGAGCAGCGCCGCCTCCGCCTCGCGCTCGATGTCGCCGGTGAGCAGCATCGCGCCGCTTCGCGCCGCCACCTTCAGCACGCAGCTGAGGTTGTTGGTGCGCCGTTCCTGCGCGCCCATGGCCGGGTGCAGCATCTCGAAGCGCACGCCGTCCCATTCCCAGGCTTGCCCGGCCGCGCAGCGTTCGGCCGGCGCCAGCGGCAGAAGCGGGCTTGCGCCGGGCAGCGAGGACAGGAGCCTGTCCACCTCCAGCGCCTGCAGGACCGAGGCGGCGCCGCCCGAGTGATCGATGTCGTTGTGCGTGACCACCAAGGCGTCCAGCCGCCGCACGCCGATGGCACGCAGGTGCGGAAGGATGATCCGCTCGCCGCTGTCGGACTCGGTGCCGAACGCGGGGCCGGCATCGTAGAGCAACGCCCGGTTCGCGGTGCGCACCAGCACCGCCAGCCCCTGCCCGGCATCCAGCGTCGTCACCCAGGCATCGCCGGGGGCCGGCGTCGCCACCGGCCAGGCGAATGCCGGCGCCATGAGCGCGAGGCCGGTCGCGCGCCAGGGCACGCCGCAGGGCGCGACCAGCCAGAGCGTGCCCGCAGCCGCCGCGACCAGGCACCACCACGGCGGCGACGGCTGCTGCCACAGCGCCGCTGGCAGGGAGGCGCACCACTCCAGCAGTTGCAGCAGCCATTGCACCAGCCACGCCGCGAGCCACAGCAGCGCTTCCCAGGGCAGCACTGCGGCGGCGAGCGCGAGCGGCGTGACCACGACGGACACCACCGGGATCGCCACGGCGTTCGCCAGCGGCCCCACCAGCGACACCTGCGAGAACAGGAACAGGGCCGCCGGCGCGAGGCCCACGGTGATCGCCCATTGGATCCTCACCCACTGGAGGAGCAGCGGCTCGTCGCGATGCACCGCGACGCCTACCAGGAAGATGAGCGCCACCGCGCCGAACGAAAGCCAGAAACCGGCCGAGAGCCCCGCCCAGGGGTCGGCGAGGAGCACCACCGCCAGCGCGAGCGCGAGGGTCCGCGCCGGCGAGGCGATGCGCCCGGACCACAGCGCCAGCGCCACCACCGCCACCATCCAGAACGTGCGCTGCGCCGGCACCGCGAAGCCGGCGAGCAGCGCGTAGCCGAGCGCGCCCGCGATCGCCGCCAGCGCCCCCGCCTTGCGCGCCGGCAGCGCAAGGACCAGTCGCGGCGCGCGCCGCCACAGCGACCCCACCAGCCAGGCGAGCAGGCCCGAGACCATCGTCACGTGCAGTCCGGAGATGCTCATCAGGTGCGTGACGCCGGTGGCGCTGAACAGGCGCCATTCCTCGTTGGAGATGGCGCGCTGGTCACCCACCGCGAGCGCGGCGAGGATGCCGGCAGCCGGCGTCTCGCCCAGCACGCGCCGGAAACGGTCGCGCACCGCCTCGCGGGCCTGCTCGATGCGGTCCCGGAAGCTGTTGCGCCACCCCATCCGCAGCGGCGGCGTCGCCTTGCCGCCCGCGCGCACGTAGCCGGTGGCGCCGATGCCGCGCTCCAGCAGCCAGGCCTCGTAGTCGAAGCCGTGCGGATTGAAGTGCCCGCGCGGGCGCTTCAGGCGCAGGGTGAAGCGCCAGCGCTCCCCTGGATGGGGAACCTCGAGCAGTACCGCCGACTGGTCCTGGGCGAACGCAGTCCTGAACCAGGAAACCAGCACGCGCGAGGGCAATTCGCGCGACGAGGACTCGATGTCGAAGGCGAAGCGCAGGCTGCGCTCGCCCGCGGCCGGCAACCCGGCAATCACACCGACCGCTTCCACCTCCACCCCCTCCAGTTCCGGATCGAGCCGGTCGGCTAGCCTCAGGTGCGCGAATCCCAGCGCCCAGCACCAGCCCAGGACCATGGCCAGCGGCAGCACCAGCCTTCGTAACCGCAACATCGCCACAATGGCCGCCGGCGCCGCCCAGATCCACGCCGCCGCGGGCAGCACGGGCAGGACCTGCAGCACCAGTACGCCTGCGGCGAAACCAATCAGGGCTGCGGTCATCTAGAATGCAACGCGCGAGCGGGCGTTACGCTGACTCGCAACCCACCCCACGCCCCTTACAACATGAAGAAACTCTTCCGCAAGCATCTGCCCGACGCCGACTCGGTGCGCGCCAACCGCCTGGTGGCGATGTTCGGGGGGCTGCTCAGCCACCCGAACCTGTGGCACCTGAATCGCGACTCGGTGGCCGGTGCGGTGGCGATCGGCCTGTTTTCCGGCCTGGTGCCCGGCCCGCTGCAGATGCTCACCGCGCTGCTGCTCGCGATCCCGCTCAGGCGCAACCTGTCGGTGGCGCTGCTCATGACGCTGTACACCAACCCGTTCACCATCGTGCCTCTGTATCTGCTCGCCTTCGGCTACGGCAGCCTGCTGCTTGGCCTGAACCACGCGCCGCCGGCGCACGAACCCTTCGTCATGGATTGGGCCGACTGGGCGGGATCGTTCCACGCCCTGGTGGACTGGGCCGCGGCGCTGGGCAAGCCGCTGCTGGTCGGGCTGGTGGCGCTCGCGCTCACCCTGGCTGGGCTGGGCTACGCCGTGGTGCAGCTGGGATGGCGCCTTTACGTGAGGCTGGCCTGGCGCGCGCGCCAGCGCCGGCGCAACGGACGGGCTTGAGGCGATGCAGGCGCCCGCCCACCAGGCCTTCGTCGCCGGCTACCGCTCGGGGGACCTGGTGCTGCACGTGGACCGCAAGGCGGCGGCGCGCTTTGTCTCCGGCCGCATGCTGCTGCCCTTCATCCTGCTGCCGGTGTTCGGACTGGCGGTGGGCATGGCGCTGGCAGGCTGGTTCATCGCCGGGGTGGCGATCTTCCTCGCCGGCCTGCTCTTGCGCTGGTTCGTGCGCTCCAGCAGCCACGGCTTCGTGCTGACGCAGTCGCTCTACAGCGCCGCCTTCTACCGCGAGGCGCTCACCGCCGGGGTGATCAGGCTGGAACCGGGGCCGAGTTGGCACCCGGATACAGGCGTCCCTCCCTCAGCTCCATGACCCGGCCCGCGCGCGCCGCGATGGCGGCGTCGTGGGTCACGATCACGAACGCGGTGCCGCGCGCTTCCGACAGGCGCACCATGGCGTCGAACACCTCGTCGGCGGTGCGGTTGTCCAGGTTGCCGGTGGGCTCGTCCGCCAGCACGCAGGCGGGCTCGGTCACCAGGGCGCGCGCGAAGGCGCAGCGCTGGCGCTCCCCGCCCGAGAGCTCGCCCGGCTGGTGCTGCAGGCGCGCGGCCAGGCCCACCTCCGCCAGGATCTTCGCTGCGCGCGCGAGCGCCGCCTCGCGCGCCATGCGCCGGATGAGCAGCGGCATGGCGACGTTCTCGGCCGCGCTGAACTCCGGCAGCAGGTGGTGGAACTGGTAGACGAAGCCCAGCGTCGCGTTGCGCACGCAGCCGCGCTCGGCCTCGCCCATGGCGGAGAGCTCGCGTCCCTGGACGTACACCTTGCCCGCGGTGGGCGCGTCCAGCCCGCCCAGCAGGTGCAGCAGCGTGGACTTGCCCGAGCCCGACTTGCCCATGATCGCGACGCGCTCGCCGGCACGGGCCTCGAAGTCCACGCCCTCCAGCACCTTCACCGGAGCCGGACCCTGGTAGGTCTTCGCCAGGCCGGCGCAGGCAACGACCGGCACGGCCGCCTCACTCATAGCGCAGCGCCTCGGCCGGGTTGATGCGCGAGGCGCGCCAGCTCGGGTACAGCGTGGCGAGGAACGACAGCGTGAGCGACACCAGCGCCACCGTGGTTACGTCCGCCGTCTGCACCTCCGAGGGCAGGTCCGAGATGTAGTAGACGTCCTTGGCGAGGAACTTGAAGCCGAGCAGGTTCTCGATGAAGGGCACCACCACGTCCACGTTCCAGCCCAGCAGCACGCCCCCGGCGACGCCGGCGACCATGCCGATGACGCCGATCAGCGAGCCCTGCACGATGAAGATCTGCACGATGGAACCGGGCGAGGCCCCCAGCGTCCTCAGGATCGCGATGTCGGACTGCTTGTCGGTGACCAGCATCACCAGCGTGGAGACGATGTTGAACGCCGCCACCGCCACGATCAGCGTCAGGATGATGGACATCATGCGCTTCTCGATCTCCACAGCGCGGAAGTAGTTGGCGTGGCTGCGCGTCCAGTCGGTGGCGAGGGCCTCCGGCCCCAGGCCCGCGCGCAGGTCCGCGGCCACCGCGCGCGCCTCGAACAGGTCCGCGAGCTTCAGGCGCACCCCGGAGACCGACTCCCCCATCTGGTACAGCTTCTGCGCGTCCTCCAGGTGCACCAGTGCGAGACCGGCGTCGTACTCGTGCATGCCGACCTCGAACACGCCCACCACGGTGAACTGCTTCAGGCGCGGGATCAGGCCCGCCGGGGTCACCTGGCCCTGCGGCGCGATCAGCACCACCTTGTCGCCCGCGAGCGCGCGCAGGCTGCGCGCCATGTCAACGCCGAGCACGATGCCGAACTCCCCGGCCTGGAGCGCCTCCAGCTTGCCCGAGCGCATGTGCCGGCCGATGTCGGCCACCTTGTCCTCGGCATCCGGCAGCACCCCGCGCACGATCGCGCCGCGCACCGCCTCGCCGCTGGAGAGCAGCCCCTGCGCGTTGACGAACGGCGCTGCCGCCTGCACCCGCTTGTCCTTGAGCGAGGCCGCCGCCACGCCGGCCCAGTCGGCGAGCTTCCCGCCCGGCCCCGAGACTTGCACGTGCGCGGCCACCCCGAGGATGCGCGCGCGCACCTCCTTCTGGAAGCCGTTCATCACCGAGAGCACCACGATCAGCGCCGCGACCCCGAGCGCGATGCCCGCCATCGAGATCAGGGAGATGAAGCTGATGAAGTGATTGCGGCGCTTGGCGCGGGTGTAGCGCAGGCCGACGAGCAGTTCGTAGCGCACGCGGGCGAGAATACTCGATACTACAATCCACTGCATGGATGCCGACGCCCTGTTGCGCGACCTGCTCGCCCAAGAGCGCATCGCGCACCTGGCCACCCTGCGCCAGGGCGCCCCCATGGCCTCGATGACCCTCTACCTTCCCGCGCCCGACTTCTCCGCTTTCCATGTCCACGTCAGCCGCCTCGCCTGGCACACCCAGGACATGGCCGCCGACCCGCGCGTGGCGCTTTCCATCGCCCAGGCCGACGACGGCCGCGCCGACCCGTTCACGCTGATGCGCGTCACCATCGGCGGCGACGCGGTCCAGCTGCCGAACGAAGGCGCAGGCTTCGATTCGCTCAAGGCCGCCTGGCTCGCGCGCTTCCCGGAGCAGGCGATCAACTTCGGGCTGGCCGACTTCTCGTTCTGGCGCATCGCGCCGCGCGAGGCGCGCTTCGTGGCCGGCTTCGGGCGCATCCACAACCTGTCCGCCGCAGACCTGATAGAGGCATCGCGTGGATGAATCGAACCGGTCCCGCTTGCCGCTCGGGCTGCTTGCGCTCGAGCCGGCCGGCGGGGCAGCTGTTCTGAAACCGCCCGCGGCGCTATAGTGCCGCACTGAACGGATATCCACCGGAGCCCTGATGCGTTTCCTCCTCGCCCTTGCCTTTGCCCTCGCCGCCGGCTCCGCGCTGGCCCAGTACCCCAACCGGCCGATCAAGCTGATCGTGCCCTTCCCGCCCGCCGGCGCCACCGATATCGTCGGCCGCATCGTGGCGCAGAAGCTGGGCGAGCGCCTCGGCCAGTCGGTGGTGGTCGAGAACAAGCCCGGCGCCGGCGGCTCCATCGGCTCGGACATCGTCGCCAAGAGCGTGCCTGACGGCCACACGCTGCTGATGGCCACCTCCAGCACGCATTCCATCGGGCCTTCGCTGCAGAAGCTGCCCTACGACCCGATCAGGGACTTCGCGGCCATCACGCATGTCGCCAACGTCCCCAACGTGCTGGTGCTGAGCCCCGCCCTGCCGGCGAAGGACGTGAAGGAGTTCGTCGCGCTGGCGAAATCCAGGCCCGGCCAGCTCAATTTCGCCTCCAGCGGCGTGGGCACCATCGTCCACCTGAACGGCGAGCTGTTCAAGATGATCGCCGGCATCGACCTGCTGCACGTGCCGTACAAGGGCACCGCGCTGGCGATCCCGGACGTGGCCAACGGCAACATCGCCATGCTGTTCGACAGCCTGGCGAGCGTGATGCCGCACGTGCGCTCGAACAAGGTACGGCCGATCGCGGTCAACGCGCCTGCGCGCTCGCAGCTGCTGCCCGAGGTGCCGACCTTCGCCGAGATCGGCATGACCGAGTACGACACTTACACCTGGTTCGGCATGTTCGCGCCGGCGGGCACGCCGGCCGCGGCCCTCGCCCGCGTGCAGGCCGATGTGGTCGCCTCGCTCGCCGCGCCGGACCTGCGCGAGCGCTTCGCGCAGGTGGGTGCCGAGCCGGTGGGCAGCACGCCGCAGCAGTTCACCGAGCGTATGCTGGCGGACACCGCGAAGTGGGCTCGTGTCATCAAGGCCGCGAACGTGAGGCTGCAGTAGGCCCACGGTCGAGCCGTGATGCTGCTGGAGGCCCCGCTCGCCATCGTCGACCTGGAGACCACCGGCGCACATGCGTCCTGGGACCGCATCACCGAGATTGCGGTGGTGGAGGTGGACGGCGGCAGGGTCACTTCGGAGTGGTCCACGCTGGTCAATCCGGGCACCGGCATTCCGCCCGCGATCCAGGCGCTGACCGGGATCACCAACGACATGGTGGCCGATGCCCCGGACTTCGAGGACCTCGCCGCCTCGCTCTTGGAGCGCCTCGAGGGTCGGGTGTTGGTCGCCCACAACGCGCGCTTCGACTACGGGTTCCTGCGCCAGGAGTTCGAGCGCGCCGGCCTGAAGTTCCAGGCGCGCACCCTGTGCACGGTGAAGCTGTCGCGGCGCCTGTATCCGGAGCACCCGCGCCACAACCTGGACAGCCTGATCGCGCGCCATAACCTCGCCTGCAGCGCCCGCCACCGCGCCATGGGCGACGCGCAGGCGGTGTGGCAGTTCCTGCGCGTGGCTGCCCAGGAGCGCGGCGCCGAGGCGGTTGTGGAGGCGGCCAAGGCGGTGTCGAAGCTGCCGGCGCTGCCGCCGCACATCTCTCGCGACCTCGTGGACGCCATCCCCGAGACGCCGGGGGTCTACCTGTTCTACGGCGAGGGCGACGCGCCGCTGTACGTGGGAAAAAGCATCGAGATGCGCAGCCGCGTCCTGTCCCACTTCGCCGCCGACCTGCGCTCGGCCAAGGCGATGCAGCTTGCGCGCGGGGTGCGGCGCATCGAGTGGCGCCGCACCTGCGGCGAGCTGGGCGCACTGCTGCTGGAATCCCGGCTGGTGAAGGACCTGCTGCCGGTGTTCAACCGCCAACTGCGCCGCGCCAGCGACTTGTGCGGCTTCGTGCTGCTGCCGCAGGGCCTGCGCCTGGCGCGCGGCGAGCAGATCGACGCCGGGACCGTCGGCGAACTGCACGGCGTGTTCCGCACCAGGCGCGCGGCCCTGGAGGCGCTGCGCGGCATCGCGGACGAGAACGGGCTGTGCCTGCAGGCGCTCGGCATCGAGCGCGCCAAGGGGGGCGGCGGCGCCTGCTTCCGCCACCAGATCCGGCGCTGCGCCGGCCTGTGCGCCGGCAAGGACAGTGCCGCGGCGCACCAGGGACGGCTGGCGGCGGCGCTCGCGCGCCTGAAGCGCATCGCCTGGCCCTGGCGCGGGCCGATCGGCGTCATTGAGCAGGACCGCGAGCGCGACGCGACCGAGGTCCACGTCATCCACCAGTGGTGCTGGCTGGGGACCGCAAGGGACGACGCCGAGGTCGCGGACCTGCTGCAGGGCGCGCGCCGGCCGCGCTTCGACCTCGACCAGTACCGCATCCTGTCCCGTCACCTCGCTGGCAGCCGGGCGGGGGGCGGGGCCCGCCTCGTCGAGCTTGGCTGATGCACGTCGAGATCGTGGCGCCGGGGCTGTTCGCGGCAGGCGGCGATTCCCGCCACCCGGCGCTGGAACGGCTGCTCGCGCGCGGGCGCCGGACGCACCACGAGCCGCTTGCGCCGGCGGGCTGGCTCGCGCGCGCGTTCGGCCTTGGCGAGGCGCCCCTGCCCGCGGGTGCGCTCACCGCGTTGGCCGGCGGCCTGGAACCGGGCGAGGACTCGTGGCTGCGCGCCGACCCGGTGCACCTGCAGTTGCTGCGCGATTCCATGCTGCTCGTCCCGGCCGCGGGCTTCGGCCTGTCGCAGGCGGAGGCGGCGGCGATCACGGAGGCGGTAAACCGGCATTTCGGCGCCTCGTTCCGCGTGCACGCCGTCTCGCCCGCGTCCTGGGCGCTGCGCGCGAAGGGCGATGTGCATCTTGAGGCGCGCTCGCCAATGGAACTCGCCGGTCAGGACGTCAATGCGAACCTGCCCGCGGGCGCGGATGCGGCGCGCTGGCATGCGACGCTGAACGAAGTCCAGATGCTGCTGCACGCACACCCGGTCAACGAAGCGCGCGAGGTGCCGTTGAACAGCCTCTGGTTCTGGGGCGCCGGGGGCTTGCCCCGCAAGGCCGAAGGTCCCTGGCAATCGGTGACCGCGGACGATCCGGTCGCGCTGGGCCTGGCCAAGCTGGGCGGCATGCGGCATCGCTCGCTGCCCGCCGGCGCCGGCGAATGGCTGGGTCGAATGCCGCGTGATGGCCGGCACCTGCTCCTGCTCGAGCAGCTGGCCACGGCCAGCGCGCTGGGCGACGGCGAGGCCCTCGGCGCGCGCCTCGAGGCGATGGAGGCGGGCTGGTTCGCGCCGCTGCTCGCGGCGCTGCAGTCCGACCGCCTGGGCATGGTGACGGTGCACGCGCCGGAGGCCGGCCTGTCGGTCGAGACCGTGCGCGGCGACCTGCGAAAGTTCTGGCGCCGGGCAAGGCCGCTCAAGGCCTACGCGGCATGAAGATCGCCGAGCGCCGCGCGCCCGCCGCCGCCCGCGAGAAGCTGGAGCAGGCCGGCCTGCACCCGCTGCTCGCGCGGCTGTACGCCGCGCGCCGCATCGGGTCGGCCGCGGAAACAGCCAACAGGTTCGAGAACCTGATCGCGCCGTCGCAGCTGCTCAACTGCGAGCGCGCCGCGGCGCTGCTGGCCGAGGCCATCGCCGCCGGCAAGCGCCTGCTCATCGTCGCCGACTACGATGCCGACGGCGCCACCGCCTGCGCGGTGGGCGTGCGCGCGCTGCGCCAGATGGGCGCGAAGGTGGACTACATCGTGCCGGACCGGGTCGCGCTGGGCTACGGCCTGTCCCCCGAGCTGGTGGAGCTCGCCGCCGAGCGCGGCCCCGACCTGCTCATCACGGTGGACAACGGCATCGCCAGCCTCGAGGGCGTGGCGCGGGCGAGGAAACTGGGCATCGGCACCCTCATCACCGACCACCACCTGCCGGGCGAGGCGCTGCCGGAGGCCGACTGCATCGTCAACCCGAACCAGCCCGGCTGCCCGTTCCCGTCGAAGACCATCGCCGGCGTCGGCGTGATGTTCTACGTCATGCTGGCGTTGCGCGCCGAGCTGAGGAAGCGCGGCGCCTTTGCCGCCGGCGCCGAGCCCAACCTCGCCGCGCTCACCGACCTGGTGGCGCTGGGCACGATCGCCGATGTGGTGCCGCTCGATGCGAACAACCGCATCCTGGTCGCGCAGGGGCTGAAACGCCTGCGCGCGGGCGGCGCCAGGCCCGGCATCGCCGCGCTGCTGGCGGCCGGCGGGGGCGATGCCTCGCGCGCGAGCTGCTTCGACCTGGGCTTCGTCATCGGCCCGCGCCTGAATGCCGCCGGGAGGCTGGCGGACATGGGCCTGGGGATCGAGTGCCTGGTGACGGACGATCCGTCGCGCGCCGCGAACTGCGCGCGCGAGCTCGACCAGCTGAACCGCGAGCGGCGCCGGATCGAGGGCGGCATGCTGGAGCAGGCCCTGGCGGCGCTGCAGGACCAGGCCGGTCTGGGCGAGGACGCCGGCACGACGATCACCCTGTTCGATCCGGCGTGGCACCAGGGCGTGGTGGGGCTGATCGCCTCGCGCGTGCGCGAGAAGGCGCACCGGCCGACGCTTTGCTTCGCGCCGGCGGGCAACGGCCAGTTGCGCGGCTCCGGCCGTTCCATCCCGACGCTGCACCTGCGCGACTGCCTGGACCTGGTGGCCAAGCGCGCCCCGGGCCTGATCCTGCGCTTCGGCGGCCATGCCCAGGCCGCGGGCCTCACGATCCAGGAAAAGGACCTGCCCCGCTTGCGCGAGTTGTTCGAGGACACCGCGGCGGGGCTCCTGCCCGAGGCGGCGCGGCTGCGCGTGGTGGAGACCGACGGCGAGCTCGAGCCCGCCTACCACAGCCTGGAAGTGGCGCAACTGCTGGAAGCCCAGATCTGGGGCCAGGGCTTTCCGCCACCCCTCTTCTGCGCTACATTCGCGGTCGAAAGCCAGCGCGTCGTCGGCGAGCGGCACTTGAAGCTAAGACTGCGCATTTCAGGGTCATCCGGGGATGGTCGACGCATGCAGGCCATGCGGTTCAATTCCCCGGCATTCCTGCCCGCCACCTTCCGCGCCGCCTACCGCATCGGCGTCAACGAATTCAACGGCATGAAAACCGTGCAACTCACCGTGGAGCACACCGAATGAGAACCCTCCGATTCCTCGCACTGGCCGCGGCGCTCGCCGCCGGCGGCGCCCATGCCCAGGCGAAGGACAAGGCGCCGATCGACGCCGGCCCCTACGTGCCCTCGCCGCAGAGCGTGGTCGCGGACATGCTCAAGATCGCCGACGTCGGGCCCAGGGACTTCGTCATCGACCTCGGTTCCGGCGACGGCCGCATCGTGCTCACCGCCGCCACGGTGTTTGGCGCCAGCGGCTTCGGCGTCGAGATCAAGGACAACCTGGTGAAGGAGTCCAACGAGGCGGCCCGGCTCCAGGGCGTGGCCGACCGCGTCAAGTTCATCACCGCGGACCTGTTCAAGACCGACATCTCGAAGGCCACGGTGCTCACCATGTACCTGCTGCCCAACACGGTCAACATGCTCAAGGACAAGCTCCTGGCCGAGTTGCGGCCGGGCACCAAGATCCTGTCGCACGACTATCCCCTGTCGGGCTGGATCCCGGAGCGCTACGTGCAGATGGACCTGGAGGACAAGATCGCCATCAGCGGGGTCACCACCACGCTGATCTACCTCTACCTGGTGCCGGCGAAGGTGGCCCCTGCCTACACCGCCGCCATGCCGGCCGCCGTGAGCAAGGAGCCGGTGCGCATCAGCCTGCGCCAGCAGCTGACGCGCGTCTCGGGCACCGTGCGCGTCGGCGGCCGCGACCTCTCGGTCGAGGAGGGCAAACTGCGCGGCGAGAGGCTCTCTTTCCGGCTCGGCCTGGGCGGCAAGAGCTACCAGTTCAGCGGCACGGTGAAGGGCGATGCGATCGTGGAGGGCACCGTGGCGGGCCCCGGCACCAAGGGCACCTGGACCGCCGCCGCCCTGGCGAAGTAATGCGCCTCAAGGTCGAATCCGGCTCGGTCAGCCTGGAGATCGAGCTGCGCGACACGCCCACGGCGAAGGTGCTCGCCGCGGCCCTGCCCTTCGAGTCCACCGCGCAGACCTGGGGCGAGGAGGTCTATTTCTCGACGCCGGTGAGCGCAAAGCTCGAGCCCGACGCGCAGCAGACCGTCGAGCCCGGCACCGCCTGCTTCTGGACCCAGGGCGAGGCCATCGCCCTGCCCTTCGGGCGCACGCCCATCTCCACCGACGCCCGGTCCAGGCTCGCCGCGCCCTGTAACCTGATCGGCAAGGTGCTGGGGGACTGCAAGGTGCTGGCGAAAATCAGCTCGGGCGCGAAGATCAAGGTGACGGCGGCCTGATGGAACGAAAGCGCGTCAACTCCTCCCGCATCCGCTCGGTCGGCTACGACGAGAAGACGCTGACGCTGGAAATCGAGCTGTCCAACGGCCAGGTGTTCCAGTACGCGCGCGTCTACCCCGAGGTGCACAGGCGCTTCATGGCCGCGCCCAGCCCGACCGCGTTCTACGACGACAAGATCGCCGAGGAATACACCGCGCGGCGGGTATAATCCGCGCACCGCAGCTTGTCTGCGGTCTTGCACGATGGAACCGGAACGCCTCAACCAGATCGCCTCGACGCTCGCCGACCTGCAGGCCAGGTCCGCCGAGTTGCGGAGGTATCTTTGACTTCGAAGCGAAGGAACGGCGCCTGGAGGCGCTGAACCGGGAGCTCGAGGATCCCAGGCTGTGGGAGAACCCGCAGCGCGCGCAGGAACTGGGCAAGGAAAAGAAAGCCCTGGAGGCCGTGGTCACGACCCTCAGGCGGGTGGACGGCGGCCTCGCCGACGCGCAGGAGCTGTTCGCCCTGGCGCAGGCCGAGAATGATGAGGCCACCCTGGGCGGGGTCGGCGAGGACGCCGCGGCGCTGGCCAAGGACCTCGCCGCGCTGGAGTTCCGGCGCATGTTCTCCAACCCCCTGGACCCGAACCACTGCTTCATCGACATCCAGGCCGGCGCCGGGGGCACCGAGGCGCAGGACTGGGCCTCGATGCTGCTGCGCATGTACCTGAAGTACTGCGACAAGAAGGGCTTCCGCGCCGAGCTCCTGGAGCAGACCGACGGCGAGGTGGCCGGCGTGAAAAGCGCGACCCTGAAGATCGCGGGCGACTACGCCTACGGCCACCTGAGGACCGAGAACGGCGTGCACCGCCTGGTGCGCAAGTCGCCGTTCGACAGCAACGCCCGGCGCCACACCTCGTTCGCCAACGTCTTCGTCTACCCCGAGGTGGACGAGTCGATCGAGGTCGACATCAACCCGGCCGACCTGCGCGTGGACGTCTACCGCGCCTCCGGCGCCGGCGGCCAGCACGTCAACAAGACCGAGTCGGCGGTGCGCATCACCCACATCCCCACCGGCATCGTGGTGCAGAGCCAGAACGACCGCTCGCAGCACCGCAACCGCGCCACCTGCATGGGGCTGCTGAAGTCCCGCCTCTACGACCTGGAGCTCAAGAAGCTCAACGCCGAGCAGTCGAAGCTCGAATCGACCAAGACCGACATCGAATGGGGCCACCAGATCCGCAGCTACGTGCTGGACCAGTCCCGCATCAAGGACCTGCGCACCGGGGTGGAAAAGGGCGCCACGCAGCAGGTGCTGGACGGGGACCTGGACGACTACATCAACGCGAGTCTGAAGCAAGGCCTGTAGCGACCATGGACGAGGACAACAAGCTGGTGGAGGAACGGCGCGAGAAGCTGAAGGCCCTGCGCAACGCGGGCATCGCCTTCCCCAACGACTTCCGCCGCCGGCACCTCGCCGCCGACCTGCACCTGGAGCACGGCAACCGCAGCAATCAGGAGCTGGAGCCGCTCAAGGCCGGGGCCTCCGTCGCCGGCCGCATGGTGCTCAAGCGCGTCATGGGGAAAGCCAGCTTCGCCACGCTGCAGGACGGCTCCGGCCGCATCCAGCTCTACGTCTCCAACGACGCCACCGGCGCCGAGGCGCACGAGGCCTTCAAGCACTGGGACCTGGGCGACATCGTCGCCGCCGAGGGCACGCTGTTCCGCACCAAGACCAACGAGCTCACCATCCTTGCCTCCCGGCTGCGCCTGCTTGCGAAGGCCCTGCGCCCGCTGCCGGAGAAGTTCCACGGCATCGCCGACCAGGAACTGAAGTACCGCCAGCGCTACCTCGACCTGATCGTGACCGAGAGGTCGCGCGAGACCTTCCTCGCCCGCTCGCGCATCGTGCAGGCGATCCGCGAGGCGATGGTGGTGGAGGGGTACCTGGAGGTCGAGACGCCGATGATGCAGCCCATCCCCGGCGGCGCGGTGGCGCGGCCCTTCAAGACCCACCATAACGCCCTGGACATGGACCTGTACCTTCGCATCGCGCCCGAGCTGTACCTGAAGCGCCTGGTGGTGGGCGGCCTGGAGCGGGTGTTCGAGGTCAACCGCAATTTCAGGAACGAGGGCATCTCGACCCGCCACAACCCCGAATTCACCATGATGGAGTGGTACTGCGCCTACCAGGATTGCGATTACATGATGGCGCACACCGAGCGGCTGGTGCGCTGCGCGGCGCAGGCGGCGGGCAAGCTCGAGGTGCCCTACCAGGGCAAGACGCTGGATTTCGGCGCGCCCTTCGAGCGCCTGCCCATGACCGAGGCCATCCGCCGCCAGGGCGTCGAGGGCGACCTGCGCGACCGCGCCTTCCTGTCGCGCAAGCTCAAGGACCTGCAGGTGGCACACGAGGAGGCGCAGGGCTGGGGCGCGCTGCAGCTGATGCTATTCGAGGCGCTGGCCGAGAAGCACCTCGTCCAGCCGACCTTCGTCACCGAGTTCCCTGCCGAGGTCTCGCCGCTGGCGCGCAGGAACGACCAGGACCCGGACATCGTGGACCGCTTCGAGCTGTTCGTGGACGCCAAGGAGATCGCCAACGGCTTCTCCGAATTGAACGACCCCGAAGACCAGGCCGCGCGCTTCCTGGAGCAGGCGAAACTGAAGCAAGCCGGGGACCACGAGGCCATGTACTACGACGCGGACTACATCCGCGCCCTGGAGTACGGCCTGCCGCCCACCGCGGGCGGGGGCCTCGGGATCGACCGGCTGGTGATGCTGCTCACCGACAGTGCCTCCATCCGCGACGTCATCCTCTTCCCGCACATGCGGCCGGAGGCCTGAAACATCCGGTAACACACCGATACGGGCATCGGTCGTCCGCTCGCCTACCTTGGCGTTGTTCGCTCCACGTCCTTACACAGGAGAACGCCATGGAAATCACCAACAACAAGCTCCACCCGCTGGTGGCCACCGCCGCGGTCTCGCTGATCGTGCTCTCCGCGGCCGGCGTGGCCTCGCTCACCGGATTCCTGCCCAAGTCAGGCGCGACGACGACCCAGCAGCCGGTGGTCGCGCCCGCGGCCTCCGCGACCGCCGCCGCCCCCGGCGGCATCACGCTGCCGGTCCTGACCTAGGAAACCCCGGCCGCGAAGCCGGCGCCCAGGCCCGTCGTGAAGAAAGCCGCGCCGCCCGCGCTGGAGGCGCTCGCCCCAATCGGTGCGCGAGTTCGCCCGGGATGCGTTCAGGCCGGCGCCGCTCCCGCAACTGCTGGCGCAGCCCGCGCCGGCGGCGCCTGGGCAGGCCACAAGTTGGAGCAGAAGGTGCGCTCGACCAAGCGCTGGGACGTGGTGGTGCGGATGGAGAACGACAGCGAGCGCACATTGAGCACCGCCCAGCAGCCGGCCTGGCGCGTGGGCGATCGTGTGCGCCTGACCAACGGCGTGCTGCAGGCCGAGCGCCGCGGCTAGACGAGCAGTAAACGGGGGGCGGGCCGCGTTCCCCCTGAGTCGCGTCCCGCCCCTGCCGCAGGGCCGCCTAGAATGGCGCCTTCGCAATGACTGGCGCCTCCCCGCACCCGCCCTCGCCGCTGCGCGGCATCCTGCTCATGGTCGCGGCGGTGGGCATGTTCGTCCTCATGGATGCAGCCGCGAAACACCTCGCGCGCTGGTACCCGGTGCCGCTCATCGTCTGGGCGCGCTACGCCGCGAACCTGGCGCTGCTGCTGGCGTTATTCGCCGCGCGCGGCGAGCTGCGCTACCTGCGCACCGCGCGGCCCGGCCTTCAGTTCACCCGCGGCCTGCTGCTGGCGCTGTCGACGCTGCTGTTCTTCACTTCCCTCAGCGTGCTGCCCCTGGCGGACGCCAACGCCATCGGCTTCGTCATGCCGCTGTTCGTGGCCGCTCTGGCGGTGCCGATGCTGGGCGAGCGGCTGGAAATGGCGCGCCTGCTGGCGATCCTCGCCGGCCTGGTCGGCGCCCTGATCATCGTTCGCCCGGGCTCGGAGGTGTTCACGCCCTACGCCCTGCTGCCGCTCGGCATGGCGCTTTGCAACGCGTTCTACCAGATCCTCACGCGCAAGGTCGCCGGACAGGAACCGCCGCAGACCTCGCTGGTCTGGGGCGCGATCGTCGGCGCGGTGCTGCTCTCCTTCGCGGTGCCGTTCGTCTGGACCAGCCCACAGGAGGTTTCGCACGGCGCGCTGATCCTGCTCATCGGCATGCTCGCCTCGATGGGCCATTTCCTGCTCATCAAGGCCTACGACTACGCCGGCGCCGGCCTGCTCGCGCCCTATACCTACAGCGCCCTGGTCTGGGCGATGCTGCTGGGCTGGCTGGTCTTCGGCGACTTCCCCGACGGCTGGTCGTTGGTCGGCATGGGCGTGATCGTGTTGTCGGGCCTGTACATCGCCACCCGGCAGCGGCTCACGGTGCACCGCGCCTGAGCTGGAAACGGCCGTGCCCACGGCAACCTGGAACGGGAAAGTCCTTGCCTGGGCCGCCCCCGGCAGGACGCGGCTGGTCGAAGGCAACCTCCACTTCCCGCCCGAGGCGGTGAACCGAGCCTGTTTGCGGGATTCGGACGCCCGTACCGTCTGCGCTTGGAAAAGCAGCTGCAGCTACAACGACGTGGTGGACGGGCTGGTGAACAAGGACGCGGCGAAGCACATCGATGGCTAGGTCGCGTTCTGGAAGGGCCTCAGCGTCGCCTGAGGCGCCCGATATAACCGCTCGGTTACATCCGGGGTGGAAATCGTGGCCGTCCCTGATTTCCTAGGCGCGCTCGCCTAGCCGCAGACGCCCGTGCGCGCACCCGAAACCACCACCACCTCAGGTCTTTGTGCACTCATGCCAGACTCCCGTAGAGATCGTGCTCGTCAGAACGCTCGATCTTGACCAGGCGCAATTCCCCCTCTTTGCCGCCCCGGAACCGCACCGTGCCGTCGATCTCCGGCGCATCGGCCATCGAGCGGCCGAGGCCGGGTGCGTCCACCAGCACCTGCAGCGTCCGGCCCACCTTTGCTTTCAGCTTTTGCGCGCTGATCGCGGCCTGCCGTTCCATGAAGCGCCGCCGGCGGTCTTCGCGCACCTGCGCCGGCACCGGGCCGGGCAACTCGTTCGCCTTCGCGCCCGCCACCGGCGAATAGGCGAAGCAGCCGACCCGGTCCAGCTGCGCCTCGCCCAGGAACGCGAGCAGTTCCTCGAACTCCACCTCGGTCTCGCCCGGAAAGCCGGCGATGAAGGTGCTGCGGATCGTGAGCTCCGGGCACATGGCGCGCCAGGCGCGGATGCGGGCGAGCACTTTCTCGGCCGCGGCGGGACGCTTCATGAGCTTGAGGATGCGCGGGCTGGCGTGCTGGAACGGGATGTCGAGATACGGAAGAATCCTTCCCTCAGCCATGAGCGGAACGACCTCGTCCACATTCGGGTACGGATACACGTAGTGCAGGCGCACCCACACGCCGAGGGTGCCGAGCGCCTCGCACAATTCCTTCATGCGCGTCTTCAGCGGCCGGCCCCGCCAGAAACCGGTGCGGTACTTCACCTCCACGCCGTAGGCGCTGGTGTCCTGGGAGATCACCAGGAGCTCCTTCACGCCTGCGCCGGCCAGGCTCTCGGCCTCGTTCATCACCTGGCCGATGGGGCGCGAGACCAAGTCGCCGCGCATGGACGGAATGATGCAGAAGCTGCAGCGATGGTTGCAGCCCTCGGAGATCTTGAGGTAGGCGTAGTGCCTGGGGGTGAGCTTGACGCCCTGTGGAGGAACCAGGCCGGTTACAGGATCGTGGGGCCTCTTCAGGTGCCGGTGCACCGCCTGCATCACGCCATCGGTGTCCTGCGGCCCGGTGACCGCGAGGACCGAAGGGTGCGCGGACTGGACGACGCCCTCCTTCGCCCCCAGGCAGCCGGTGACGATGACCTTGCCGTTCTCCTTCAGCGCCTCGCCGATGGCGCCGAGGGACTCCTCGACCGCGGCGTCGATGAAGCCGCAGGTGTTGACGATGACGAGGTCCGCGCCGGCGTAGTCCGCGGCCGTGGCGTAGCCCTCGGCGCGCAACTGGGCGAGGATCCGTTCCGAGTCGACCAGCGCCTTGGGGCAGCCCAGGGATACAAAACCAACCTTAGGGCTTCTTATCGGGACCACCCTGCTGCGGGGGGAAGCCGGGGAAGGTGAAGCCGGCAAACATGTTGCGGGTCTGGTTTTGCATCTGGTCCTGGAACTGGGTGAACATTTTCTGGCTCTGCTCGACGTAGGCCTGCATCAGGCTCTGCATCGCCGGCCCCTGCAGGTTCATGAACTGCGACCACAGCTCCTGCGAGGCGCGCGCGCCGTCGGTGGCGCCGGCGCCGGAGATCACTTTCTGCGACTGGTCCTGGATCGACTTCTGCATGTCCTGGAAGGCCTTGAGGTTCCTCTCCAGGTAGCTGCCCATGAAGCCCTGCATGGCGTTGCCGTAGAAGCGGATCAGCTGCGACAGCAGGTCGGAGGAGAACATCGGCACGCCGCCCGACTCCTCGTCGAGGATGATCTGCAGCAGGATCTGCCGCGTCAGCTCCTCGCCCGACTTGGCGTCCACCACCTGGAAATCCTCCTGCTTGAGCACCATCTGCTTCACGTCCGCGAGCGTGATGTAGCTCGAGGTCTTGGTGTCGTAGAGCCGCCGGTTCGGGTACTTCTTGATCAGGCGTGTCTGCGCTTGCATCTTGTCCTCCGGGATCGCGGCCATTCTGGTTGCTCCTTAGTACATGTGCTGGCCGCCGTTGATCGAGATGTTAGCCCCGGTCACGAACGCCGCCTCTTCCGAGCACAGGTAGATGATGAGTCCGGCGATCTCCTCGGGCTTGCCCAGGCGCCCGACGGGAATCTGCGGCAGGATCTTGGAATCGAGGATTTCCTTCGGGATCGCGGTCACCATCTTGGTGCCGATGTAGCCCGGCGAGATGGTGTTGATGGTGACGCCCTTCCTGGCCACCTCCAGCGCCAGCGCCTTGGTGAAGCCGTGGATGCCGGCCTTGGCCGCGGAGTAGTTGGTCTGGCCGAAGGCGCCCTTCTGGCCGTTGACCGAGGCGACGTTGATGACGCGGCCCCAGCCGCGCTCGACCATGCCGTCCATCACCTGCTTGGTCATCGAGAAGCACGAATCCAGGTTGGTGCGCATCACCGCGTCCCAGTCGGCCTTGGACATCTTCTTAAAGGTCATGTCGCGCGTGATGCCGGCGTTGTTGACCAGGATGTCCACGTTGCCGCACTCCTTCTGGATCTGCGCGCACTTGGCGGCGCAGTCGTCGTAGGAGGTCACGTCCACCGGGTAGGCCGCGAAGCCGTAGCCCTTGCCCCTCATCTGGTCGATCCAAGACTTCCACTTGGTGTTGGACGGCGAATAGGTCACCACCACCCTGTAGCCGGCGTCGGCCATCTTGGTCGAGATGGACTCGCCCAAGCCGCCCATGCCGCCGGTCACCACCGCGATATTCTGCTGCACCATCGTTCCCCCGAAAGGCTGGATCCAGTCTACTACATCATGTGCATGCCGCCGTTGACCGAGATGTTGGCGCCGGTGATGTAGCCCGCCTCTGCCGAGGCGAGGAACGCCACCACCGCGGCGATCTCCTCGGGCTTCGCCAGCCGGCCCATCGGGATCGAGTCCACGATTCTCTGGCGCACCTCGGCGCGGATCGCCATCACCATGTCGGTCTCGACGTAGCCGGGCGAAACCGTGTTCACGGTCACGCCCTTGGTCACCACTTCCTGTGCCAGCGCCTTGGCGAAGCCGGCCATGCCCGCCTTGGCGGCGGAGTAGTTGGTCTGGCCGAACTGGCCCTTGATGGCGTTCACCGAGGAGATGTTGATGATGCGGCCCCAGCCGCGCTCCACCATGCCGTCGATCACCTGTCGGGTGACGTTGAACACGCTGTTCAGGTTGGTGCTGATGACCTCGCTCCAGTCGCGCTCGGTCATGCGCTTGAAGATGGCGTCGCGCGTGATGCCGGCGTTGTTGACCAGGATGTCCACCTCGCCCACCACCGAGCGCACGTTGTAGAACATGCCGGCGCAGCTGTCGAAGTCGGCGACGTCGCCCTCGGCGGCGTGCACCCTGAAGCCTTCCCCGCGCATCGCGCCCAGCCACTCGTCCTTGCGCTCGTAGCCCGGCAGGCAGCCGGCGACGATGGTGTGGCCGGCGGCCGCCAGGCGCCGGCAGATCGCGCTGCCGATGCCGCCCATGCCGCCGCTGACGAACACCACGCGCCGCGGCAGCGCCTGGGCCTTGAGCACCGCGCTCATCGCTCCACCGCCAGCGCCACGCCCATGCCGCCGCCGATGCACAGCGAGGCAAGGCCCCTCTTCGCGTCGCGCTTGTGCATCTCGTGCAGCAGGGTGACGAGGATCCTGCAACCCGAGGCGCCAATCGGGTGCCCGAGGGCGATGGCGCCGCCATTCACGTTCACCTTCCCGGTGTCCCATCCCATCTGGCGGTTGACCGCGATCGCCTGCGCGGCGAAGGCCTCGTTGATTTCCATCAGGTCGAGGTCCTGCGGCGCCCACCCGGCGCGCGCCAGGCACCGCTTGGAGGCCGGCACCGGACCCATGCCCATGTATTTCGGATCGACGCCTGCGGAGGCGAAGGACTTGATGCGCGCCAGCGGCTTCAGGCCCAGTTCCCTCGCCTTCTTCGCCGAGGCGAGGATCACCACCGCGGCGCCGTCGTTGATGCCCGAGGCGTTGGCCGCGGTCACGGTGCCGGCCTTGTCGAACGCGGGCTTCAAGCCCTTCATCGCCTCGAGCGTGGCGCCGTGGCGCGGATACTCGTCCTCGGCGAACACCATCGGGCCTTTGCGCGTCGGCACCTCGTAGGGCACGATCTCGTCCCTGAAGCGGCCCGCCTTCTGCGCAGCTTCGGCCTTGTTCTGGCTGTTCACCGCGAATTGGTCCTGCTCCTCGCGCGTGACGACATGTTCCTTGGCCACGTTCTCGGCGGTGACGCCCATGTGGTACTGGTTATAGACGTCCCACAAGCCGTCCACGATCATGGAGTCGACCATCTTCGCCTCGCCCATGCGAAAACCGTCGCGCGAGCCGTTCAGCACGTGCGGCGCAGCGCTCATGTTCTCCTGGCCACCTGCTATCACGAGCTCGGCGTCGCCGTTGGCGATGGCCTGCGCGCCCAGCATCGCGGCCTTCAGGCCCGAGCCGCAGACCTTGTTGATGGTCATCGCCGGCACCATGTCCGGCAGCCCGGCCAAGATCGCCGCCTGGCGCGCCGGGTTCTGCCCCACCGCCGCGGTGAGCACCTGCCCCATGATGACTTCCGACACCTGGTCGGGGGCGATGCTGGCGCGCTCCAGCGCCTTCCTGATGACCTGCGCGCCCAGCTTCGCCGCTGGCACGCCCGCGAGCGAACCGCCGAACTTGCCGATCGCGGACCGCGCCGCGCCTACGATGACGATCTCTTCCATGTCAGCTCCTCAGGTTGCTCTTTGCTTCACATAGCGACCGGGCGCGGGCTCGATCGCGGGGTATTGCGCGCTGCCGGCACGCGCCGGTGCGGGACGCATGCCGCCCTTGAATCCCTCCAGCCAGGCGGACCATTGCCTCCACCAGCTGCCCGGACGCTGCTCGGCCTTCTCCAGCCAGCGCTCCGGGTCGGCATCGTTGCCGCCGCCTGTCCAGTAGCAGCGCCTGCCCTTTGCCGCCGGGTTGATGACCCCGGCGACGTGGCCGCTCGCGCCCAGCACGAAAGTCTTCTCGCCGCCCAGCAGCTTCAGGGACCGGTACGCGGCGCGCCAGGGCACGATGTGGTCCTCGCGCGTGGCGAGGATGAAGCTGGGGCGGTCCACCCGCCCCAGGTCCACCGGCACGCCGCAGTTGGTGAGCGCACCCGGCACCCGCAGCCTGTTCTCGAGGTAGGTATTGCGCAGGTAGCTGCAGTACATCGGCCCGGGCAGGTTGGTGCTGTCGGAATTCCAGTACAGCAGGTCGAGGGCGGCGGGACCGCCGCCCTTGAGGTAGCTGTTCACGACATAGGGCCAGATCAGGTCGTTGGCGCGCAGCGAGGAGAACACGAACGCGAGGTCCGCGCCCGGCAGGATGCCGCCCCGGCCGATGGTCGCCTCGCGCAACGCCACCGAGGGCTCATCGATGAAAAAGCCCAGTTGCCCCGGCTCCTCGAAATCGAGCATGGTCGTCAGGTAGGTCACGGCCTCGACGGCATCCTCGCCCTTGGCCGCCATCACCGCGAGCGCGGCGCCCAGCAGCGTGCCGCCGACGCAGAAGCCCAGCGCATTGACGCGCTCGGCGCCGCTCACCTCGCGCGCGACCCGGATGGCCTCGAAGATCCCGAGCTTCAGGTAGTCATCCCAGCCCAGACGCGTAAGCTGCGGCCCCTGCTGCTCGCTTACGTTGCGCCAGGACAGCATGAACACGGTGTGGCCCTGCGACACCGCATGGCGCACGAAGGAGTTCTCCGGCTGCAGGTCGAGGATGTAGAACTTGTTGATGCACGGCGGCACCATCAGCAGCGGGCGCTTGCCGACCTCCGGGGTCGCGGGGTCGTACTGGATCAGCTGGATGAGCTCGTTCTCGAACACCACCTGCCCCGGCGTGGCGGCAAGGTTGCGGCCGACCTCGAAGGCCGACTCGTCGGTCTGGCTGACGCGGCCTTTGCGCGCGTCCCCCATCAGGTTGGCGAGGCCCTTGGCCAGGCTCTCGCCCTGCGATTGCAGCGCCAGGCGCAGCACCTCGGGATTGGTGGCGGCAAAATTGGCCGGGCTCATGGCGTCGATCCATTGCCGCAGCGCGAAGCGCAGCCGCTGCTTCGCCCGGCCTTCCAGCTCGGCGCCCTCGGCGAGCTCCTCCAGGTAGCGGCAGGCGAGCAGGTAGGACCGCCGCACATAGTCGTAGTAGGGGTTGTCCCGCCATTCGCGCGCGGCGAAGCGCCGGTCGCCGGGCTCGGGCGAAGCCGCGGGGGCTTGGCCTGCGCGCAGCATGGCTTCCCAGAGCTGCTTTTGCTCACTGCAGTACTTCGCCTGCAGCGCGGCGAGCCGCGTCGAGCTGCGCGCCAGGCTCGCGACCAGGCTGGGATCGGGCTGCAGCATCGGCATCCAGCCCTGCGTGACCTGGTTGCCGGCGCTGGCAATGGCGTTCAGCAGGGCCTGGGCATTGAACGTCGTGGGCGTCGAGTTGGGCGTGGCGTTGAGCAGGCGCAGGGTCCGTGGAAGCCGGAATAAGCGCCGGATTTTGCGCCGCACAATCCAGGCCGTCAATCGGCCTGCCGCGGATCGCGGTAATCATGCTCAACTACATGATTATATTATATTTTACTTTCATATCCGGGCTAATGGGAATGACCCGAGAGCGCCGCCACCAGGGCAATGGTTCCGATACCCAGCGCAATCAACGCCACCTGGGACAGCGTGGCACGGATTTCCGGCCGCCGGTGCAGGCCCGGAATGAGGTCCGCGACCGCGACATAAATCATGCTGGCGGCGACGATCCCGAGCAGCGTCGGCTCCAGGTCCCGGAACGCCGGGAGAGCGAAATAGGCCACGACCCCGCCCACCAGCATCGCGCAGGAGGACATCACGTTCACCCACAAGGCCTTGAGCTTGGAGTACCCGGAATGCAGCAGGATCAGGAAATCGCCCACTTCCTGCGGGATCTCGTGCGCCACGATGGCGATGGCGGTGACGATGCCCAGCTCGGTGCTCTGCAGGAACGCAACCGCGATCAGCACCCCGTCGATGAAGTTGTGCACCGTGTCGCCGACCACGATCAGGGTGCCGGCGCGGCTGCCGTGCTGCTGCCCGTGCGCCTGCGCCGCGGGTACCGTCGGCGCCGCATGGGGATCGTGCACTTCGCAGGCCTCGGTATGGCAGTGGCGCCACAGCAGCAGCTTCTCCATGACGAAGAAGGCGAAGATGCCCGCCAGGATGGCGCCGGCCACCTGGCCCGCCTCGCCGATCTCGAACGCATGCGGAATCACCTCCAGGAACGCCGCCCCCAGCAGCGTGCCGATGGCGAAGGACACCAGCATCGGCACCCAGGACGCGCGCACGTTGAGCGCGAACGCGGCCGCGCCGGCAGACAGGATTCCGCCTGCCAAGCTTGCCGCGACGATCCAGCCCAGGGTTGAGGTCATCATGCAGGGGTGCCGATTCTACGCCAGGCGATCCAGCATCGACGCTAGGCGATCCATATCAGTGCCGCCATGCGCTCGGTGGCGTGGTCGCGCCGGTAGGAGAAAAAACGCTGCGCTTCGGTGTGCGTGCAATGTGTGCCGCCGGACACCCGCTCGACTCCGAGCGCGGCGAGGCGCTGGCGCGCGACCCCGTACAGGTCGAGCAGCCAATGGCCCGGGCGCGAAGCGGCGAACGCGCTGGCCGCGTCCGGGTCGCGCGCGACGAACGCCGCGCGCACTTCCTCGCCCACCTCGTAGGCGGCGGGGCCGATCGCCGGCCCGAGCCAAGCGTGCAGCATGCACGGGCGCACGCCGATGCGCGCCACCGTCTCCTCGATCACGCCGGCGCAAAGCCCGCGCCAGCCCGCGTGCGCGGCGCCGACGGCGCTGCCGTCGGCGGCGGCGAACAGCACCGGCATGCAGTCGGCGACCATGACCGCGCACACTTCGCCGCGCGAGCGCGTGAAGCTCGCATCCGCCTCGGCGCCCGCCTCGAACGGCGCCTCCAGCACGGCGGTGCCGTGCACCTGCCGCAGCCAGCACGGCGCGGCGGGCAGCAGCGCGCGCAGCCTCGCCCGCGCCGCCGCCTGCTGCATGTCGCCGATGGCGCGCGTGGTGACCAGCGCACGCACCGCGACGGGCGCCTTCCACTCCGGCCCCAGGCAATCAGCGGTCACGCCGCAGCCTCGCCAGGAGCTGCTTCATGTCCGCCGGCAACGGCGCGCTCCAGCCGAGGCGCTTGCCGGTGCGCGGGTGCAGCAGTTCCAGTTCCGCCGCGTGCAGCGCCTGGCGCGGGAAGGGCACCGCATGCCGCGTGCCCCTGCGGTAAACCGGCTCGCCCACCAACGGATGGCGGATGTGCTGGAAGTGCACCCGGATCTGGTGAGTGCGGCCGGTGTCCAGCGCGCACTCGACCAGCGCGCAATGGCCGAAGCGCTCCAGTACGCGATAGCGCGTGCGCGCTTCCTTGCCGCGCTGCGAAACCATCATGCGCGTGCGCAGCTTCGGGTCGCGCCCGATCGGGGCGTCGATGGCGCCGGAGCCCGGCGGATCCCCCTGCACCATCGCAAGGTAGCGGCGCTTCACGCTGCGCGCGGCAAGCTGCGCGGCAAGGTTCGCCTGCGCGCTGACGTGGGCCGCCACCACCAGCAGGCCGCTGGTGTCCTTGTCCAGCCGGTGCACGATGCCGGCGCGCGGCACCTGGCGCAGTTCGGGCGCGTGCGCGAGCAGGCCGTTCATGAGTGTGCCCTCGGGGTTGCCGGCGCCAGGGTGCACCACCAGCCCTGCGGGCTTGTTGATGACGATCAGGTCCGCATCCTGGTGCACGATCGCGAGGGCCATCTTCTGCGCCCGTGGCGCGGCCACGTCCACCGCCGGCGGCGGGCGCAGCTCGATCGCCTCGTCGCCGGCGACATGCAGACTCGCCTGCGCCGCGCCGCCGTTCACCAGGATATGCCCCGATTTCAGCCAGACCTGCAGGCGGCTGCGCGAATACTGCGGGAACACTCTGGCCAGCGCCTGATCCAGCCGCTGCCCGCCCAGGTCGCGGGGAACCCGCACCGTGACCGCGGCGACGAACGCGTCCTCCCATTCGGCCTCGTCTTCCGGGCCGGTATAATTTTCCGCCATGAAACGCAGTGTACTAGCCGTCGCGACCAGCCTGTGCCTGCTGCTGCTCGCCTCCTGCAGCGGGCTGCCCAAGGACGACGAGACCGCCGGCTGGTCGGCGCGGCGCCTGTACGGCGAGGCCAAGGACGCGATGGCGGCGAAACAGTACGAGCGCGCGATCAAGATGCTGGAGAAGCTGGAGGCGCGCTATCCCTACGGGCGCTACGCCCAGCAGGCGCAGCTCGAAGTGGCCTACGTCTACTGGAAGGCCGGCGAGCGCGCCTCGGCGCTGGCCGCGGCCGACCGCTTCATCAAGCTGTACCCGGACCACGCCAGCGTGGACTACGCCTATTACCTGAAGGGCCTGGTCAGCTTCAACGAGAACCAGGGCCTGCTCAGCATCCTGGACAGCCCGGACATGGCCGAGCGCGACCCCAAGTCCGCGCGGGACTCCTTCGAGGCCTTCAAGGAAGTGGTGAACCGCTTCCCGGACTCCAAGTACCGCGACGACGCCGCGGCGCGGATGCGCTACCTGGTCAATGCGATGGCGCAGCACGAGGTGCACGTGGCACGCTACTACATGAAGCGCGGCGCCTACGTCGCCGCCGCCAACCGCGCGCAGTACGCGGTGCAGAACTACCCGCAGGCCCCCGCGGTCGAGGAGGCGGTGTTCATCATGGTCAAGGCCTACGATGCGCTCAACATGGCCGACCTGCGCGACGCCGCCGACCGGGTCATGCGCAAGAACTTCCCCCAGAGCAAGTACCTCGCTGGCTACAAGCCCCGCGCCCCCTGGTGGAAGCTCTGGGACCCCAATTGGTGACTAAAGCTTGATGTTTTCGTCCGCGATGTAGGCGCGGATCACGCTTTCCATGTCCGGATCGGGCTTGAAGCCCATCGCCAGCGCACGGGGCGTGCGGAAGTTCACCGGCCAGGTCTTCACGATCGCCTGAATGCGCGCATCGGCCTTGTAGACCACCCGCTTGGCCACTTCGTCGCCCGCCACGCGGCCGAGGGCCGCGATCATCTGCGCCACGGTCGCGGTGATGCCCGGCAGGTTGAGCCAGCGCTGCGTGCCCCAGGCCCCGGGCGGCAGTTCCCAGGCGTGGATGAAGGCCTCCACCACGCGCCCCGGCGAGAGCAGCCAGACCCCGGTCTCCGGCCCCACCGGACACTCGGACACCACGCCGTTCAGCGGCTCGCGGATGATGCCGCTGGCGAAGGACGAGGCCGCCGCATTGGGCTTGCCGGCGCGCACCACCACCGTGGGCAGCCTGAGCGACCGGCCGTCGATGAAGCCCTTGCGCGAGTAGTCCGACACCAGGTACTCGCCGATCACCTTCTGCGCGCCGTAGGACGTCTGCGGATTGGCGATGGTGGAATCATCCAGCACCGGCGGCAGCTCGCCGCCGAAGGCGGCCACCGAGCTGGTATAGACCAGGCGCGCGGGTTTCGCGCACTTTCGCATTTGCGCCAGCAGCAGTTCCATGCCCTTGTAGTTCACGCGCATGCCAAGATCGAAGTCGGCCTCGGCGGCGCCGCTCACCACCGCGGCGAGGTGGAACACCGCGTCGGTGTCCGGCGGGCACACCCTCGCGATCGTCGCCGCGTCCGACACGTCGCCGGTGACCGCGTTCAAGCGCGGCTGCTGGGCCGCGCCCGGCGGGAAGGCGCCATCGAGCAGGGTAATGGACGTGACCGGCTCGCCGCCCAGCGTGCCGCGCGCGAGCAGGGTCTTCGCCAGCCGGAAACCGAGGAAGCCGCCGCCACCGGTGATCAGTATCTTCATTTTCCCATTCTAGCGAAGAACGCCTCCACCTCCGCCAGTTCGCGGCTCTGTTTCATTCGGGGAAGGCTGGCACGGATGCCGCGCCCGTAGGGCTTCGAATACAGGCGCGGGTCGCACAGCACCAGCACGCCGCGGTCGTTCTCGTCGCGGATCAGGCGCCCGGCGCCCTGCTTGAGCTGCAGCACCGCCTGCGGCAACTGGACCTCCAGGAACGGGTTGCCACCGGCGGCGCGCAGCGCCTCGATGCGCGCCGCCAGTACCGGATCGTCCGGTGGCGCGAAGGGCAGCTTATCGATCAGCACCACCGACAGCGCCTCGCCGCGCACATCTACGCCCTCCCAGAACGAGGCCGCCCCCAGCAGCACCGCGTTGCCCAGCGCCCGGAAGCGGTCCAGCAGCTCGCTGCGGGAGCCCGTGCCCTGCGCGAGCAGCGGAAAGTCGATGCGGTCCTTCAGCAGCTCGTGCGCACGACGCAGCGCGCGCAGGGTGGTGAAGAGCAGGAACGCGCGCCCACCGCTTGCGCGCAGCACCGGTAGCACGGCCTCGATCACCGCAGCGGTAAATCCGGGGTCGTTGGGGTCGGCGGGCAGGTTACGCGGCGTGTACAGCAGCGACTGGCGCTCGAAGTCGAACGGGCTCGGCCAGCCGCGAGAGGCTGCCTCCTCGATGCCCAGCTCTCGCTTGAAATGGCTGAAGTCATCGCCCACGGCGAGCGTGGCGGAGGTGAAAATCCAGGCGCGCGGGTGGTCCAGCATCTGCTTGCGGAACTTCGCCGCGGGCGATAGCGGGGACACGTGCAGTTGCAGCGAGGCGCCAAAGACTTCCACCCAGCGCACCTCCTCCTTGCCTTCGACGGCCCGGATCCGGGCCAGCGTCACGCCCGCCTCCGCCGCCCGGCGCAGGCAGGCGGCGAGCCCCTCGGAGCGCTCGGCCTGGCCGGCCAGCGCCTCCTCCAGCGCGTGCAGCCACTCGGCGGCCGCGTCCAACGCGGCGGCGAAACCCTCCCGCGACATGGCCTGGCTCCAGGCGATGCGCATGCCCTCGCCGACGAACGCGAGGCGCAGGTCGCGCGCCGCCTTCTCCAGGCGCGCCGCGAGGGCGTCGAAATCGGGCGAGGCCCCGCCCGCCGCGCGCAGCTCCAGGCGCGAGTCGCGCGCGAGCTCCACCAGCTGCGCGCTCGCCACCGTGTCGCCGAAGAACAGGCGCGCGGTTTGCGCCAGCTGGTGCGCCTCGTCGAAGATCACCGTGTTGCACGCGGGCAGCAGCTCGGCCACGCCTTCGTCGCGCAGCAGCACGTCGGCGAAAAACAAGTGGTGGTTGATCACCACCACGTCGGCGGCCTGCGCCTCCTTGCGCGCCCGCATGACGAAGCAGTCCCTGTACTTCGGGCAGTCCTGGCCGAGGCAGTTCTCGCGCGTCGAGGTGGCGTGCTGCCACACCGGCGCGTCCTCGGGAACTTCGGCGAGCTCGGCGCGGTCGCCGGAGAGACTTGTGCGCGCGAAGGCCTCGATCTGGCGCAGACGCGCCGCGTCCTCGCGCGAGGCGAAGCACGCCTCGTCGCCCGCGCGCTCGAGGCGATGCAGGCAAACGTAGTTTGAACGGCCTTTGAGCAGCGCGCTGGCGGTGCCGAGGGCAAGGGACTCGCGCACCGCGGGCAGGTCGCGCCGGTGCAGCTGGTCCTGCAGCGTCTTGGTCCCGGTGGAGACGATTACCTTGCCGCCGGCGAGCAGCGCGGGCACGAGGTACGCGAAGGTCTTGCCGGTGCCGGTGCCCGCCTCCACCGCGAGCATGCCGGTGGACTGGATGGTCTCCAGGATCGCCTGCGCCATCTGCAGCTGCTGGGGACGGGGGCTGTAGCCGGGAACCTGCGCCGCCAACGGTCCGGCGGCGGCGAAAATCCTCTGCAGCGGGATCAATTCCGCGACTCCTCAACCTTGACCCGGTCAGCCGCGCGCAACTGCAGGCGGGCGACCTGGTGTTCTACAACACGCTCAAGCGCCCATTCTCCCACGTCGGCATCTGCATCGGCCATGGTCGGTTCGTGCACGCGTCCAAGTCAGGCGCGCAGGTGCGCCTCGAACCCATCCGCGGCGCCTACTGGACCCTGCGCTTCGACCGCGTCCGGTGGATCGAGCCGGGCAGCTGAATTAACTGCAAGCCCTTCTCATGGACATATGTTAATGAGAAACGTTATCATTTGCTTCCGATTCCTTGGAAAGAACCCCAGTCACTGTCATGGCGAAGATAATCCTCCTGGCCGCGCTCCTGGCCGCAACTGCCGGATCCGCCATTGCCCAGGACAAGGTGCTCAACCTGTACTCCTCGCGCCACTACCAGGCGGACGAGGCGCTCTACTCCGGATTCACCAAGGCCACGGGAATCAGGATCAATCGCATCGAGGCGGGCGAAGAAGCCCTCATCGAGCGCCTCCGCAACGAAGGCGCGCGCAGCCCCGCCGATGTCCTCATCACCGTGGACGCCGGCCGCCTTTGGCGCGCCGAGCAACTGGGCTTGTTCCAACCGGTGAACTCTGCGGTGCTGGCGCAGCGCATCCCGGCCAGCCTGCGCGAGCCCAACGGCCACTGGTTCGGCTTCTCGCTACGCGCGCGCCTCATCGCCTACAACAGGGCGAAGGTGAAGCCCGAGGAGGCCGCCACCTACGAGTCGCTCGCCGAGCCGAAATGGAAGGGCCGCGTCTGCATGCGCTCCTCCACCAACATCTACAACCTGTCGCTGATGGGCGCGCTCATCGACCACCTGGGCGAGCCCAAGGCCGAGGCCTGGGCGCGGGGCGTGAAGGCGAACCTGGCGCGCGAGCCCAGGGGCGGCGACACCGACCAGTTGAAGAGCGTGGCCGCCGGCGAGTGCGACCTCACCCTGTCCAACCAGTACTACTACGCGCGCCTCGGGCGCTCGGGCAAGCCGGAGGACCGGGCGGTGTTCGAGAGGATCGGCGTGGTGTTCCCGAACCAGGCGAGCTTCGGCACGCACGTCAACATCTCCGGCGCCGGGGTGATGAAGCACGCGCCCAACCGCGAGGCGGCGGTGAAGTTCCTGGAGTACCTGGCGAGCGACGAGGCGCAGCGCTACTTCGCCGAGGGCAACAACGAGTGGCCGGCGGTGGCGGGCGTGAAGACCGCCAACCCGGTGCTCGGCGCCCTGGGCGAATTCAGGCGCGACGCGCTCAACGTCGCGGTGCTGGGCCGCAACCAGCCCGGCTCGCAAAAGATCTACGATCGCGTGGCCTGGAAATAGCGACCGGTCACCACCAGCAGCGGCACCAGGCCGATCGCCACGATCAGCAGCGAGGGCGCCGCGGCCTCGGCCAGGCGCTCGTCCTTGGCGAGGTTGTAGGCCTCGATCGCCAGGGTGTCGAAGTTGAAGGGCCGCAGCGCGAAGGTCGCCGGCAGTTCCTTCATCACGTCCACGAACAAGAGCAGGGCCGCGCTCGCGAGGCTTGAGGCGAGCAGCGGTGCGTGCACGCGAACCAGCGTCTTGGCCGGGCTCGCGCCCAGGCTGCGCGCGGCGTCGTCCATGCGCGGGGTGATTTTGGCCAGGCCCGCCTCCACCGCCTGCAGCGCCACCGCGAGGAAGCGCACGAGATACGCGTACAGCAGCGCGACGATGGTGCCGGTGAGGAGCAACCCGGGCTTGGCGCCGGTCGCCGCCTCGATCCCGTCCGCGATCCAGTTGTCCAGGCGCCCCAGCGGCACCAGCACGCCGACTGCGATCACCGCGCCGGGAAGGGCGTAGCCCAGCGCGGCGGCGCGGTTGGCGAGCGCAACCGGCCCGGATCCGGGCCCGCGCGCAAGCCGCGCGGCGTAGGCCATCGCCGTCGCCAGCGCCACGCCCAGCAGCGCGGCGATGCCCGCCAGCGTGAAGCTGTTGCCCACCAGCGCGCGCAGGCGCGCGCCGGACACCGGCTCGCCCCAGGCCAGGTTCGCGAGCAGCACGGCCGGCAGCACGAAGCCAAGCAGCACCGGCATGGCGCAGGCGGCCAGCGCGAGCCATGCCGCGGCGCCCGACAGGCGCTGCGGGGCCGGGCGCTTGCGGGTCGCGCTGGCGAAGCCGGCGCGCCCGCGGCTCGCGCGCTCGAGCGCGATCAGCACGGCGACAAACACGAGCAGGCAGGCCGACAGTTGCGCCGCCGTGGTCACCTCGCCCATGGACATCCAGGCCTTGAAGATGCCGGTGGTGAACACTTCCACCCCGAAGTACGACACCGTGCCGAA
>VGIA01000002.1 GCA_016868105.1 Betaproteobacteria bacterium | reverse complement strand
TCACGCCCCTCAGCGTGGGTGGCAGCGAGGGATGCGCCACGATCACCACCGCGGCGCCGCCGACGATCGCCACCGGAGCGAAGTCCCTGAGCGAGTCGTACTGCGCCTTGTCATTGATGAGGTTGTACAGCGCGTGCGTGGAAGCGGTGCCGAACAGCAGGGTGTGGCCCTCCGGGCTGGCGCGCATCACCTCCATCGAGCCGATGGCGCCGCTAGCGCCTGCCTTGTTGTCGATGATCACCTGCTGCCCGAGCACCACGCCGAGTCGCTGGCCATACTGGCGCGCGAAAATGTCCGTCGGCCCGCCCGGCGGGAACGGCACCACCAGCCGGATGGGCTTGGAAGGGAAGCTGCCCTGAGCACGGACCAGTGAAGCTGGGGCGAGACCTGCCGCGAGGGCGAGTCCGAGCAGTTGCCTGCGTTTCATTTGTGATTCTCCGCGATACAGTGAATCAGAGGCCGGCCGCTCGCCAGTCGGCGGAAGGGGCGGCAGGCTCGCTGCCCAAACCGGCGGCAAGAATGCCGGCGATGGCGCAATACTCGTCCTTGTCCGAGGCGTCGCCGCTCACGCCCACCGCGCCGATGGCGGCGCCGGTGGCATCCAGCACCAGCACGCCGCCCGGCACCGGGATGAAGCGGCCGGCGGCGGCGGCGGCGAGCGCGCCCTGGAATGCAGGCCGTTCCTTCAGCCGGTCACGGATCAGCCGTGTGGACATGCCCATGCCCAGCGCTGCCCATGCCTTGCCGAAGGCGATGTCGAAGCGCAGCACGCCGCAGCCGTCCTCGCGCTTGAAAGCGACCAGGTTGCCGCCGGCATCGAGCACCGCAACCGCGAGTGGCAGCAGGCCGCGCGCGACGCGCTCGGCAAGCGCGGCATCGATGATGCGCGTGGCGGCGGCGAGAGTGAAGCTGGTGTGGACGGTTTTCAGGTGCTCGGGCATCCGACCCCGGATTCTACGCACGCGGCGCCGTTGTGTATCCTATGGCAGGGGGCTTCTCTGCCATGCGAATCCTGCTCTGTGCCGTGCTCTCGATCAGTGCGCCGCTGCCCGTGGCTGCACTGGAATGGCCCCGCCAGAGGCCCATCCAGCTGGTGATCGGTTTCGCACCAGCCAGTTCCACCGACATCGTCGCGCGCCTGGTCGCGCCCAAGGTGGCCGAGGCGCTGGGCCAGTCCGTGGTGGTGGAGAACCGGCCCGGGGCTGGCGGCAACGTCGCGGCGCAGCAGGTGAAGCGTGCCGCGCCTGACGGCTACACGCTGTTGGTCACCAGCGTCGCCTATGCGGTGAATCCCAGCCTCTATGCCAACGCGGGTTACGATCCGCTGAAGGATTTCGTCGGCGTGGCGCAGGGCCCCAGCACGCCAAACATCATCACCGTCCACCCGTCGGTGCCGGCCCGGAACCTCGCCGAGCTGATCGAGCTGGCGAAGAAGCAGCCGCTGTCCTACGCCTCCTCGGGCATCGGCACCAGCACGCACCTCTCGGTGGAGCGCATCAAGATGGCGCGCAAGGTCGACATCACGCACGTGCCCTATCAGCCTGCGGCCGCTGTCGGGGCCGTGGTGGGGGGGCACACGCAGGTATCGAGCACCTCGCTGCCGCCCGCGGTGCCGCACGTCAAGGCGGGCCGGGTGCGTCCGATCGCCGTTACCAGTGCGCAGCGCTCCGCCGTGCTGCCCGAGGTGCCCACGGTGAACGAGCAGGGCTTCGCCGATTTCGACGACCTGACCTGGTTCGCGTTCTTCGCGCCCGCCGGCACGCCCGAGGGGGTGGTGGCGCGGCTGAACGGCGAGATCAACCGCGCGCTGGAGGCACCGGAGGTGCACGAGCGTCTCGCCCAGCTCGGGCTGGACTGGAAGCGCGCCACGGTGCCCGAGTTCGCCGCCTTCCTGCGCGCCGAGGTGGCGAAGTGGGCGAATGCGGTGAAGGAGTCGGGGGCGAAGGCGGATTAGCCCGGCGCCAGCCAGCGAATCGCATCGAAGCCGGGCTGGCTGGCCCAGCTCACGCCGGACCCCGGGTGTTCCGGCCGCCTGAACGCCGGCACCGGCGGCTCGCCGCGGACGATGATGCTGGCGTGCTCGCCCGCCAGCGCCGCGCACCACGCGATTTCCCAAGGATGGCCGTTGGGCGCCAGCAGCGCGACCGGCGTATCCAGCCTCGCGGCCGCCGCAACGATGCTCTGCACTTTCTCCAGCGCGCCCCAGGCGAAGGGATCCATGCGGACCATCTTGTAGCGACGTGCCACCAGGCCACGATGCAGCGGCTCCCAGTCCGGCGCCAGCGCCGGCTCGCCGTCCTGCGCCACCGGAACCTCGGCGCGCGTGCCGCCGAGCATCCGCCACAGCGGCGTGCCGGCCGACTTCGCGTGCGCATCCCAGGCCGCCATGTCGCGCGCGACCGTGGCGTCCAGGTCGAGCGAAAAACCAAAGCCCGCGGTGTCGTCCTTCAGCAATACTCGCGCGACCAGCGCTTCCCTCCCGGCCGCCAGCCGGATGGAATGGACGTGCGTGTGTACGACGGCGGCCGGCGCGGCCAAGTCAGCCCCACACCTTGGGCGCCACTTCGACCACCAGTTCCAGCTTGCGCCACTGCTCGTCCATCGACAGCGCATTGCGGTGGTGGGTGCTGGAGAAGCCCCATTGCGGCGACAGGCACAGGTCCTCCAGCGGCACGAACTTCGCCGCCTGCTCAATGCGCCGCTTGAGGATGTCCTTGTCCTCCAGCCGGCCCACCTTGGTGGTGACCAGGCCCAGCACCACCCTCTTGCCCCGGGGCAGGTAGCGCAGCGGCTCGAAGGTGCCCGAGCGCTGGTCGTCGAACTCCATGAAGAAGGCGTCCACGCCGGCGGAGAACATCGCCTCCGCCACCGTCTCGTAGCCCCCCGAGGCAACCCAGCTCGACTTGAAGTTGCCGCGGCAGGTTCGCCGGGTCGTTGCCGTTGCTGCGTGTGGTGTCCCGGATCTTCCGGTCGCACGGGTACGAGAAACTGACGTCCTCCAGCTGGAGATAGGTGCAGCGGTCCTCGATCGCCTTGAGCGCGACGGCGCCAAGACGGACTTCCTTGAACTGCTTGCGGGCGTCGGCCAGTTCCTGCGGGCGCAGCAGGCTGCCGACCTGGTCGGCTCGATAGGGGGGAAATGCGGCGGCTTCATTCCAGCGGGTTCAATCCGGTTCGTGTCACGCGACCGTGCAGCTCACGGCCAAGCGCCTGCTCGCAGGCTTGCGCGGCCGCCAGCAATCCGTCCAAGTCTATGCCGGTGCCGATGCCCATGGACTCGAACAGGCCGACCAGGTCCTCGGTGCAGACATTGCCGGTGTGGCCGCCGCCGTACTTCACCTTCGCCGGATGGCCGCCGACGCCGCCGAAGGCGGAATCGAAATGGCGCACGCCCGCTTCGTAGGCGGCGACATAGTTGACGAGGCCGGTGCCGCGCGAGTCGTGGAAGTGGGCGATGGGCACCAGCCCTTCGAGCTGCGACAGGCGATCGACAAGGTCGCGCACCGACAGCGGCGTCGCCATGCCGGTGGTGTCGCCGAGGGCGACGTGCCGAATGCCCAGCGCCGCGAAGCGCGCCGCGTCCTCGGCCACCAAGCCCGGATCCACCTTTCCTTCGAACGGACAGCCGAAGGCGACCGAGACCGTGCCCACCAGGCGAAAGCGCCCGTCGGCCGCGCGCACCATCTCCTCCACGTTGGCCCACTGCTCGGCGCGGCTGCGCTTAAGGTTCTTTTGCGTGTGGGACTCGGTGGCCGACACCAGCAGGCTGATCTCGTTGGCCCCGAAGCCGGCCCCCTGGTCCGCGCGCGCGCGTTGCACGGCCTTCGGGTTGGCGCAGGTGGCCTTGTAGTGCACGCCCTCGCGCCGCGGCAGTTGGCGCAGCAGGTCGGAAGCGTCGGCGAACTGCGGCACCACCTTCGGGTTGGAGTAGGCGGTGACCTCGATGCGCGCAAAGCCCAGGGCGGCGAAGCGCTCGATGAGCGCGCGCTTCACTGGGGTGGCGACAAAGGCGGGCTCGTGCTGCAGCCCGTCGCGGGCGAAGCACTCGCAGAGGACGACGGCCGACATGGTTGACAGTATCAACTACATAGGCTATGAAGGTCAAACTCAATCGAGGAGGTTCCGATGCGCGTCCGGAAGAAGACCCTCGCAGCCCTGTTGCCGTTCCCGCCGGGCGGCTCGGCGCCGCGCTGGGCCAGACGGTGGTGGTCGAGAACAAGGCCGGCTGCCGAGGAGTTCCAGCCCGAGACCGTCGCCGGCCTGGGCGCGGTCAACCCCGGCACGCCGCCGCGCAAGGCGCCGGTGCGCCAGTGCGAGCCCCGCCAATGAACGAGGCCTATGCCATCCTGCCGCGCGACGAGCGCACGCAGCCGGCGCGCATCATCGCGGGCTATCCGCAGACGCCGTGGCGCACCCCGGCGCAGCCATTGGTCAGGCGCGCGCCGACCCTCTCGGAGCTGACCGGGCCGCTGGAGGTGGCCCGGCGCGTGCAGCTCCTGGGCGGCGACATCGCGGGCAGCGGCCAGAGGCAGGCCATCGGGCAGGTGATCCGCCTGCGGGTCCGGGTCACCGACGAGGATGGCGCGCCGGTGCCCGGCGCAGTGGTGGAAATGTGGCAGGCGAACAGCGCCGGCCGCTACATCCACCCGCTGGAGGACGACCACGCCCCGGTGGACGCGAACTTCTACGGCGCCGCGCGCCTGGTGACGGGCCAGACCGGCGCCTTCGAGCTGCGCACCGTGAAGCCGGGCGCCTATCCGGTGCCGACGCGCGACGGCTGGTGGCGCCCGCCGCACGTGCATTTTTCGCTGTTCGGCAAGGTGTGGCTGTCGCGGCTGGTGACGCAGATGTATTTCCCCGGCGAGCCGTTGAACGCCCAGGACCGGATCCTGAACGCGGTGCCGGAGGCGGCGGCGCGCGAGCGGCTGGTGGCCAAGCACCTGCCGCCCACCGGCGAGCCCTACAACGAGCTCGTGTTCGAGCACGAGATCGTGCTGCGGGGGCGCAGGGCCACCGCGGCGCAGCCGTGATGAGGCGGATTCCGACCGGGGAGGCCACCATCGGGCCGTTCTTCCCGCCGCGCTACGTGGACGCGGGGGCGAACGACCTGACGCGGCTGGAGGGCCGGCCCGCGCGCGGCCAGCCGATCGAAATCCGCGGTCGCGTGGTGCAGGAAGACGGCAGCCCGCTGGAGAACCTGGTGGTGGAAATCTGGCAGGCGGACGCCGCTGGCATCTACCGCCATCCCGCCGACCCGCGGCACGCGCAGGCGGATCCGGATTTCCTGGGTTGGGGGCGCGCCGCCACCGACAAGCAGGGCGTCTACCGCTTCCGCACCATCCTGCCGGGCGCGCCGCCGGGGCGCTTGCCTCACGTCAATGTCATGGCCATGTTCTCCGGCCTGATGCGGATCCTCAACACCACGCTGTACTTCGAGGTTGGCGCCGATCCGGTGCTGGACGCGGTGCCGGCCGCGCGCCGGTCGCTGCTGGTGGCCAAGAAGGAGGGCGAGGGGCGCTACCGCTTCGACATCCGCCTGCGCGGCGGGGACGAGACTCCGTTTTTCGACGACTGAGCGACCAGCGATGCTGCAGCGCGCCGCGCCCACTATCCGCGAATTGCTGTCCTACCGCGTGCACCGGGTGGCGAACCTGCTGTCGCGCGGCGCGGAGATGCGCTACCGGCGCGAGTTCGGCGTCAGCCTGCTGGAATGGCGCACCGTGGCCCTCCTGGGCGGCGCGCCCGAGCCGCTGTCGCTGAACGATCTGGCGCGCGCCGCGGGCGTGGACAAGAGCCAGATGAGCCGCGTGGTATCGGGCCTCTCGGCGCGCCGGCTGTTGCTGCGCGCGGCGGACAAGGCCGACGGCCGGGGCGTGAAGCTGCGCCTGTCCCGCGCCGGCCGCCGGATCTACGACGGGCTGATCGCCGCCGCCGCGGAGCGCAACGATGCCTTCCTCGGCTGCTTGAGCGCGAGGCAGCGGGCGTGCTTCGACACGGTGCTGGAGAAGCTGGCGCGCGAGGCCCGGCGCTTCATCCAGCGCGAGCGGGCCAAATGAAGAGGCGCATCACGGGGCTTCCGGGCATGGAGCACCTCGTCGCCGAACTCCAGGACGCGCGCTGGAAAGCGGGGGTGGCATGAGCCTGCTGCTGGTGGAGGACCGCGGCGCGGTCCGGATCCTGACCCTGAACCGGCCGGAGAAGCGCAACGCGCTCAACAGCGACCTGACGCGCGCGCTGCTCGAGGCCTTGCGCGCCGCGGACCGGGACGAAGCGGTCGGCAGCGTGGTGCTCGCGGGCGCCGGGCAGGGCTTCTGCGCCGGCGCGGACCTGGGCGAGTTCAAGGATCTGACGCCGGAGAACCACGACCTGGTGGATGCGCGGGCCGAGCTGACCATGCAGCTGCACCTCGCGTTCCCGAAGATGGCCAAGCCCGTGGTGACCGCGGTCCAGGGCGCGGCCATGGGCGGCGGGGCGGGCCTCGCCATCGCGGGCGACCTGGCGGTGATGGCCGAGGGGGCGAAGATCGGCTACCCCGAGACGCGCCACGGCATCGTGGCGGCGATCGTGATGGCGAACCTCTCGCGCCAGGTGGGGCGCAAGGCCGCCTTCGAGCTGGTGGCGCTGGGCGAGGCGATCGACGCGCGGCAGGCGCTTGCGCTGGGCATGGTGAACCGGGTCGTGCCGGATGCGGAATTAATGCAGGAAGCGCTGGCGCTGGCGGAGAAACTCGCCGCCGTCGGCCGCCCGGCCATGGCGATCACGAAGCGGTTGTTCCACGAGGTCGCCGACCTGCCGCTGGAGCGGGCCCTTGAGCGCGGGCGCGAGGCGAACCAGCGCATGCGCGCGCTTCGAAAGCCGTGATGCATGGGGGTCCTCCTCGCCCTGCTGGCGATGGCGTCCTTCGCCTCGAACATCATCCTGACGCGCTACGCCGTGGCGCGGCTGCCCGTGGAATCGGGCTTCTACATCGTGCTCGCGGCCAACGTCCTGTTTCCAGCCCTGATCTACCCGTTCGAGCTGGCGGGGCGAGCCGCGCCCGGGTCCTGGGACTGGAAGGGCGCCGGCATCTTCGCGCTGGGCGGCATCATCGGCACCTTCCTCGGCCGGCGGTTGCTCTTCGACACCGTGCACCTGCTGGGGCCGGCGCGCGCCAGCGTGTTCCATTCCACCGCGCCGGCCTTCGCGCTGGTGGGCGCCTGGCTGCTCGCGGGCGAGCGCCTGGGCTGGTACGAGATCGGCCTGATGGTGGTGGTGTGGCTGGGACTCTGGTTCACGCAGCCGCGGGCCGGCGCCACGCAGCTCACCGCGGCGCAGGCCAGGCGGGGCTTCATCGCCGGCCTGCTGACCGTCGCCGGCTTCGGCTTCGGCAACGTGCTGCGCGGCATCGCCACGCGCACCTGGGAGGAAATCTTCCTGGGCAGCGCGATCGCCTCGGTCGCGGCGCTCCTGTGCCAGGTGCTGGTTACGCGCAACTGGAGCCGCATCGGCGCGCAGCTGCGCGCGGCGGACCGCAGGGCGATCGGGCTTTACCTGGCCTGCGGCGTGACCACGAGCCTGGGCTCGGTGTTCATTTCCGCGGCCATGCTGCGCATGGAGATCGCACTGGCGACGCTGGTGGTGCACACCACGCCGGTCCTGATCTTCCCGTTCAGCGTGTTCATCCTGAAGAACCGCGAGGAGCTGACCGGGCGCACGCTGGCCGGCGCTGCGCTGGTGCTCGCCGGCATCGCGGCGCTGTTGCTGAGGTGAGCAGGTGACGCCGTGAAACCGCTCGAGCACATCACCATCCTCGATCTTTCGCGCGTGCTCGCCTGCCCGTTCGCGAGCATGATCCTCGCCGAACTGGGCGCCACGGTGATCAAGGTGGAGCAGCCCGGCGCGGGCGACGAGACGCGCGGCTTCGAGCCGCAGCTGGCCGCCGACAGCGCCTACTATTTCGCCTGCAACCGGTCGAAGTCCTCCATCACCGTCAACCTGCGCCAGCCCGAGGGCCAGACCGTGATCCGCGAGCTGGCGCAGCAGGCCGATGTGTTCGTCGAGAATTTCCCGGTGGGCACGTTGGGGCGCTACGGACTGGACTACGCCAGCCTGTCAGCGCTCAATCCGCGCCTCGCCTACGTCTCCTGCACCGGCTTTGGCCAGACCGGGCCCTACGCGCAGAAGAAGGGCTACGACACCGTGTTCCAGGCCATGGGCGGGATCATGGGCCTGACGGGCGAAAAGGGCGGCGGGCCGGTGAAGCCCGGATTGCCGGTGGCGGACCTCACCTCGGGCCTGTGGGTGGCCATCGGCATCCTTGCCATGCTGGCCGGAGGCGAGAAGACCGGGCGCGGCGCGCGGCTGGATTTCTCCATGCTGGATGGACAGGTGTCGTTGCTGACCCTCGCCGCCGCGCGCTACTTCGCGCTGGGCGAAGTGCCCCCGCGTTTGGGCACCGAGCATCCGGGCCGCGTGCCCTCGGCGACTTTCCGCTGCAAGGACGGGCGCTTTGCCCACATCACCGCCAGCGACCAGCACTGGGGGGCGCTGTGCCGCGTGCTCGGGCTGGAAGACTGGGGCAGGGCCTATGGCACCAACGAGCTGCGGGTGCACAAGCGCGACGAGGTGATGCCGATGCTGAAGCAGAAGATCGCGGCGTTCGATCGCGCCGCGCTCATCGCCGCGCTGGACGCGGTGCAAGTGCCGATCGGTCCGGTGAACGACGTTGCCGAGATCCTCGCCGACCCGCATGTGCGGGCGCGCCGGCTGGTGGGCAGTTTCGACTACCCCGGCGTGGGCGAATTCAAGGCGCTGGCGCTGCCCTTCAAGTTCCTCGGCTGGGACAACCCCGAGATCGGCCGCCCGCCGGCGCTGGGCGAGCAGACCGAGGCCATCCTGCGTGAGCGGCTGCGTTACTCCGCGGAGCAGATCGAGAAGCTGAAGGCGGCCAAGGCCATATGAGCATCCTCTGCGCGAAGCAGGGCGGCGTGGTCACCATCACGCTCAACCGTCCCGAGAGCCGCAACGCCCTCGACCTGGAGATGTGCCAAGGCCTGCTGGATGCCGCGCAGGCCGCCGCGGCTGACGCGTCCGTGCGCCTGGTGCTGGTGCGTGGCGCGGGCGCGGTGTTCTGCGCCGGCGCCGACCTGAAGGAGCGCCAGGGCATGAGCGAGGCGCAGACGCGCGAACGGCGCCTGAAGGCCTTCGCCGCCTATGCCGCGCTCGAAGCCCTGCCGATGCCGGCGGTGGCGGTGGTGACCGGGGCTGCGGTGGGCTCGGGCGTGGAGATTGCCGGCGCCTGCGACTTCATCGTCGCCACGCCCGAGGCTTGGTTCGCCACACCGGAGGCCGTTCGCGGCACCGTGGGCGCCACGCAGCGCCTGCCGCGGGTGCTGGGGTTGCGCCTCGCCAAGGACCTGATGTTCACCGGGCGTCGCCTGCCGGCGGAAGAAGCGATGCGCCACGGCTTGGTATCGCGGATCGTGCCGGCGGCGGAGCTGGAAAAGGAACTGGCGGCGATGGCGAGCACCATCTGCGGGGCGCCGCCGAAGGCGCTTGCCTTCGCCAAGCGCTGCCTGGACGGCGCCGAACTCGCCGCGCGCGCCGCGGCGCTGCAGGTCGAAATGGACGCCATCGATGAACAGTTGAAGCAGGGTGGCGGTCTGGGCAAGCCGTGAGCTGGCGCTCGAAGACGCTGGGAGATCTGCTGGAGGCGAACGCCCGCGAGCGCGGCGATGCCGAGGCGCTGGTGACGCCGACGGCGCGCCTGACCTGGGCGCAACTACAGCACCGCGCGCGCAGCGCGGCGGCCGACCTGCAGGCGCGGGGCCTCGCCCCTGGCGACCGCGTCGGCATCCTGATCGGCAACGGCGAGGATTGGCTGTCGCTCTTCTACGGCGCGGCCTTGATCGGCGCGGTGACGGTGCCGGTGAACACGCGCTTCAAGGCTGCCGAGATCGCGTACTGCCTAAAGCAATCCGATGCGAAGGCGCTTTACTACGCCGAGACCTTTCTCAAGATCGACTTCGAAGCGATGATGCCCGAGGTCGCGGCGGCGCTGCCGGCGCTCAAGCGCATTTCGCTCGGGTCGGTCGATTGGATGGCCGAAACGAAACCGGTGCTCGGCCCGTCGCCCGCCGACCTGCTGCTCATCCAGTTCACCTCCGGCACTACTGCGTACCCCAAGGGGGTGATGCTCACTCACGACAACATGCTGCGCAACGCCTGGGCCGCGGGCACGCGCATCGGTTGCCAGCCGCAGGACCGCTACTTCAACTGCCGGCCGTTCTTCCATGTTGGCGGTTCGACGCTCTCGGCGCTGATGTCGCTCGCTTTCGGCTGCTGCCTCGCCACCTTGCCCACCTTCGAGGCCGGCGCAGCGCTCGCGATGCTGGAGCAGGAGCGCTGCACGCTCATCTCGGGCAACGACACCATTTTCCAGATGCTGATGGGGCACGAGGACTTGCCGAAGCGCAGGCTCCATCTGCGCGGCGGCTGGGCCGCCGCCGGCCCGCTGACCATGCGCGCCATCATCGACAAGCTGGGCATGAAGCACGTCTGCGCTGCTTACGGCCTGTCGGAGGCCTCGCCCAACGTGGTGATGAACGACTGGCGCGACCCGGAGGAACTGCGGGTACAGGGCCTGGCCAAGACGCACGAGGGCCTGGAGATCCGCATCTCCCCGCAAGGAGAGATCCAGGTGCGCGGCTGGAGCGTCATGAAGGGCTATTGCAACAACCCCGAGGCAACCGCCGAGGCCTTCACCGAGGACGGCTGGTTGCGCACCGGCGATCTGGGCGAGATCGTGGCCGACGGCCGGCTGCGCATGGTCGGGCGCCTGAAGGACGTGTTCCGCGTCGGCGGCGAGAACGTCGCGCCGGCGCAGGTCGAGCAAGTGCTGTTGTCGCACCCGGCGGTGCAAACCGCGCAGGTGGTGGGCGTTCCGGATCCGCGTCTTGGTGAGGTCGGCTGCGCCTACGTGACCCTGAAGGACGGCGCGCAGGCCAGCGAGGCGGAGCTGCTCGCGCACGCCAGGGCGCGCTGCGCCAATTTCCGCGTGCCGCGCTACCTGCGCATCGTGGCGGACTTCGAGGCCATCGGCATGACCGCCAGCGGCAAGGTGCAGAAGTCCAAGCTGCGCGAGCACGCGCTAAAGCAGTTCAACCTGGTGGGTGGGGTGAAATGAGGAAGTCCCTGCTGTTCGCAGCCCTGCTTTGCGCCCGCGCCGGCCTGCAGTTGCAGGGATGGGTGCAGTGATGCGCCAAGCAGCGCATTGAGCAGCCGAGCCCTCGTCGTCCTGTCGCTGGCCTCGTTTGCGAGCGCGGCGGCGCTGCGCGCCCCCGACCCGCTGCTGCCGCTGCTGGCGCAGGCCTTCGGCGCCACCGCCGGCGGCGCCTCCGCCGTGATCACCGCCTTCGGCCTCGCCTACGGCCTGCTGCAGGTGGTGAACGGCCCCATCGGCGACCGCGTCGGCAAGTACCGCATGGTGTTCTGGGTCACGGCGATCTCGGCCGCGGGCAACCTCGCCTGCGCGCTGGCGCCCTCGCTGCCGCTGCTGGTGGCGGCGCGCTTCGCCACCGGCGCCACGGTGGGGGCGATCGTGCCCCTCGCCATGGCCTGGATTGGCGACACGGTGCCCTACGAGCGGCGCCAGCCGGTGCTGGCGCGCTTCCTCATCGGCCACATGTTCGGCATCGCACTCGCGGCCATGGCCTCGGGCTGGCTGGGCGAGCGCCACGGCTGGCAGGCGGTGTTCCAGGCGCTCACCGGCCTGTACGTTGCGATCGCGGCGCTGCTGGGGTTCGAGCTGCGCACGAATCCGGCAACGGCGCAGCGGGCCGGGAGCGGGCCGACGCTGCGCGAGTCGTTCCTGCGCATGGCGGGGCTGGCGCGCGAGCGCTGGGTGCGGGTGATGCTGGCGACGGTGTTCCTGGAGGGTGCGTTGCTGTACGGGCCGCTCGCGTTCGTCGCCTGGGACGCGCAGCAGCGCTTCGGTCTTGGCCCGGGGCAGAGCGGGGCGCTGCTGTCGGCGTTCCCGCTGGGCGGCCTGTCGTATGCGCTGGTGTCCGGGCGGCTGCTGCCGTGGCTGGGCGAGGGGCGGGTGGCGATGGGCGGCGGGTTGCTTGCCGGCCTGGGCTTGCTCGGCCTTGCCTTCGCACCCGTGGCCGCACTTGCCGTGGCCTGCGTGCTGTTGGTGGGCGTCGGCCTGTACATGCTGCACAACACGCTGCAGGTGCACGCGACGCAGATGGCGCCTGAAGCGCGCGGCGCGGCGGTGGCGCTGTTCGCCTGTTTGCTGTTCACCGGGCAGTCCCTGGGCGTGTGGCTCGCCGCGCACGCCGTGGACGGCTACGGCGCGCTGCCGGCGTACCTGGTGTCCGCCGCCGGGCTGCCTTTGCTGGCGCTCTGGTTCCGGCACCAGCTGGCGGCGCATCGCCTAAGATAGGCGCATGGACGACGAAACGCTGCTCCTGCTGCGCGAGAGCCTCCGCCGTTTCGTGGAGAGGGAAGTGGTGCCGCACGCGGCGGCGTGGGAAGCGCAGGGCTTCGTGCCGCGGGAGATCCTGCGGCAGATGGGCAGGCTGGGGTTCCTGGGGCTGCGCTATCCGCAGGCGCATGGCGGCGGCGGACTGGATGCCCGCGCTACGGCGCTGCTGGCGGAGGAACTGGGCCGCTCCACCTTCGGCGGTTTCGCCATCACGGTGCTGGTGCACACCGACATGGCCTCGCCGCACCTGGTGAATGCCGGGTCTCCGGAGCAGATCAAGGCCTGGCTAGCGCGCATCATCTCCGGCGAAGCCATCAGCGCGGTGGCGGTGACCGAGCCCGACGCGGGCTCGGACGTGAAATCCATCCGCACCACCGCGAGGCTCGATGGCGGAGAATGGGTGCTGCGCGGCTCGAAGATGTTCATCACCAATGGCGCGCTGGCCGACATCTACTTCGTCGCGGCGAAGACCGACCCGGCAGGCGGCTCCAAGGGCCTGTCGATGTTCATCGTGGAGAAGGGGCTGAAGGGCTTCTCGGTCGGGCGGCGGCTGGACAAGATGGGCTGGCGCTCCTCGGACACCGCGGAACTGGTGTTCGAGGACTGCCGCGTGCCGGCGGCGAACCTGCTGGGCGAGGCGCACCGCGGCTTCTACTCCATCATGAGGAATTTCCAAAACGAGCGCATCGCCATCGGCGCCATGGCCATGGGCGAGTCGCAGCGCGCCATCGAATTGACCCTGGACTACGTGCGCACGCGCAAGGCGTTCGGTGCGCCGCTGTGGGACAGGCAGGCCATCCGGCAGCGCTTGTCCATGCTGGCGGCGAAGGTGGAGGCGGGACGGCAGCTGGTGCGCCACGCGGCGGAGCTGGACGCGCAGGGCCGCGACTGCGTGCGGGAAGTGTCCATGGCCAAGGCCTACTGCGGCGAGTTGGTGAACGAGGTGATGTACGACTGCCTGCAGTTCCACGGCGGCGCCGGCTACATGAAGGACTCGGCGATCGAGCGCATGTACCGCGACGCGCGGGTGCAATCCATCGGCGGCGGGGCCACCGAGGTCATGCTGGAGGAGGTTGCAAAACGCCTATGAAGCGCAAACAGGAATTCATGCTGCCGGGGCTCGCCACGCCCATCAGCCACTACTGCGACGCGGTGCGCTGGGGCGAGCTTTTATTCATCTCCGGCATGGCGCCTATCGACGCCAAGGGCAGGGTGGTGAGCGACGACGTGGTGGCGCAGGCGCGCCAGGTGCTGCAGAACCTGGAGGTCGCGCTGCATGCCGCCGAGGCCACATTCGCTGACGTGCTCAAGGTCACGGTCTACCTCACTGATATTAACGACCGCAGGAAGATCAATCCGGTGCGCAAGGCGTTCTTCGGCAGGTCGCGGCCGGCGAGCACGCTCATCGGCGTGAGTGAGCTTGCCATCCCGGGAATGAAGGTGGAGATCGAGGCCGTGGTCGGCCTGCGCAACGCCCGGGGCTAGAACCCCAACTTCGCCTGCACCCCCACCATGGCGGTGCGCCCCGGCGAAGGCTCGAAGAAGCGGCTGTTGCTTTCGTTGACGATGACCGAGCCGGCGTAGCGCCGGTCGGCGAGGTTGCCGATGCGGATGAACTCGCTCAGCCTCCACTTGCCGCCCGATTGCGTGAATCCGGCCGCAAGGTTCGCGGTGGTGTAGCCGGCGGCGAAGTCGGAATTCACGTCGTCCGCCGCCACCCTCGACTTGTGCTGTGCCTCCAGCGCCAGCGTGAAGCCGCTGGGCGCATGCTTCCAGCGCAACTCGCCATACAAGGTGTTGCGCGCCACGGCCGGCAGGCGGTTGCCCGAGGGCACGGTCACGGCGCCTGAAGTGAAGGTGTCGTGGAAAGTGGCCTCCAGCAGCGTCCAGGCGAGCGCCGCCTCCAGGCCGAACGGGAGGCTCGATTCCCGCCCCAGTTCCAGCCCGCTGCGGCGCGTGCAGCCGGCGTTCTTGAACGTGCTGCGGCCGCCCACGTTGGTGTCCACCACGATCTCGCGCTCCGTGGCGACCTCGAAGAGGGCCAGGTTGAGCCGCGTCGTGGCGCCCAGCACCGCCTTGACGCCTGCTTCCAGGTGCCGGCTGCGCGAGGCTTCCAGCGCGAAGTTCATGCCGCTGCCGTCGGGGCGGTAGGCGAGTTCGACGAAGGTCGGGGTCTCGAAGCCGCGGCCGTGGTTGGCTTAGAGGCTGATCGCGGGGGTGGCGCGGTACAGCAGCCCCAGCGCCGGGGTCAGGGCGCTGTAGCTGCGGCTGCCGCTGTCGTCCGGGTTGCCGGCAACGATGAAGAAGTCCTTCAACTGGAAGGCGACGCGGCTGGCGCGCAGGCCAGCGAGCGCGATCCATTGGTCGGCGAAGCGCCACTCGCCTTGCGCGTAGGCGCCGGTGGCATTGACGAGGTTGTCCTCGTCGCGGCGCAGGGCCCCGATCTGGCCATTCTGGTTCACCCAGCCGGTCCGCCGGTCCACCATGCGCTCGACTTCGCCGCCAAAGCTTACCGTCAGCGGCCGCCCGAGCAGCGCACCGCGCCTCTCCAGCCGCAGCGACGCGCCGCCGTAGCCGCGGTCCAGGTTCAGCACGCCGCCGGAGGTGGTGGCCGGGGCCGAGCCGAGGAACCCCAGGTACTGCCGCACCACACGCTCGCCGGCGTGCAGCGACCCATGCAGCGTCGCCGCCTCCGACAGACGATGCGAAAAGGATGCCCCGAACTGGTTCTGCGCCTGGCTCTTGCGCGTGTCGAACTGCAGCACCGTCGCCGCCACCTGCTTGGGGTTGGCTTCCATCTGCGCGCGCGTCATGCCGGAAGGGTCCTGCGTTTCCGGGCTGGCGAAGGCATTGGCGATGAGCGTCACGCGCGTGCCGCTGCCGGGGGAGAACTCCGCTTTTGCGTTCAGCTGTTCGCGCACCGCCCGGCTGTGGTCGCGATAGCCCTCGGTGCTGAAGCGCGCGGAACTGACCAGCCAGCCCTCGCCGCCCAGTTTCAGCGCCGCGCGGCGGGCGCCGTGGCTGCCGATGGAGAACGAGCCCGCCAGCCCCGGCGTGCCGCGCTCGGTCGTCAGGCTGATGACCCCGCCCGAGGCGTTGCCGTGCATCACCGAGAACGGGCCGCGCAGCGCCTCGATGCCGCCCGCGGAACCCAGGTCGAAGTGCGACACCTGCCCCTGGCCGTCCGGGAAGCTCGCCGGGATGCCGTCGGCGATCAGGCGCAGGCCGCGAATACCGAAGGTGGCGCGGCTGCCGAAGCCGCGCGAGGTGATCTGCAGGTCCTGGGCGTAGTTGTTGCGGTTGTGCACCGAGATGCCGGGAACGCGACCGAGGGACTCCGACAGGTTCACCTGCGGCTTGCCCCAGCCGATGTCCTCTTCGCGCACGCGGTCCACGGCGGCGGGAATCTCGAGCGTAGGGCGCTCAACGCGGGTGGCGGTGACCGAGATCGCGTCCTGGGCGTCGCCTTGCGCATGCAGGGGCGCGAGCGTCGCCAGCGCCAACGCCGCGCGCAGGGGGGTCATTTGAGGCGCGAAAAGAAGTGCGCCAGCGCGGGAAACTCGGACTCCGGGATGCCGTGCAGCGCGGCCGACATCATGGTGTCGCCACCACGGCGCCGGTTCTGGCGGTACTGCAGCATGACCTCAAGCAGGAACTCCTCGCGCTGGCCCGCGAGGCGCGGCATCTGCTCGCGGCCGCTGTAGTCGGGCAGGTGGCAGCTGCCGCAGCGGCTGCGGGCGGCGATGGCGCGGCCGCGCTCGAACAGCACCCGGTCCACCGCCCCGGGCGCGGGAACGGCCTTCAGGCTTGAGTAGTGCCGCGCAAAGGCTAAGATGTCGCGATCGGGCAGCCCCTTCAGCAGCCTCTGCATCGCGTCCGACCCGCGCAGGCCTTCGCGCGTCAGCACGAGGTAGTTCTCGAGGAAGATGCGCGGCTGTGCGGCGATGGAGGGCGTGCCAGCGTTCAAGGAGTTGCCGTCCTCGCCGTGGCATTGGGCGCAGGACTTCAGCCTTGCCACGGAGGGCGGCGCCTGCGCATGGACCGAAGCGCAAATGAAAAGGGCGGTGAGCACAGCCCACCGCCCCCCGACTTGCAGGCGCACTAGTTCTTCTTCGCGGGAGCCGGCGCGCTGTAGCTGATACGGTAGATCGCGCCCAGCTGCTCGTCGGACACCAGCAGCGACCCGTCCTTCAACTGCGCCAGGTACGCCGGACGGCCCCAGAAGCTGTTGTCCTTCGGGTCCATGAAGCCGGTGGCGAAGGGGGTGACCGGCGGGGGCTTGGGCTTGTCCTGCGAGAAGGCGCACTGGACGGTGAACGCAAGCAGGGCGGCTGAGGAGAGTGCGCATGCTTTTATTTTCATGGTTTTGATTTCCTATCCTGAGAAGACAATCACTCTATAGGCGTTTTGGTGGGGTGCAATGCTGCGCCACGTCAATGGACCCCTGGGGTATCCGCAAGCCGATGGCGATTCAGTCCTCGTTTTTCTCCCCCATGGGCGCCACGGTGCGTGATGCCCGCGGCATTGAACTAGAGCGTCATTGCCCGAACTCCTTTTCCTGCAGCGCCCGCCACAGCAGCTTGCCCGAGCCGGTGCGGGGCAGGGCGTCGATGAACTCCACCTTGCGCGGCACCTTGTAGGCCGCCATCCGCGAGCGTGCCCAGTCCCGTATCTGCTCGCCGGTCGCGTTCTCGCCCGGTTTGAGCACCGCGACCAGCTTGACCGTCTCGCCGCGGCGCTCGTCGGGCGAGGCGATGATGCAGCATTCCTTGATCGCGGGGTGCTGGTACATGGCGGCTTCCACCTCCGCCGGCCAGACCTTGAAGCCGGCGGCGTTGATCATGCGCTTCAGGCGGTCGGAGATGAAGAAGTAGCCGTCTTCGTCGGTGCGGCCGAGGTCGCCGGTGCGGAAAAACCGTTTGCCGTCAATGGTGCACAGGGATTCCCGGTACGCCGGCTCGTTTTTCCAGTAGCCGGTGAGCAGCTGCGGGCCGCGCACCAAGATTTCGCCCGGCTCGCCGGGACCGAGGACCTTGAAGGTCGCCGGGTCCACGACCAGGGACTCGGTGTCGAAGGTCGGGATGCCCAGGCACTGCTTCTTCGGATTCTGCGGCGGGTTGATGTGGGTCTGGGAAATGGTTTCGGTCATGCCGTAGCCCTCGATGTAGCGCACGCCGCACAGGTCATAGAGCTTCTGCGCGATCGCCTCGGGCATGGCGGCGCCACCGCCGAAAATCCACTTCAGCGAGCCCAGGTCGTGCCGCAGCGCCTCCGGGTGCGACAGCAGGTCCACCACCATGGTGGGCACGTTGTCCCAGTGGGTGCAGCCGTGGCGCTCGACCAGGCGCGCGGCTTCCAGGGGATCCCAGCGGCGCTGGATCACCATGGTGCCGCCGGCCCACACGGTCGCGAGCAGGCTGTGTATCAGCCCGGTGACGTGGAAGAAGGGCGCGGTGGCCAGCGCCACGGTGGCCTCGGTGATGCGCTTCCAGGCCGCGGCGCCGACGATGTTGTGCAGCACGGTAGCGTGGGTGTGCATGCAGCCCTTGGGCTTGCCGGTGCTCCCCGAGGTGTAGGGCATCAGGCACAGTTCGTGATGGGCGGCGCGCGAGGGCGAAGGCGCGAGGTCTCGCAGCGGCGTCTGCCCCATGACGATGAGGTGTTCGACATCGAGGCCGGCGAAGCGCGACGCGGTCTCGGGTTCGGTGATCGCGACGCGCGCCTCGCTGTCTGACAGGTAGTGCGCCAGCTCGCTGCCGAGGTTGGCCGGGCTCACCGGCACCACCACTGCCTCGGCGCGCAGGATGCCGAAGAAGGCGACCACGAAGTCGCTGCCGTTCTGCAGGTCGAGCAGCACCCGGTCGCCGCGCTGCACGCCGCAGGCCTGCCGCAGGTGCCCGGCCAGCGCCTCGGCGCGGCGCCGCAGCTTGCCCCAGCTCAGGACTTGATCGCGGAAGATCGAGGCGGGCTTGTCCGGGAAGGCCTGCGCGGTGCGCTCCAGCATCGCCCCCAGCGTGATCTGCGGCGCAGGCAGGCTGCGCGGCAGGTGCGGCGGCCAGTGCGCGAAGTGCCTCGGTTCCATTGGCATAAAAATCAGGGACAGACCACGATTACCGAGAGCGCCAAGGCGGAAATCGTGGTCTGCCCCTAGTTTTCGAGCTTGGCGAGGTTGGGGGCCCGGTAGGGGTGGGTGGACTCGAAGGCGCGAGCGGCGCGCAGCACCAGCGCGTCGGCGTAGCGGGGCCCCACGATGTGCAGGCCCACCGGCAGGCCGGACTTGGTGAGGCCGCAGGGCACGGTGGCCGCAGGTTGCTGCGTCAGGTTGAAGGGGTAGCTGAACGGGGTCCAGTCGGTCCAGCGTTTCTCCTTCAGCAACCCGGACACCTCGCGCCCCGCCTTGAACGCGGGCAGCGGCAGGGTGGGCGTGAGCAGCAGGTCGAAGCGGGCGTGGAAGTGGTTCATGCGCTCGCCGAGCGCACCGCGCTGCTTCACGGCATCCAAGTACTGCGCCGTGGTTAGCTTCTCGCCATCCCGCGCCACCTCGAGCAGGCCCTTGTCCATGAGCATTCGCTTCGCGGCGGGAATTGCGCGCACCACCGAGGCCGCGCCCGGGAACCAGTGGTCGGCGAACAGCTGCAGCGCGTCATCGAAGCCCGGGTCCTCCTCCTCGACGATAGCGCCCAGGTCGCTGAGCGCGTTCACCGCCTTGCTGACGATCTTCGCCACTTCGGGGTCCACCCTGGCGTAGCCCAGGTCGGCGGAGTAGGCGATGCGCAGGCCCTTGACGCCGTCCTCCAGCCCGACGCGGTAGTCGCGCGCGTCCCAGGGCAGCGAATGCCAGTCGCGCGCATCGGGCAGGGTGATGACGTTCATCATCAGCGCCGCGTCCGCCACCGTGCGGCTCATGGGTCCCACATGCGCCACCGTGCCCATGGGCGAGAGCGGCCAGGCCGGCACCCGGCCAAACGAAGGCTTGATGCCGAACAGGCCGGTGAAGCCGCAGGGAATCCGGATCGAGCCACCGCCGTCGGTGCCCACGGTGAGCGGGCCCATGCCGGAGGACACCGCGGCCGCGCCGCCGCCGGAGGAACCGCCCGGGGTCATCTTCGGGTTCCAGGGATTGCGCGTGATCCCCGACAGCGGGCTGTCTGTGACGCCTTTCCAGCCGAACTCCGGCGTCGCGGTCTTGCCCAGCAGCACCGCGCCGTGCTCGCGCAGGCGCGCCGTGCAGGGCGCCTCGTCGTTCCAGGGCCCGCGCGGATCGATCGTCCTCGAGCCGCGCAGCGTGGGCCAGCCGCGCGTGAGCAGCAGGTCCTTGATGGACACCGGCACGCCATCCAGCAGCCCCATGGGGTGGCCGACGCGCCAGCGGGCCTCGGAGGCCTTGGCCGCGGCCAGCGCCTCCTTGCGGGCCACCAGCACGAAGGCATTCAGCACCGGGTTGAGGCGCTCGATGCGCGCCAGCACCGCGCGTGTGACCTCCACCGGGGAGAAGGCCTTTTTCCGATAGCCCTCAAGGAGTTCGGTGGCGGTGAGGGCGCACAGGTCCGAACGCATGTCGGGCATTGTAGCCTGGCTCTGGAGCCTGCCGGAATGTACAAGTAATGTATCGGTAAAGTCTGGAAACTAACGTTCGCATTGCATATTTTGTACAAGTTATGTATAGTTGTGGGATGGGCACCGACTCCGCCGCCGGCACCGAGCGCTACCCGATCCGGACCGTCGCCTCCCTCACCGGCGTGCTGCCGGTCACGCTGCGCGCCTGGGAGCGGCGCTACGGCCTGATCCGTCCATCGCGCACCCGCACCGGCCACCGCCTGTACACCCAGGCGCAGGTGAACCAGATCCACGAGGTGCTTTCGCTGATGGCCAAGGGCGTGCCCATCGGGCAGGTGCGCCGGGCGCTCTCCGGCGGGGTACAGGCGCGCCAGGCGCCGCCCGCCGCCGGGCCCTGGGCCCGCTACCTGGAGCGCATGTCCACCGCCATCGCGCGCTTCGACGAGGCGGCGCTGGACGCAGTCTACGAGGAGGCGCTGTCGCTGCACCCGATCGAGCGCGTGACCTCGAGCCTGCTCATGCCGCTGCTGTGCGCCCTGGGGGAGCGCTGGGACCGGACCGCCGGCGGCGTCGCCGAGGAGCATTTCTTCGCCGTCTATCTGAGGAACAAGCTGGGCGCGCGCCTGCACCACCGGCGCCTGCCCTCTGGCCCCAAGCTGCTGCTCGCCTGCGCCCCCGGCGAGTTCCACGAGATCGGCCTGCTCCTGTTCGCCATCGCCGCCAGCGAAGCGGGGCTGCGCTGCGTGCCGCTGGGCGCCAACCTGCCGCTGGCGGAACTGGCGTTGCCGGCGCGGCGCGCCGATTGCCGCGCCATCGTCGTTTCCAGTTCCCTGGACCCCGAGCCAGCAACCCTGCGCAAGGCGCTGCCGGCGCTGGTCGCGCAGGTGGACATCCCGGTGCTGATCGGCGGCCAGACCTCGGTGCGCCATCGTGACGCCATCGTCGCCGCCGGCGCGGTGCCACTGGGCGCGGACATCGAAGCCGGCGTACGGCGCCTGGTGGCGCTGCTGCGTCCCAGGAAGAGCAATACATGAGCACGACACAACTTGCGCTCGACTGGGTCGAGCGGGGCCTGGTGCCCGATGCGGTGATACGCAGGGGCGTGCGCCGCCTGGTTAAGCAGCGCCTGGCGCAACTGGCGCAGGCCGGCAGCGAAGGCGCCGCGCTGCGCGCCGAGGCCTTCCTGCGCGACATGGATACAGCCCAGATTGCGCCGGTGCCGCACCTCGCCAACGCCCAGCACTACGAGGTGCCAGCCGAGTTCTTCGGCCTGGCGCTGGGGCCGCACCGCAAGTACAGCAGCTGCTGGTGGCCCGAGGGCGTGGTCACGCTCGTCGAGGCCGAGCAAGCCGCCCTTGCCGAGACCTGCCTGCGCGCCGGCCTGGCCGACGGGCAGGACATCCTGGAACTGGGCTGCGGCTGGGGTTCGCTCACGCTGTGGATGGCCGCCGCCTACCCGGGCAGCCGCATCACCGCGGTGTCCAACTCCGCCTCGCAGCGCGCCTACATCGAGGGCGAAGCGCGCGCACGGGGCCTCGCCAACGTCACGGTGCGCACCGCGGACATGAACGCGTTCGACACGCCGCAGCGCTTCGACCGTGCGGTCTCGGTGGAGATGTTCGAGCACATGCGCAACTGGCGCGCGATGTTCCACCGTGTGCACGGCTGGCTGCGCCCCGGCGGGCACTTCTTCATGCACGTGTTCTGCCACCGCGCCCAGAGCTATGCCTTCACCGACGCGGGGCCGTCGGACTGGATCAGCCGGCACTTCTTCTCCGGCGGCATCATGCCCGCGGACGAGCTCGCGCTGCGCTTCCAGGACCGGCTGCGCCTCGTGCACCGCTGGCGCTGGGACGGCACGCACTACGAGCGTACCGCGAATGCCTGGCTGGAGAACCTGGACCGGCGCCGCGGCGAGGCGCTGCCGGTGCTCGCGCGCGCCTACGGCGAGCGTGAGGCGGGGCTGTGGCTGCAGCGCTGGCGCCTGTTCTTCATGGCCTGCGCGGGTCTGTTCGGCCACGACGCCGGCCAGCAATGGTGGGTCAGCCACTACCTGTTCGAGCGTCCCGCGGACTGAAGGGCGCGTGTTCGTGGCGACCCGGTCGGCCGTGGCGGTCAATTTCCTGCTCTTCCAGGCCGGCTGGTTTGCCTGCGTGCTGGGCGCGGCGCGCGGCTTTCCCTGGCAGGGCGCGCTGGTCGCGCTGCTGATCGCGGCGTTCATCGTCTTTCGTTCCCGCAATCCGCGCGATGAGCTGTCGCTGGTGCTCGTCGCGGCCCTGGCCGGGTTCGCGTTCGACTCCGTGCTCGCAATGACGGGCTGGGTGTCATTTGCCGGCGCGGTCCCCTTGTCGGCGCTGGCGCCGGTGTGGATGGTGGCGCTGTGGGCGCTGTTCGCCACCACCCTCAACGTGTCGCTGCGCTGGCTGCGCGAGTGGCCGGTGCTGGGCGTGCTGTTTGGCGCCATCGGCGGCCCGGTGGCGTACTACGCGGGCGAGCGGCTGGGCGCGCTGCAATTCGCCGACCCGTTGCTGGGCCTGACCGCGGTTGCCGCCGGCTGGGCGCTTGCCACGCCGCTGCTGTCCGCCCTTGCGCTGCGGCTGGAGGCCAGATGAGCTTCTTGCAGGACTGGCTCGCCGGCCTGCCGGCCACCGTCGCGCTCGCGCTGCTCGCCTGGGCGGTTGCCACCGCGCGCAGCAACGCCGGGCTGGTGGACATCTTCTGGTCGCTGTTCTTCCTCGCCGCGGCCGCGGTCTATGCCGTGCCGGCGGAGGCGATCGATGGGCGCGCGCTGCTGGTGCTCGCGCTGGTGGCCCTGTGGTCGCTGCGCCTGGCAGGCTACCTCGCCGCGCGCAACTGGGGCGCGCCCGAGGACCACCGCTACCGCGCCATCCGCGCGCGCAACGAGCCTGGCTTCGCCTGGAGGAGCCTGTACCTCGTCTTCGGCCTGCAGGCGGTGCTGGCCTGGATCATCTCCGCGCCGCTGGCCGCGGCGATTGGCTCCGGCCAGCCGGCCGGCGCGCTCGATGGCGCGGGGGCCGCGCTGGTGGTGTTCGGCCTCGGTTTCGAGGCCCTTGCCGACGCCCAGCTGGCCCGCTTCAAGGCCGACCCGCGCAACGCCGGGGGCGTCATGGATCGCGGGCTGTGGCGCTACAGCCGGCACCCGAACTACTTCGGCGAATTCTGCCTCTGGTGGGGCTTCTGGCTGCTCGCCGCCGCCGCGGGTGCCTGGTGGACGGTGTTCTCGCCGCTGCTCATGAGCCTGCTGCTGCTGCGCGTCTCAGGCGTGGCGCTGCTGGAGAAGGACATCGGGCAGCGCCGGCCGCAGTACGCGAACTACGTGCTGCGCACCAATGCGTTCTTTCCCGGGCCGAGGCGAAGCGTATGAAACGGGTGGCCTTCGCCCTTGCGCTGCTCGCCGGCTGTTCCAGCCCGGGGCTGCCGCCGCTTGCGCTGGCTCCTCAGGTGGACCTGGCGCGCTTCATGGGCGATTGGTACGTGATCGCCAGCATCCCGACCTTCATCGAGACCGGCGCCCACAACGCGGTGGAATCCTACCGGCTGGGGGCCGACGGCAGCATTGCCACCACTTTCACCTTCCGCGAGGGCGGGTTCGACGGCGAGTTGAAGCGCTACACCCCGCGCGGCTTCGTGGTCCCGGGCACCGGGAACGCGGTGTGGGGCATGCGCTTCGTCTGGCCCATCAAGGCTGATTTCCGCATCGCCTGGCTCGCCCCGGACTACGGCCAGGTGGTGATCGGGCGCGAGAAGCGCGACTACGTGTGGATCATGGCGCGCCAGCCGCAGATTCCGCAGGCGGACTACCAGCGCCTGCTCGGGTTCCTGCGCGAGCAGGGCTACGACGCGGCACGGCTGCGCAAGGTACCGCAGCAATGGCCATGAAGCGCACGCTCGATACCCTCCGCTGCTGGTTCGACAGCGCCTCCGCGCCGGCGGGATCCGACCTCCTTCGCGTGCTGCCCTTGATCGCCGTCCATGCCGGCTGCCTGGGCGCGCTGTGGGTGGGCGCGAGCCTGGAACTGGTGGGGCTTGCCGCGGCGCTGTTCGCCTTGCGCATGTTCGCGGTGACCGCTTTCTACCACCGCTACTTCTCGCACCGGGCCTTCCGCTGCTCGCGCCCGATGCAGTTCCTGTTCGCGGTGCTGGGCGCCTCCGCGGTGCAGCGCGGCCCGCTGTGGTGGGCCTCGCACCACCGCCACCACCATGCCCATGCCGACCGCCCGGCGGACGCGCACTCCGCCCTGCAGCACGGCTTCGCCTGGAGCCACGCCGGCTGGTTCCTGGCGCGCGAGAACTTCGCCACGCGCCAGGAACTGGTGGCGGACCTCGCCCGTTTCCCGGAGCTGCGATTCCTCGATCGCTATGACGCGCTGGTGCCGGCACTGCTCGCGGCTGCGCTCTACGCCGCCGGCGGCCTGGAGTACGTCGTCTGGGGCCTGTGCATCTCCACGGTTGCGCTTTGGCACGCGACCTTCACCATCAACTCGCTCGCGCATCGCTTTGGCAGCCGGCGCTATGCGACGCGCGATCACTCGCGCAACAACCTTTGGCTCGCGCTGCTCACCTTCGGCGAGGGCTGGCACAACAACCACCACCACTATCCGGGCGCGGCGCACCAGGGCTTTTACTGGTGGGAGGTGGACCTGAGCTGGTACGGCCTGAAGCTGCTGGCGGCACTGGGCCTGGTGCACGAGTTGCGCAGGGTCCCGGCGGCGGTGCGCGAGGCGAGAAAGCGATGAAGATCGCGATCATCGGCTCGGGCATCGCCGGCAACGTCGCCGCGCACCGCCTTCACCGCGAGCACGACATCACCGTGTTCGAGGCCGGCGGCCACGCCGGCGGCCACACGCACACCCACCTGGTGGAGCAGGGCGGGCGGCGCTATGCGGTCGACACCGGCTTCATCGTGTTCAACCACCGCACCTACCCCAACTTCGTCGCCCTGCTGGAGGAATTGGGCGTCGGCTGGCAGGCGAGCCGCATGAGCTTCTCGGTGCGCGACGAGGCGAGCGGGCTGGAGTACAACGGCACGACGCTCAATAGCCTGTTCGCACAGCGCCGAAACCTGCTGCGGCCCTCGTTCCTGGGCATGGTGCGCGACATCCTGCGCTTCAACCGCGAGGCGCCGCTGCTCCTGCGCCAGCCCGGGGGCGAGGTGCCGCTCGGCGAGCTGCTGCAGCGGGGCGGGTATGGCCGCAGCTTCGTCCAGCACTACATCGTGCCGATGGGCGCTGCCATCTGGTCCACCGATCCGCAGTCGATGCTCGCGTTCCCGGCGCGCTTTTTCATCCGCTTCCTGCACAACCACGGCATGCTGTCGGTGGACAAGCGGCCGGTGTGGCGTGTCGTCCGCGGCGGTTCCGCACGCTACGTGGAGAAGCTGGTGGCACCCTTGCGCGACCGCATCCGCCTGCGCACCCCGGTGGAGTGGGTCCGCCGCCTGCCGGGGCAGGTGATCGTGCGGACGCGCGACGGGATGGCTGAACGCTTCGATTCCGTCTTCATCGCCTGCCACAGCGACCAGGCCCTGCGCCTGCTCGCGGACCCCAGCCCGGCCGAGCGCGAGGTCCTGGGCGCGATTCCCTACCAGGAGAACGAAGCGCTGCTGCATACCGACTCGCGGCTGCTGCCGAAGAAGCCACTGGCCTGGGCGGCCTGGAACTACCACCTGCTGCCCGGGGCACGCGAGCGCGTCGCGCTCACCTACAACATGAACATCCTGCAGGGACTGGATGCGCCCGAGCCGTTCCTGGTGACGCTCAATCGCAGCGATGCCGTGGACCCCTCGAAGGTGCTGAAGTGCATCACCTACCACCACCCGCTGTTCACCCCAGCCGGGGTCGCGGCGCAGGCGCGGCAGGCCGAACTCAATCGCGGGCGGCGCACCTACTATTGCGGCGCTTACTGGCGCAACGGCTTTCACGAGGACGGCGTGACAAGCGCGCTGGCGGCGCTGGCGCATTTCGCGGAGGACATCGGCGATGCACAGCGCCCTGTACACCGGGTCGCTTAGGCACCGGCGCTTCGCGCCACGCCCGCGTGAGTTCCGCTACCGCCTGTTCATGGCGTGGCTGGACCTCGCCGAGCTGGACCAGGTGTTCCGCGGCCGCTGGTTCTGGTCCGCGCGCCGGCCGGCGCTGGCTTGGTTGCGCCGCGCGGACTACCTGGGCGATCCCGCCGTGCCCCTGGACCAGGCGGTGCGCGAGCGCGTCACCGCGCAAACCGGCCGCCGGCCCGCGGGCCCGATCCGCCTGCTCGCGCACCTGCGCATGTTCGGCCATTGCTTCAACCCGGTGAGCTTCTACTATTGCTACGACGCCGCGGGCGACAAGGTCGAGACCATCGTCGCGGAGATCACCAACACGCCCTGGAACGAGCGCCACGCCTACGTGCTGCAGACTGGAGGCGGGGAGCTGCGCTTCCGCTTCGGCAAGGCCTTCCATGTCTCGCCGTTCCTGCCCATGGCGCTGCGCTACGACTGGCGCTTCAGCGAGCCCGGCGCGCGTCTGGCGGTGCACATGCGCAACCTGGAGGGCGAGGCCAAGGTGTTCGATGCGACGCTCGATCTGGCGCGGCGCGAGATCGGCACCGCCTCGCTCGCCGGGGCGCTCGCGCGCTTCCCGCTCATGCCGCTGCAGGTCGTGGCGGCGATCTACTGGCAGGCCTTGCGGCTCTGGACCCGACGCACGCCCTTCTACGCCCACCCATGAACCTGAACGATCCGACCCTGGTCGATCTCTCCCGCCCGCGGCCGCGCGCGGGACTCCTCGCCGGCCTCGCGCGCCGGCTCGTCCATGCGCGGCTCTCCGGGCTCCGCCACGGCCGCCTGGCGCTGCACGAGCAGGGCGAGTCGCGCAGCTTCGGCGCCGCGGGCGGCGCGGCGGTGAACGTCACCGTGCGCCACCCGGCCTTCTACCCGGAGCTCGCCTTCGGCGGTTCGGTTGGGGCGGGCGAGGCGTACATGCTGGGGCACTGGGTCGCGGACGACCTGACGGGGCTGATGCGGCTGCTGCTGCGCAACCGCGAGGCGCTGGACGGGATGGAGGGCGGGCTCGCGCGCCTGTCCTCGCCGCTGCGCGTCTCAGCGCACTGGCTGCACCGCAACACGCGCGCGGGAAGCCGGCGCAACATCTCGGCTCACTACGACCTTGGCAACGACCTGTATCGCCTGTTCCTGGATGAAACCATGATGTACTCCAGCGCCATCTTCGAGCGCCCGGGGATGACGCTCGCCGAGGCGCAGGCGGCGAAGCTGGAGGCCATCTGCCGCAAGCTGGCGCTCGGGCCACAGGACCACGTGCTGGAGATCGGCACCGGCTGGGGCGGGTTCGCGCTGCACGCCGCGGGGAAGTACGGCTGCCGCGTCACCACCACCACGATCTCGCCCAACCAGCATGCGCTCGCCACCGAACGGGTGCGCGCCGCGGGGCTCGCGGACCGCGTCAGCGTGCTGCTGCGCGACTACCGCGACCTCGAGGGCGCTTACGACAAGCTGGTGTCCATCGAGATGATCGAGGCGGTGGGACACCAGTACTTCGGCGAGTTCTTTCGCGTCTGCGAACGGCGCCTGCATCCGGGGGGCCGCATGCTGCTGCAATCCATCACCATCGCCGACCAGCGCTACGAGCAGGCGAAGCGGGAGGTGGACTTCATCAAGCGCTACATCTTCCCCGGCTGCTGCATCCCGTCGGTGACCGCGCTCGCCAGCGAGATGACGGGCGCGAGCCGGCTGCGGATCGTCGCGCTGGAGGACATCGGTCCGCACTACGCCACCACGCTCGCGCGCTGGCGCGAGAACTTCCTCGGCAACGCGCCGCGGGTGCGTGCACTGGGTTATCCCGATACCTTCATCCGGATGTGGCAGTACTACCTCAGCTACTGCGAGGGCGGTTTCGCCGAGCGGGCGCTCGGGGACGTGCAGCTGGTGCTCGAGCGCGGGGGCTGATGGCGGCTGAATCCCCGGCGCTGGCGCAGGTCCCCGGCGCCCAAGCCTGGCGCAACGAACCGGCGCTGAACGCCTTTCGCGCCGCGTTCTGAAGGCTGATCGGTGCGCTGCCGATCTGGGCAGTGCCGGCCTCGTGCCGTGCCCAGCGCAGCTCAACCGTCCAGCGCCAGCGCCGCCGCGGTGCCGACCACCCAGTTCCCGCCCAGCGCCGCCGGCAGCCCCGCGGCGAAGAGCCGCGGCCGGAGCTTGCGGACCGCGGCACCCGCCAGCAGCACGCGGCGCGCGAGGCCTTCCGGGTCCTCGCATTCCAGCGCGTAGCCCGCGAGCGCCGGCGCCGCGGGTACCTTGTCGCCGAAGAGCTGCTCCCATTCGCCACGCCGGCCCACCAGCACGTCGCCCCGGTCGGTCCTCAGATGCACGAAGCGGCCGGCGGGCCGGGGCAGCAGCGCGGCAAAGTGCGCCCAGCGGGCGGCGACGGCGACCGGATCGTCCGCGACCACGAACACGCAGGCGAGCTTGCGCACGCCGTTCGCGTGCCCCATCCAGCGCTCGTGCCAGATCACTTCGGGGCTTAGATGCTCGACGAACTGCACGCGTCCCTCGGGCATGGCCTCGGGCGCGCAGCGGATCAGCTTGAACTGCGCCCGCCCGGTCTCGGTTTCCCGGCCCAATTCGACCAGCGGCAGCGGCGCGAAGCCGTGCGTGGCGAGGCGAGCATGCTCGGCTGCGGCGGCCGGCGTGCCGAAGCAGGCGAGGTGCACCCCGCAATAGCGGGACATGGTGGCGCGCAGCCTCGCGGCGTTGGGCGTGTCCATGGTGGGGGCGAGGAACTCCAGGTAGCCCTGCGGCAGCATCACGGTCACGTTGGAGGTCCCGGCGGGGCCATCCGGGCTCGACTGCGCCGATTCCGGCGTCACCGCGAAGCCCATCGCCTGCAGCGCACCGCGCGCGGCGACGAGATCGGGGACGAAGTGCGCGACATGGTCGAGCACCAGCTCGCCGGGCGCGGGAACGTATTTTTCCACGCCCTATAATAGCCGCATGAACAAACCCGTTGATGCGGCAGCGGCCACCCTCACCGGCGCCGAAGCAGCGGTGGAGATGCTCCAGATGCATGGCGTCGAGGTGATTTTCGGCCTGTGCGGCGACACCAGCCTGCCGTTCTACGACGCGCTGGCGCGGCTGCCGCACGGAATGCGGCACGTGCTGACGAGGGACGAGCGCCACGCCGCCTACATGGCCGACGGCTACGCCCGCGTCTCGGGCAAGGTCGGCGTGTGCGAGGGGCCTTCGGGCGGAGGCGCCACCTACATCCTGCCCGGACTGGTGGAGGCGAACCAATCCTCGGTGCCGGTGCTCGCGATCAACACCGACGTGTCGGTATCCTCTCGCGGCCGCTTCACCCTGACCGAGCTGGACCAGGGCGCGCTGATGAAGCCGGTCACCAAGTGGAACGCGGTGCTGGAGCGCCCGCAGGACATCCCGCGCAGCCTCCGCGCCGCGTTCAGCGAGATGACCACCGGTCGGCCGGGATCGGCGCACATCGCGCTGCCTTTCGATGTGCAGAACGGCCCGGTGGAGCGCAGCGAGGTCTGGGCCGACCCCAGCCTCGGGCAGATCCCCGCGCGCCGGAGCGCGCCCGACCCCTTGCACGTCGAGCTGGCGGCGAAGCTGCTGCGCGCGGCCAGGAACCCGGTGTTCATCTGCGGCGGCGGCGTGGTCATGTCCGGGGCGGAGTCGGAACTCGCGGAACTGGCGATGAAGTTGTCCGCGCCGGTGGCGACCACCGTCAGCGGGCAGGGCGCCATCGCCGACGACCACCCGCTGGCAGTGGGCGTGGTGGGATCGAACGGCGGCACCCCGGAAACCCGCTCGATCGTGGATGCCGCAGACCTGGTGTTCTTCATCACCTGCCGCGCCGGGTCGGTCACCACGGAGCGCTGGCGCCATCCGGCACCGGGCAAGACGCGGGTGCTGCACCTGGACGTGGACCCGAAGGCGATTGGCGCCAACTACAAGGTGGATGTGCCGCTGGTGGCGGACGCCAAGCTGGCGCTGGCGGCGCTGAACGAGACGCTCGATGGCATGAATCGCCCGCTCGACGCCGACGCGGTGAAGAGGGCGCGCGAGGCCAAGTTCACCAAGTTCGACGCCCTCGCCAGATCGGAGGAGGCGCCCATCAAGCCCGAGCGCGTGGTGGCCGAGATGGCGCGGGCCCTGGACCCCGATGCCATCGTGGTGCTGGATCCGGGCACGCCCTGCCCGTACTTCTCGGCGTTCTACCCGATCCGGGGTACCGGCAAGCGCGTGTTCTCCAACCGCGCGCATGGCGCGCTGGGCTATTGCCTGGCCGCGGCCATCGGCGCGCACTTCGGCCGGCCGTCGGTGAAGACCGTCGGCGTCATGGGCGACGGCAGCTTCGGCATGTGCGCCGGCGAACTGGAAACCGCTGCGCGCCTGAAGCTCCCGGTCACGTTCGTCGTGATCTCGAATGCGGTCTACGGCTGGATCAAGGCGGGGCAGAAGACGGGCTACGGCGCGCGCTACTTCTCGGTGGACTTCGGCGTCACCGACCACGCGCGGGTCGCCGAGGCGTTCGGCGTGAAAGCCTGGCGCGTGACCGAACCCTGGCGGCTGGCCGGCGCGCTCAAGGCGGCCTTCGCGCACGGCGGGCCGTCGCTGGTGGACATCGTCTGCCAGCCGCTGCACGAGGCAAAGGCGCCGGTATCGGAGTGGGTGGCATGAGCGGCCGAAGCGATCACGGCCACGACCATGACCACGACCATGGCCACGACCATGATCATCGTCACGACGACGATACCATCACCTTCCGCGTGCGCGCCCTGGAGCGGATCGCGACCGAGAAGGGTTTGGTCGATCCGAAGGCGCTGGAGGCGCTGATCGAGACCTACGAGCACCGCGTCGGGCCGCGCAACGGCGCGCGCGTGGTGGCCAAGGCCTGGACCGATCCGGCCTACCGGGAGCTGCTGCTGCGCGACGCGACCACGGCGATCGCGAGCATGGGCTACGTCGGCCGCCAGAGCGAGCACCTGGTGGCGCTGGAGAACTCCCCGAGGGTGCACAACATGGTGGTCTGCACCCTGTGCTCCTGCTACCCCTGGGCGGTGCTGGGCCTGCCCCCGGTCTGGTACAAGTCCGCGCCGTACCGTTCCCGTGCCGTATCCGACCCGCGCGGCGTGTTGCGCGAGTTCGGCGTCGATCTGCCGCAGGAGGTCGAGGTCCGGGTCTGGGACTCGACCGCCGAGATCCGCTACCTGGTGATCCCGGAGCGGCCGGCGGGCACCGAACGGCTCGGCGAGGCCGAACTGGCCGCGCTGGTGACCCGCGACCACATGATCGGCACCGCGCGATGAACGGCGGCCAGGACCTGGGCGGCATGCAGGGTTTCGGTCCGGTGATCCCGGAGCCCGACGAACCGGTGTTCCATCACGACTGGGAGCGGCGCGCCTTCGCCGTCACGCTCGCGCTGGGCATGCTGGGGCGCTGGAACCTCGACATGTCGCGCTTTGCGCGCGAGAACCGCGACCCGGCCGAGTACCTCGCCTTGAGCTACTACGAGCTGTGGCACAAGGGCCTGGAGCGGCTGGCGGTGGAAAAGGGCCTGGTGACAGCGGAGGAACTGCGCGCCGGCCGCGCCCTCGAGCCGCGCGATCCGTCGCTCGCGGCGCCCGACGCCGCGACCGCGATGAAGATGCTGGCCAACAGCCGCGGCGCCAAGCTGGACGATCCGGTCGCGCCGCGCTTCGTGGTCGGCGAGCGGGTGCGGGTGAAGAACCTCAACCCGCCCGCGCATACCCGGATGCCGCGCTATTGCCGCGGCAGGCAGGGCGTGGTGCACCTGGATCACGGCGCGTACGTATTCCCGGACACGCATGCGCTGGGCCTGGGTCCGAAGCCGCAGCATTGCTACAGCGTGCGCTTCAGCGCCGGGGAGCTGTGGGGCGAGCCGCGCCGCGAAGTTTCCCGTGACAGCGTCCACCTGGACCTGTGGGACGATTACCTGGAACGCGCTTGAATCGGCCCGCCGAAGCGCCGGTGTTCAACGCCCCCTGGGAGGCGCTCGCCTTCGCGCTGGCGCTGCAGTTGCACCAGAGGGGGCTGTTCACCTGGACCGAGTGGGCCGAAACCCTGGCGCAGGTGATCCGCGACGCGCAGGCTGAAGGCGACCCCGACCGCGGCGACACCTATTACCTGCACTGGGTGCGGGCGCTCGAGCGCCTGCTGATCGGGCGCGGGCTGGCCGACGAGCAGGGCCTCGCGGAACTGGCCGCGGCGATCGCCCAGGACGCGCGCCACCACCGCGAGCTGCAGCTGGGCGTGGCGCGCCCGCGGCAACCCTGAAAAAGCTCCTCAAGACCCTGCGCCTCTCGCCGCTGGGCGACTCGGCGCTGTACGCCGAATTCGGCGAAACACTGGATCTCCAGACCAATCAGTCCCTGCAGGCGCTGGCTGCGGCCCTGCGCGCGCGCAGGCTGCCGTGGCTCCGCGACATCGTCCCGGCGCTGTGCGGCATCGCGCTGCACGTCGATCCCTACCACCCGGGACTGCCCGACCCGATCCTGCCGCACTGCAAGGCGCTGCTGGCGGAATGCTTAAAGCTGGCCGGGAAGTTCGAGGATTCGGGACGCACCGTCGAGGTCCCTGTCTGCTACGCAGCCGAGTTCGGCCTCGACCTGCCGGAACTGGCGGCGAAGCTGTCGCTGTCGCAGGCGGAGATCGCGAAGCGCCATGCAAAGCTCCTCCACCGGGTGCTCATGGTCGGGTTCTCGCCCGGCCAGCCCTACATCGGGGGGCTGGACCCCAGGCTGTCGCTGCCGCGGCGCGCCACGCCGCGCACGCGCATGCCGGCGGGGTCGGTCGCCATCGCCAACCTGCAGACCGCGGTCTATCCCTACGAGACGCCCGGCGGCTGGAGCATCATCGGCCGCACCCCGCTCAGGGTGTTCGATCCGGCGCGCGAGCCACCCAGCCTGTTCGCGCCCGGCGACCGGGTGCGCTTCATGCCGATCGCCCTGTCCGAGTTCGAGCGACTGGCGTGAGAAACGGGTGAGCATCCTCGTCAACAAGCCGGGCCTGCAGACGACCGTGCAGGACGCCGGCCGCCACGGCCTGCAGCACATCGGCGTGGTGCCCTGTGGCGCGATGGACGGCATCGCGCTCGAGTTCGCCAACGCGCTGGTGGGCAACGCGCCGGCGGAGGCGGCGCTCGAAGTCACGGTGCTGGGGCCGGAACTGCTGTTCGAGCAGGAGGCGCTGGTGGCGCTGTGCGGCGCGGAATTCGACGCGCGCCTGAACGGCGCCACGCTGCCCCTGGACCGGCCGGTGCTGGTGGGCAGGGGCGACCGCCTGCAGGTTTTGCGCGCGGTGGCGGGAAGCCGTGCCTACCTCGCGGTCGCCGGCGGCATCGCCACCGCGCCGGTGTTGGGCAGCCGCAGCACCTACATCCCGGCCCGCTTCGGCGGGCTGGAGGGCCGCGCCCTGCGCATGGGCGACCGCGTGCCGCTGGCAAAGGATGCCGCGCGCCTGGCCGCGACCCGCTTCGCCCGGCTGCAATCGAAGAAGGTGTTCGACGGCGGCGTGCGCAGCGTCGCCTGGTCGGTGCCGGCGCTGACGCGGCCCGAGCGCGAGCCCATCCTGGTCCACGCCATGGAAGGCCGGCACCACGACCTGTTCGACGCTGCCTCGCGGCGCGCGTTCTTCGAGGCCACCTGGCGGGTGTCGCCGGACTCCAACCGCATGGGCTTGCGCTTGGCGGGGCCGGGGCTCGCGCGGGAACGGGCGGGCGAGATAAACTCCGAACCGGCCTGCCTGGGCACGGTGCAGGTGCCCTCCGGCGGCCAGCCGATCGCGCTCATGGCGGACCACCAGACCACCGGCGGCTACCCCAAGATCGCGGAAATCGCGGCGGCCGACGTGCCGCGCCTGGCGCAGCTGGCCCCCGGCGGCAGCGTGCGCTTCGCGCGCTGCACGCTGGAGCAGGCGGGGGAATTGCGCCGCGTGCTGCGGCGGCGGGTGGATTCGGCGTTGCGCGCACTCAACTGGACCTTCCGATGAGCCAGACCTTGACCAGGACGATCGATCTGAACTGCGACATGGGCGAGAGCTACGGCGCCTGGAAGATGGGCGCCGACGCCGAGGTGATGCCGCACATCAGTTCCGCGAACATCGCCGCGGGCTTCCACGCCGGCGACCCGGCCACCATCCGCAAGACTGTGCGCCTCGCAGTGGACAACGGCGTCGCGATTGGCGTGCACCCGTCGCTGCCGGACATCATGGGCTTTGGCCGGCGCGCGATGAAGATTTCGCCGCAGGAACTCTATGACCTCATCATCTACCAGGCTGGCGCCGTGGAGGGATTCGCCCGCGCTGCGGGCGCGAAGCTGCACCACGTCAAGTGCCACGGCGCGCTGTACAACATGGCCGCCAACGACCAGCCGCTGTCGGACGCGATGGCGCGCGCGGTGAAGGACCTCGGGGGCGGGGTGATCCTGTACGGCCTCGCCGGCAGCACCATGATGGCCTGCGCCAAGAGGCATGGCGTGCCGGCGGTGGGCGAGGGCTTCGCCGACCGCGGCTACATGAACGATGGCACGCTCGCCCCGCGCGGGCAGGCGGGCGCGCTGATCGAGCAGGAGGCGAAAGCGGTGGCGCAGGCGCTCGCCATGGTGGAGCAGCGTACGGTCACCAGCCTCTCGGGCAAGCGCGTCGCGGTGGAGGTGGGCACCTTGTGCCTGCACGGCGACCAGCCCGGCGCGGTGGCCTTCGCGAAGGCGCTGCGGCGCGAGTTCACCGCGCGCGGCATCGGCGTCTCGGCCCCCTAGCCCTTCCCGGCTGCTCGACCGTGTAATCCATCTGGTCGACGGCGACAAACCGAGGCAACCCGCGCGCGGGCTTGACCTGCGTCAAATCGCATAGAATCGCGCGATGAAATCAAAACTTTTTTCACCGCTCGACATCGGCGGGGTGACGCTGCCCAACCGCGTCGCGGTGTCGCCGATGTGCCAGTACTCCGCCGAAGACGGCAGCATGACCGACTGGCACCTGATGCACCTGGGCAGCCTCGCCGCCTCCGGCGCCGGGCTGCAGATGGTGGAGGCGACCGGCGTGACGCGCGAAGGGCGCATCTCGCACGGTTGCACCGGCCTGTACAGCGACAGCAACGAGGCGGCGATGAAGCGCGTGGTGGACTTCTGCCGCCGCGTGTCCCGCTCGCCCATCGGCGTGCAGCTGGCGCACGCCGGGCGCAAGGGCTCGGCGCAGGCGCCCTGGGCCGGCGGCCGCGCCTTGGGGCCGGGCGAGTCGCCCTGGCCGACGGTTTCGGCCTCGGCGCTGGTGTTCGATCAGGACTGGCACACGCCGCGTGAGTTGTCCGTCGCGGATCTGCGCGGTCTGGTGGACGCCTTCGTCGCCTCGGCTGCGCGCGCCCGGCGCGCCGGGTTCGACCTCATCGAGCTGCACTCGGCGCATGGCTACCTGCTGCACCAGTTCCTGTCGCCGCTTGCCAACCGGCGCAGCGATGCCTACGGCGGCAGCCTGGAGAATCGCATGCGTTTCCCGCTGGAGGTCGCGCGCGCCCTGCGCGAGGCCTGGCCGCGCGAACTCGCCCTGGGCGCGCGCATCACCGGCAGCGACTGGATGGAGGGTGGTTTCGAGATCGCGGACACGATTGCGTACGCGAGGGAACTGAAGGCCATCGGTCTGGATTTCCTGTGCATCACTTCGGGCGGCGTGTCCGCCGCCCAGCGCATCAAGGTCGCGCCGGGCTACCAGGTGCCGTTCGCCGCCGCGGTGAGGAAGGCGGTGCCGGGCATCCCGGTGCGTGCCGTGGGCATGATTGCCGATGCGCAGCAGGCGGAGGCCATCCTCGCCGCAGGGCAGGCCGACTGGATCGCGATCGCGCGCGGATTGCTGGACGACCCGCGCTGGGTCTGGCACGCGGCCGAGCGCTTCGGCGTCAAGCTGGACTACCCGCTGCAGTACGCGCGCAGCCATCCGGCGGTGTGGCCGGGCGCGAAGCTGGCGCGTCCCGCGGTTGAACAGGCGGCGGACAAGGTGGGGGTCACGGCATGATGTTCTTCGAACCGGAAAGCCGCGACCGCAAGCTCTTTCCCTGGGACCCGTTCAAGGGCGTGGTGGTGCCGCGACCGATCGGCTGGATTTCCTCGATGGACCAGGCCGGGCGCGTGAACCTCGCCCCCTACAGTTACTTCAACGGCGTGCTGAGCCGGCCGCGCATCGTGAGCTTCTGCAGCGAGACCGAGAAGGACGCCGCGGCCTTCGCCATCGAGTCGGGGGAGTTCGCCTGGAGCATGGCCACCTGGGACCTGCGCGACCAGATGAATCTGACTTCGGCGGGCCTGCCGCGTGGCGAGAGCGAGTTTGCGCACGCCGGCCTCGCCACCGCGCCCTGCCGCCTCATCCGGCCCCCGCGCGTGGCCGCCTCGCCGGCGGCCATGGAATGCCGGGTGACGCAGGTTCTGCGGGTGACCGACGCCGGGGGCCGGGAGACCGGGGGCGTGGTGGTCTTCGGCCAGGTGGTCGGGATGCACATCGATGAGCGCTTCATGAAAAACGGCCGCTTCGACCTCGCGGCCGTGCGGCCGATCGCGCGCTGCGGCTACGACGAGTACACGGTGGTCGAGCGGGTGTTCGCGATGGAACGTCCCGCCGGCGGCGGCAACGCCTACGGCGGGGGCGAAGCGCAGGGCAGGGCGGCGGGCGTATAGATGAAACGGGTCACGGATGGTTCTCCCTGCGCGATGCGTTAGGTTAGTATCCCGGGCGGGAGGCATTCATGGACCGCTACCGGGGATTCGAAGTCAAGCTCATCTGTGGCGCCGGCGGCGCCGAGATCGAGGGCATAGATGCCTCGTGCCCGCTTGCGCCCGAGGTAGTGGCCGAGCTGCGCCGCGCGCTGGCCGAGCACTGCGTCATCTTCCTGCGCGACCAGGACCTCACCCCGGAACAGCAGAAGGCCTTCGCGGGCCACTTCGGCCCGCTGGCGCAGACGCCGTTCATCAAGCCCCTAGACGGGCACCCCGAGATGATGCGGATCGTGCGCGAACCGCAGGAGGCGAAGAAGCTCAATTTCGGCGGCCGCTGGCACACCGACATGACCTTCTCGCCCGAGCCGGTGATGGGTACCTGCCTGTACGCGCGCGAATCGCCGGCGGTGGGCGGGGACACCATCTGGACCAACCAGATGCTCGCCTTCGAGGCGCTCTCGCCCGCGCTGCAGCGCCTGCTGGAGAAGCAGGTGGTGATGCACAGCGCCAGGCGTTCCTACGGCCCGCAGGGAACCTATGCCGACGACGACCTGAAGAGCATGCGCATCCAGGCGAGCGAATCCGCGCTCAAGGAACAGCCGCATCCCTGCATCCGCACCCATCCCGAGACCGGCCGCAGCATCCTGTACGTCAACTGGGTCTACGCGATCCGCTTCCAGGACATGACCGAGGAGGAATCGGCGCCGCTGCTCGATTTCCTCAACCGCCACAGCCAGCGTCCTGAGTTCCAGATCCGCTTCCGCTGGCGCCAGGGCTCACTCGCGCTGTGGGACAACCGCTCCACCCAGCACATCGCGGTCAACGACTATCCTGGCCACCGTCGCGTCATGGACCGGGTCACCATCGCGGGCGACAAACCCTACTACAAGGAAACACCATGAACGCAGCCGCCATGCGCTACCTGCTGTCGCTGCTGCTGCTGGTGTCGGCCCAGGTCTTCGCCCAGGCCTGGCCCTCGAAGCCGATCAAGCTGATCGCCCCCTATCCGCCGGGCGGGCAGACCGACATCGTCTCGCGCTGGCTGGGCGAGAAGCTGGCCCCGGTGCTGGGCCAGCCGGTGCTGGTGGAGAACCGCGCCGGCGCGCAGGGCGCGGTCGGCCTGCAGGCGGCGAAGAACTCGGCCAACGATGGCTACACCTTCGTCTACACCAACGTTTCCAATCTCACCATCGCGCCCAACCTGGGCGTGCCGCTGCCGTACGACTCGCTGAAGGACTTCGCCCCGGTGACGCAACTGGGCCTCACGGTGCTGGCGATGGTGGTGCCCTCGTCGCTGGGGCCGAAGAACCTCAAGGACTTCGTGGCCTGGGCCAGGGCCAACCCCGCCGGGGTCAACTTTGCCTCGTTCGGCAACGGTTCCACCTCCCATGTCTACGGCGAGATGCTGAACGCAGCCACGGGGCTGAAGATACTGCACGTGCCGTACTCCGGCGCCGGACCGTCCATCCAGGCGATCCTCGGTGGCCAGGTGCAGATGACGATCCAGGATCTCGCCGCGGTCGGCCCGCACCTCGCCTCCGGCCGCCTGGTTCCGCTTGCCGTCACCGGCCCGAAGCGCTGGCCGGCGCTGCCGGACCTGCCCACCTTCGTCGAGCAGGGCTATCCCCTGGGCATCGCCGGCTGGAACGGCATCCATGCCCCGGCCGGGACGCCGCGGCCGGTCCTGGAGCGCATGAACGCGGAGATCAACAAGATCATCCAGACCCCGGAGGGCCGCGAGCAGATGCTCAAGTTCGGCCTGCTCGCGACCGGGACCACGCCCGAGGAGCTGACCGAGGTGATCCGCCGCGACTCGCCGATCTGGGGCGAGGTGATCCGCAAGGGCGGCATCAAGGCGCAGTAGCCTGGGCGAGGCCACCGTGCTCCAGGCCATTGACAGCGCCGAACCCGGTTTCGAACCAGCCCCGACGGCCTGTTGAAACTGAAGCAGGGCGGGGTCAGCGAAGCGGTGCTCCAGCGCATCCTGGCAAAGCGGGCCGGCGCACCGGCCGCCGCACCGGTCGCAGCCGCCGCAACGAGTGCGGCACCGTCACCGGCATTCGCGAGATCGATAAGCCGAGGAAAGTCGGGGCAGGCACCGCGGCGGGGCGGCGCTTGGCGGGCTGCTCGGCTACGCTCTCGCGCCGTTGTAGAGCGCTCCGCCTGCCCTACAGGCCCATGTAGGCCTGCCGCACGCGGTCGTCGTGCAGCAGGTCGCTGCCGCGGCCGCTCATGGCGATGGCGCCGTTCTCCAGCACGTAGGCGTGGCTGGAGATCTTGAGCGACACCGCCACGTTCTGCTCCACCAGCAACACCGTCATTCCGTTCGCATTCAGGGCGCCGATGGTGTGCAGGACCTCCTGCACGACCTTGGGCGCCAGGCCGAGCGAAGGCTCGTCGAACATGATGAACTCCGGGTTGCCCATCAGGCAGCGGCCGATGGCGAGCATCTGCTGCTCGCCGCCCGAGAGCGTCCCGGCGAGCTGGGCGCGGCGCTCCTTCAGGTGCGGAAACATGGCGTAGACCTCGACCAGCTTCGCCTTCGCGCCGGCGCGGGCGCGGGGCACGAGGCCGCCCATCTGGAGGTTCTCTTCCACCGAGAGGGTCGGGAACACCTGCCGCCCCTCGGCGACCTGGCCGAGGCCGAGGTCGCAGATGCGGTGCGGCGGCAGGCCGTCGACGCGCGCGCCCTTGAACGTGATGCGGCCGGCACGCGGCCGCTCGATGCCGGCGATGGTGCGGATGAGCGAGGACTTGCCCGCGCCGTTGGCGCCCACGATGGCGACGATCTCGCCCTGCGGCACCTCCAGGCTGACCGCGGCGAGCGCCTGCGCGTCGCCGTAGTAGAGGTCCAGGCCCTCGACCGAGACCAGCGCGCTCATACCTCGGTCTCCTCGCCGAGGTAGCACTCCAGCACCGCCGGGTCGCGCACCACCGCGGCGGGCTCGCCGCGCGCGATGACCTCGCCGTGGTGCAGCACCACCACCTGCTGCGCCAGCGCCATCACCGCGCGCATCACGTGCTCGATGAGCAGGATGGTGACGCCCTCGGCGCGGTTGAGCTCGCGGAAGAAGGCGACTATCTGGTCGGTTTCGGTGGGCCGCAGCCCGGCCATCACCTCGTCCAGCAGCAGCAGCCGCGGCCTGGTGGCGAGCGCGCGCGCCACCTCCAGCCGCTTGCGGTCGGGCAGCGTGAGCGAGGAGGCGAGCATGCCCCGCTTCGGCCCCAGCCTGAGCTTTTCCAAGATCTCGTCGGCGCGCCTTTGCGCCGACGAGACATCGTTTGACTTTCGCAACGCGCCCACCGTCACGTTTTCCCGCACGGTCAGCCCCGCGAACGGCTTCACGATCTGGAACGTGCGTCCGACGCCGGCGGCGCAGACCTGGTCCGGCCGCCAGCCGTCGATGCGCGTGCCGCCCAGGCGGACTTCGCCCGCGTCGGGCCGCATCACGCCGGCGACCAGGTTGAACACGGTGGTCTTGCCCGCGCCGTTGGGGCCGATCAGCCCGGTGATCGAACCCTCGGGCACCTCGAAGGCGACCTGCTGCACCGCGCGCAGGCCGCGGAAACTCTTCGACAGGCCCCGGACTTCGAGCAGCACCGCCATCTCAGGGCTTGCCTTCGTCTGCGCGTGCGGCGCCGTCGGCGCCGCCGCGCTCCAGCCCGAGGCGCCTGGCCAGCGGCGGCCACACGCCGTGCGGCAGGAACATCACCACCAGCAGCAGGCACAGGCCGTAGAACACCTGCTTCACGCCGGGGACGTCCACCTTGAGCTGCAGCATGATCTCTCGCATGCCCTCGGCCAGGCCCGTCAGCAGCAGGGCGCCCACCAGCGGACCCACCAGGGTGCCGATGCCGCCGATGATCGGCCCCAGGATCAGCTCGATGGAGCGCGAGATATGGAAGATCTGCTCGGGAAACAGATTGTTGTAGTAGAACGCGAACACCACGCCCGCGAGCGAGGTCATGGCGGCGGAGATCACCACCGCGGCCATCTTGTAGCGGAACACGTTGATGCCGAGCGCCTCGGCCGCCTCCGGGCTTTCGCGGATCGCCTGCCAGTAGTAGCCCATGCGGCTGCGCACAAGGGCGTGGCACAGCACGAAGGCCGCGGCGGACATCGCCAGCATCAGGTAATAGAACATGGTGGGGCTGCCACGCAGGTTCCACAGGTCGTTGGTCGCGTAGTTGGCCACCGGCAGGAAGAAGCCCGAGGAGCCCTGCACCCAGGCGAAGTGGTCGAAGCCGATGCGCGCGAACTCGGCGAAGGCGATGGTGAGGATGGCGAAGTACACCCCGGCGACGCCGAAGCGGAAGGCGAGGAAGCCGATCACCGCGCCGGCGAGGCCGGAGAAGGCGATCGAGGCCGACAGGCCGATCCAGGGACTGACGCCGAAATGCACGTACAGCGCGGCGGCGGCATAGGCGCCCAGGCCAACGTACAGCGAATGCCCCAGCGACAGCTGTCCGGCGAAGCCCATCATGATGTTCCAGGACTGCCCGACGTAGGCGAAATACAGCACCAGGAAGCCCACCGTGAGTAGGTAGCCGCTGGCGAAGAACGGGAACACGACGAGCGCGGCAAGCAGCAGCCCGAGCAGCACGAGGCCGCGGCGTGGCACGCCCTCCAGCAGCCGCGCGATCATGCCGCCTTGCGTCCGAGGATGCCCTGCGGCCGGAACAGCAGCACCAGTACCAGCAGCGCGAAGGCGAACATGCTCTTGGCCGAGGGCGTGAACAGCACCCCGCCCAGGGCCTCGGTGAGGCCGATCAGGAGGCCGCCCAGCAGGGCCCCTGGCATCGAGCCCAGGCCGCCGGTGATGACGATGACGAAGGCGAGCAGGGTGTAGGCCGGGCCGATCGCCGGGGTGACGTCGATCACCGCCATCAGCATCGCACCGGCAGCGCCGACGCAGGCCGCGCCCAGGCCGAAGGTGAGGGCGTACAGGCGGCGCACGTTGAGCCCGACCACCAGCGCGCCGTGGTAGTTGTCGGCGCAGGCGCGGATCGCCTTGCCGGTGAGCGTGAAGCGGAAGAACGCGAACAGCGCCGCGGCCACCACCAGCGCCGCGCCCGCGGCGTAGACCTTGGCCGCGTCCACCACCAGGGGTCCCAGCTTGAAGCTGTCGAAGGAGTAGCTGGTGCGGATGCCCTTCGCGTCCGGACCGAACGCGATCAGCTGCAGGTTCACCAGGATCAGCGCCACCGCCACCAGCAGCATGAACTGGCTGTGCTCGGGCCGGTTGATGAACGGGCTGATGAGGCCCGCCTGCAACAGGTAGCCGAACACGAACAGCACCGCCGCGATCGGCACCAGCGACACCAGGGGGTCGAGCTTGAGCGCGGTGAACAGCATCAGGGCGAGGTACATCGCCACGGTCATCATCTCGCCGTGCGCGAAGTTGACCACGCGCACCACGCCGAAGATCACCGACAGGCCGAGCGCCATCAGCCCGTAGACGAGTCCCGTCAACAGGCCGCTGGCGGCGACGTTCAGGTAGATCTCGACCGGCAGGGCGGCTTCAGACCGAGGTTGCCGTCCCCGCGGGAGCGGGGACCCGGGTTTTGCTCAACCTAGCGCTTGTCGTAGGCCCGCACCGGCAGCTCGGGTTTCGCGTTCGAGGCGCTGGCGGGCGCCACAACGACCAGCTTGCCGCCGCGGTTCTGGATCGCGGAGTTGCGCAGCTTGTCGTTCTGGCCCTTGGCGTCGAACTGGATGCCAGGCCCGGTGCTGACGTTGTCCGTGATGTTGGTGGCGCGGATGGCGTCGGCCAGCGCCTTCGGATCCGCGCTGCCGGCGCGCTTGAAGGCATCGGCCGCGACCAGCAGCGCCTCGAAGGTGTAGATGTGGTTGGTGTTGAGGTTGATCTCGGGATGGGCCTTGACGTGCGCCGCCTCGAGCGCCTTGGCGAGCTTCTTGTTCGGGTCGTACCAGGGCACGAAGCTGATCGGCCCATCGCCCAGCTTGCCCAGCGTCTTCAGGTACTGGTCCTCGTACCAGCCCGGTCCCATACTGAGGATCGCCGACGGCGCCCAGCGCTGCTTGACCAACTCGCGGGTGATCAGGATGGCGTCGTTCAGCCGGCTCACCATGACCAGCGCTTCGGCGCCGGAGGCGCGGGCCTTGGTCACCTCGACCGAGAGGTCGCGCGCGGCCGGGTCGTAGGCGATCGTGTCCACCACCTTGTAGGGGATCGCGGGGAACTTCTGCATCACGCCGCTGAAGCCCTTCTGCATCGCGACGCCGAAGGTGTCGTTGACGTGCATGAACACCGCGGTCTTGGGCGACACGCCCGTGGCCTTGAACACCTCCAGCTGGTTGGCGAAGGCGTCGCCCAGGATCATGGGCGCGGTGGGGAAGTTGCGGAACACGAACTTGTAACCCTGCTCGGTGATCGGCGGCGCCGCGGCGATGTTGATCACCAGGGGGACGCCGCGCTGCTCGGCCACCTGAGCGATGGCAGTGGTCTGGCCCGAGTCAAAGGCGCCGACCAGGAGTTGCGCACCCTCGCTGATCAGGCGCTCGGCGCGGGCGCGGCCGACGTCGACGTTCGACTCGGTGTCGCCGTTCATGATGTCCAGCCCCGGCAGGCCGAGGTCGGCGAGGATGCGGCTGCCCACCTCCAGGGCACGGTGGCAGTCCTGGCCGATGCCGGCCTGCACCCCGGAGCGTGGCAGCAGCACGCCGACCTTCAGGCGGCGCGCCTGGGCGCGGACGATGGCGGGGGACAGGGTAGTGGCGAGGCCGGCGGCGGCGGCGGCCTTGTTGAACTGGCGGCGATCCACGGGATTCTTCCTCCTCAGAAGTGGCGGTCGTTGTATAACATTACAATCGGCGGGTCAACCCTGCGGAAGATGCAGCGCGAAACACCCAAAGCCAAAACCCGCGGTCCGCGCCCGGGCAGCATAGTGCGGGTCGAGGGTCTCAGCTATGGCGATCTCGACGCGCACCTGGGCTAGATTCTGCGGCGCGCGCAGCCGGCCGGGTTCGAGGCCTTCCACCAGGCCACCGCGGGGGTGGATATGACGCCGAGGCGCTACACCGCGCTGGTGATCATCGGCGCCAATCCGGGCCTGTCGCAGTCTGCGCTGAGCGCGGCGCTGGGCACCGCGCGCTCCGGCGCCATGACGCTCGCCGACTGGATGGAGAAACGCGGCTGGGCGCAGCGGCGCAACCGGCCGGCTGTCGGCGCGGGAACTCGCCACCCTGCGCGCGCTGCTGGGCAAGCTCGCCGCCTGACCGGGCCGGCGGCGCTAGACTGGTACGATGCCCGTCCTGCAGGACATCCGCGAAGGCCGCGTCCCGGTCAAGGTCTACACCGACAGCCTGGAGCCCGAGGCGCGCCGGCAACTGGTGAACGTCTCGAAACTCCCGATCGTCCACCACCACGTCGCGGCGATGCCCGACGTGCACCTGGGCATCGGCGCCACGGTCGGTGCGGTGATCCCGACCCTGCACGCCATCATCCCGGCGGCGGTGGGCGTGGACATCGGCTGCGGCATGATCGCGGCGCGGCTGTCTCTCACTGCCAATGAGCTCGACGAGGTCGCGCTGAGGAAGGTCTTCAACCAGATCACGCGTGATGTTCCGGTGGGCTTCAGCCAGCATGAAGAACGGGATGCTCACGGCCACGCGGCAAAGCGCTTCAAGCGCGGCCTGAAGGCGATCCTGCAGAAGCATCCGGGTGTGGAGAAGCGCCTCGGCAAGCGCTCGGATTGGGTGCGCCAGCTGGGGACGCTGGGCGGCGGCAACCACTTCATCGAGCTGTGCCTGGACGAGGCCGGGGGCGCCTGGGTGATGCTGCATTCGGGCAGCCGCGGCATCGGCAACGCCATCGGCATGCATTTCATCGAGCTGGCGAGGAAGGACGCCGAGCGCGACCAGGTGAACCTGCCGCACCGCGACCTGGCGTACTTCAGGGAGGGCGCGCGCCACTTCGATGATTACGTGGAGGCGGTGGGTTGGGCGCAGGACTACGCCGTCGTCAACCGCGCGGAGATGATGGATATCGTGCTGCAGGCGCTGCGCCGACACCTGCCGGCCTTCGAAGTCACCTCCGAGGCGGTCAACTGCCACCACAACTACGTCGCGCGCGAGTTCCACTACGGCGAGGAGGTGTGGGTGACGCGCAAAGGGGCGATCCGCGCCGGCGAGGACGAACTGGGGATCATCCCGGGCAGCATGGGCACGCGCAGCTACATCGTGCGCGGCAAGGGCGGCCCCGAGGCCTTCCATTCCTGCGCCCACGGCGCCGGGCGGCGCATGAGCCGCAACCAGGCGGCGAGCCGGTATTCTGTGGCGGACCTGGAATCGCAGACCGCCGGGGTTGTTTGCCGCAAGGACAAGGGCGTGCTGGATGAAATCCCCGCCGCCTACAAGGACATCGATACGGTGATGGCGAACCAATCCGACCTGGTCGAAGTGGTGCATACCCTGAAGCAGGTCCTTTGCGTGAAGGGCTGAAGTGCAGGCGGCCGGCGCGCGGCGTTCGACTTTGTGCGCCAGGGTGCGATAATCGCGTTTTTTTCGCATCCACCGACCTTCCCGAGCCAATGACCTACGTCGTCACCGAAGACTGCATCAAGTGCAAGCACATGGACTGCGTCGAAGTCTGCCCCGTGGACTGCTTCTACGAGGGCGAGAACATGCTCGTCATCCATCCGGACGAGTGCATCGACTGCGGCGTGTGCGAGCCCGAATGCCCGCCCAAGGCCATCGTGCCGGATTCGGATGCGAAGGCGGCAGCCTGGCTGCCGCTCAACACCGAGTACGCGGTGAAATGGCCCAACATCACTCGCAAGGGCACGCCGCCGCCGGACGCCGATGACTGGAAGGAAGTGAAGGGCAAGTACGAGAAGTATTTCACCCCGAATCCCGGGAAGGGTGAATAACGGCCGATCAGGTCCGGCAGGGGATCGGTGCTGGGCCTGCGAGAGCGTCTCCGCGCCGGTCGCGGCGAACCTGAGCTCGTGGTCCTTCTTCAGCCGGACCCCGAACAGCCTGCGGATGTCTTACGCCTCGTCCGTCGCCAGCATCACCGGCCGTGGGTTGATGGGGCCGGGATTATAGGAGCTTGCGCAGCTCGGTCTTGAGGACTTTGCCGTAGTTGTTCTTGGGCAGGCTCTCCACGAAGCGGTATTCGCGCGGGCGCTTGAAGCGGGCGATGTTCTCCAGGCACAGGGCATCGAGCTCCCCGGCGCCCACCGCGGCCTGGCGCCGGACCACGAAGGCGACCACTTCCTCGCCCCATTCCGGGTGCGCCCGCCCGACGACGGCGCACTCGGCCACCGCCGGGTGGCGCAGCAGCACTTCCTCGATCTCGCGCGGGTAGATGTTCGAGCCGCCGGAGATGATCATGTCCTTGGAGCGGTCGCGCAGGGTGAGGAAGCCCGCGGCATCGAGCGACCCCAGGTCCCCGGTGTGCAGCCAGCCGCCGCGCAGGGCCTGCCCGGTTGCGCCGGGGTTCTCCCAGTAGCCGGCCATGACGCAGTCGGAGCGGGTGAGGATCTCGCCGGTCTCGCCGGGAGGCAGGTCGCAGTCCTCGCCATCCACCACCCTCACTTCCACGCCGGTGCGCGCCAGGCCGCAGGATTCGAGCTTCTCGCGCCGCACATGGCACGACTGCGGCAGGCCGGTGATGGTCATCGGGCTCTCGCCCTGGCCGAACAGCTGGTACAGGCGCTCGCCGCCAAACAGATCGATGGCGCGCAGCGCGTCGGCGACGTACATCGCCGCGCCGCCGTAGGTGATGGTCTTCAGGTGGCGCGGCGCGCGGGCAGCGGGGCTCGCGAGCATGCGCACCACCATGGTGGGCGCGGCAAAGAACGAGGCGCCCGGCCAGCGCTCCAGCAGCCTGAACATCTCCCCGGCGTCGAAGCCGCCGCTCTCCGGGATCACGTTCACCGCGCCCGCGGCGAAATGGGGCAGCCCGTAGAGGCCGGAGCCGTGCGATAGCGGTGCCGCGTGCAGGATCGCGTCCTGCGGCCCGAGCTTGTCGATGTCGGCGAAGTAGGCCTGCACCGCGAACAAGAGGTTGCGCTGCGTCAGCATCGCGCCCTTGGGCACGCCGGTGGTGCCGCTGGTGTAGAACAGCCAGGCGAGGTCGCCGGGGGCGGTTTCCGCAACCGGGATTGCGACCGCCTCCAGCCGGCGGTACTCGGCGCTGCCGGTGGCAATCGTCTCCACGCCGGCGATCTCCCCGGCGAGATCGGGCGTCGCGAAGCAGGCCTTCGCGCCGCAGTTGCCGAGGATGTACTCGAACTCCCTCGGATGCAGCTTGGCGTTCATCGGCACCGCTGCCAGGCCCGCATGCCAGCAGGCGAACAGGACCTCCCAATACTCGGGGCAGTTCTTCATCGCCAGCGCGACACGGTCGCCGGGCTCCAGACCGAGCCGGCCGCGCAGGCCGCCGGCCAGCGATGCGACGCGGCGCGACAATTCGCCGTAGCCGGCGGTGGCGCCTTCGCCCAGCGCCAGCGCCGGCGCCTCAGGCAGCCAGCGTGCGCTGCGATGGAGCAGGTGAGCGAGGTTCATGGTCTGGAAGGCAGAAGAATGCTCGTGCGTTGCGTGACGTTTCGCGGGCGACGTCCTCGGCCGGCCGGCCCAGCGCACGGGCAACGGCGCGGGCAATGTGCGGCAGGAAAGCGGGCTCATTGCGACGGGCCTTGGGCTGGGGCTTGAGGTCGCGCGGCGTGAGGTAGGGCGCGTCGGTCTCCAGCAGCAGGCGGTCGCGCGGGATGTCGCGCACCAGTTCCAGCAGGTGCCGTCCGCGCCGCTCGTCGCAGATCCAGCCGGTGATGCCGATGTAAAGGCCAAGGTCCAGGTACGCGTGCAGCTCCGCCTTCTCCCCGGTGAAGCAGTGCGCCACCGCTTTCGCCGGTCGGTGCGCCCTGAGGATGTCGGCGAAACGCGGATGCGCGTCGCGCGAGTGCAGGAACAGCGGCCTTCCCAGCTCGATGCCCAGTTCCAGCTGCGCCAGCAACCATTGCTCCTGGCTCGGCTGCGGGGAGTAGTTGCGGTTGAAGTCCAGGCCGCACTCGCCGATCGCGACCACCTTCGGATGGCGGGCGATCTCGCGCAACGCGGCAATGGTGGCCTCGCCGCAATCGCGCGCGTGGTGGGGATGAACGCCGGCGGTGGCGTAGAGGCCGGGGTGGGCCGCGGCGAGTGCCACGGCGGCCCGGCTCTCCCCGACCCCGGTGCCGGTGACGATCATCTCGCCGACGCCCGCTGCACGCGCGCGGCCGACCACCTCGTCAAGGTCGCCGTGGAAGGCGGCGTGGGTGAGGTTCGCGCCGATGTCGATCAGCTCCACGTCAGACTTTCTTCAACCGGTAAAGCAACTCAAGCGCCTCGCGCGGACTGAGCTCATCCGGGCAAAGCTGCTGCATCGCCTCGCGCAAGGGGTCGGTGGCGGGTTCGGGCTCGGCGGGCGCCGGTTTCAGGAACAGGTCGTCCTGCCCGCCCTGCCGCAGGCTCTGCTGCTCCAGCCTTTCCAGGTACATCTTCGCCTGGCGGATCACGGGCTTGGGCACCCCTGCCAGCGCGGCCACCTGCAGGCCGTAGCTGCGCGAGGCCGGGCCTTCCTCGACCGCGTGCAGGAACACCACCGTGTCCTTGTGCTCGACCGCATCCAGGTGGATGTTGGCCACGGTGCGGTGCTCCAGCGCGAGGCGCGTCAGTTCGAAGTAATGGGTGGCGAACAGCGTCAGCGGACGGCTCTTCTCCACCAGGTGGCGCGCGATCGCCCATGCCAGCGCGAGGCCGTCGAAGGTGGAGGTGCCGCGCCCGACCTCGTCCATCAGCACCAGGCTGTGCGCGGTGGCGTTGTGCAGGATGTTGGCGCTCTCGGTCATCTCGACCATGAAGGTGGAACGGCCCCCGGCGAGGTCATCCGAGGCGCCGACCCGGGTGAAGATCTGGTCGATGGGCCCCAGGCGCGCCGACTTCGCCGGCACGTAGCTGCCGGCGTGCGCGAGCAGCGCAATCAGCGCCACCTGGCGCATATACGTGGACTTGCCGCCCATGTTCGGGCCGGTGATGAGCAGCAGCTGGCGCGCGGGCGACAGTCGCACGTCATTCGGGACGAAGCGGCCGCTCTCGGCCTCGATGCGCGCCTCCACCACCGGGTGTCTGCCGGCTTCGATCTGCAGCGCGATGTCGGCGGTGAACTGCGGCCTGCACCAGCCGCGCCGCGCGGCGGTGGCGCACAGGCAGGCGAGGACATCGGACTGCGCCAGCGCCCTCGCCACCCGCTGCAGCGCCGGCAGGTGCTGCTGCAATTGCTGCAGCAGCGCGTCGTACAGCGTCCTCTCCAGCGCGAGGGCGCGGTCGCGCGCCGACAGCGCCTTGTCCTCGAAGGCCTTCAGCTCGGGTGTGATGTAGCGCTCGGCGTTCTTCAGCGTTTGCCGGCGGCGGTAGTCCTCCGGCACCTTCGCCGCCTGCGCATTGGTGACCTCGATGTAGTAGCCGTGGACGTGGTTGTAGGCGACCTTCAGGTTGGCGATGCCGGTGCGCGCGCGCTCGCGCGCCTCCAGTTCGATGAGGAAGCCGCCGGCATTCGACTGCAGCGTGCGCAACTCGTCCAGCTCGGCGGACCAGCCCTCGGCGAACACGCCGCCGTCGCGCACCATCGCGGAGGGATCCTCGGCGATGGCGCGGGAGAGCAGGTCCAGGCACTGCGCGGGCAGCGCGAGGTCGGAGGCGAGGGTCGCGAGCAAGCCGGCTTTCTCTGCCGGGAATGCGGCGAGGAGGTCGGGAAGCCGGGCCAGGCTTGCACGCAGCCCGGAAAGGTCGCGCGGGCGGGCGTTGCGTAGCGCAATGCGCGCGCCGATGCGCTCGACGTCGGCGAACCGGCGCAGGACCGCGTGCATCGGCGCTGCTGCCTTGTCGAGCGCCTCGATTGCGCCGTGGCGGGCCGTGAGGGGGGCGCGGTCGCGCAGCGGGTGGTGCAGCCAGTGGCGCAGCAGCCGGCTGCCCATGCCGGTGGCGCATTCGTCCAGCAGCGAGAACAGGGTCGGCGCCGGCTCGCCGCGCAGGGTTTCCGTGATCTCAAGGTTGCGGCGCGTCGCCGCGTCCATGCGCAGGTACTGGCCGGCGCGCTCCGCGCTGACCGCGGTGACGTGGGCGAGGGCCCGTCCCTGGGTCTTGCGCGCGTAATCGAGCAGGGCGCCGCAGGCGGCGATGGCGGGGCGCAGGTCTTCGATGCCGTAGCCCTCCAGCGATGCGGCGCCCAGCTGCTCCAGCAGGCGTTTCTTGGCCGACTCATAGTCGAAGTTCCAGGCCGGGAGCTTGGTCACCGCGTAGCCGGGGACTTCGCCCTCGGCGACCAGGATCTCCGCTGGCCCGATGCGGCGCAGTTCGTTCTCGAGCGCCTCGGGCGCAATCTCCGCGACCCGGAGTTCACCGCTGGCGAGCGACAGCCAGGCAAGGCCGATGCAGGCTTTCTCGGCGGACAGGGCGAGCAGGATGTTCTCGGACTTCTCGTCCAGCAACTCCGAATCGGTCAGGGTTCCCGGCGTGACGATCCGCGTCACCTGCCGCTCCACCGGTCCTTTTGCGGTGGCGACGTCGCCCACCTGCTCGCAGATGGCGACCGATTCGCCCAGCTTCACCAGCTTGGCGAGGTACTGCTCGACGGCATGCGCCGGGACACCGGCCATGCGCACGGGCTGCCCGGCCGAGGCGCCGCGGGCGGTGAGGGTCAGGTCCAGCAGGCGCGAGCCCTTCTCGGCGTCCTCAAAAAACAGCTCGTAGAAGTCGCCCATCCGGTAGAACAAAAGGATGTCCGGATGCTGCGCCTTGAGGCGCAGGTATTGCTGCATCATCGGCGTGTGCGCCGAGAAGGCATCTGCGACGGGCGCGCCCAGCTTCATGGGGCCACATTCTAGATAGAATCGCCGCCATGAAACTCAACGAGATCGAAGGCGCCATGCGCGCCGGCGAGCTGGGCCGCGCGCCGCAGATCGCCATCGAGCACCAGATCCAGGTCGGGGACTACTTCGGCGCGGCGGATTTCGTCGAGGTCACCCAGGCCCACATCATGGCCGATACCGAGAGCCTGGGCGAAGCAGGGGTAAAGTGGCTGGAGGAGATGGCCCTGGAGGATGGCGGCAAGGCCAGGGTGCGCATCCCCACCATCACCGATCCTCGCGGAACCGATTTCGCCAAGGTGAAGGTGCTGAAGCAGCCGGAGAAATTCCTCGAACTGGAGCGGCGCACCATCGCCGCGTTCCAGAAGCTTGGCGTGTCGCTCACCGACACCTGCATCAACTACCAGACCATCCAGGCGCCGACCCGCGGCGAAAGCGTGGCCTTCGGCGACACTGGTGTGGTGATTTTTGCCAACTCCGTTTGCGGCGCGCGCTCCAACTACGAGGGCGGGCCCTCTGCATTGTCGGCGGGGCTCACCGGCCGCACGCCGCGCTACGGGTTTCATTTGGACGCGCAGCGCCGCGCCACGGTCCGCATTCGCGCCGACTGGACGCCGCGCACCCTGAACGAGTGGGGTGCGCTTGGCGGCGTGGTCGGCAAGCTGGCCGGCAATTACTGGTCGGTGCCGCTGGTCGAAGGATTGGAAGGCGCGCCGGGCTCCGACGCCATGAAGCATTTCGGCGCCGCGATGGCGAGCTTCGGCTCCATCGCGCTGTTTCACCTCGCTGGCATCACGCCCGAGGCCGTGCGGCTCGAGGATTGCGGTGGCGACAGGCTGCCGGTTGCGCATCGTGTGGGCGAAGCCGAGGCGCGGGCGCTGATGGCCCACTACCCGGCCGACGGCGAGGTGGACGTGGTGGTGTTTTCCGCGCCGCAATTGAGCCTGTATGAACTGCGCGACCTGGCGAAGTTGTGCGAGGGCCGGCGCTTCGTCAAACCCCTGCTGGCGGTGACCAGCCCGCAGGTCAAGCCCGACTGCGACCGCTTCGGCTACACCAAGTCGATCGAGGACGCCGGCGGCCACGTGCTCTCGGGGATGTGCTTCTACCAGTCCTACGCGCGCGAGATCGCGGAGGCGAACGGCTGGAGGCGCCTCGTCACCAACAGCACCAAGATTGTCAACATCCTGGGCGGCTACGGCTACCGGCCGATGCTGGCTTCGATGGAACGCTGCGTCGAGGCCGCGGAAAAAGGGCGCCTGCCATGAAGGAGCTGATTGCAAAGCACGCCATCGGCAAGCCGGTCACCGGGACGGCGATGGTGGCGAACGACGGGTTCTCTGCGCGCTACGACCTGGACCGCATCGGCGGCACCTTCTCGCGGCCGACCCACAAGCTGGCCGGCAAGTCCTATGTGGGCAAGGTTCTGGTGCTGGACACCGCCAAGGGCGGCGTGGCCAGCGCCTGGATGCTGCGCGAAATGACCTCGCGCGGCATCATTCCGCTCGCCCTGGTGTTCAACAGCGTCAACCCGATCCTGGCACAGGGGGCGGCCTTCGCTGCGGTGACGATGCTCTCCGGGTTCGAGGGCGACATCACGGCGCTGGTACCCGATGGCGTCCGGGTGCAGATTGATCCGGCCAGGCGGGTGCTGCGGCTCCTGTGACGACAGGGGCAAGCTGTCGGGTAAGAAGATAGAGGCTTGTCCCGGCGCCGCAGCCGCTTAAGCCTGCAGCGTCTGGAGCAGTTGCGGGAACACCTTCGGCGTGCCGGCAGCGATGTCGCCGTTCTCCAGCCAGCCCTGCGTGCCGGCGAGGTCGCCCACCAGGCCGCCAGCCTCCTGGATCATGAGCGCGCCCGCCGCCATGTCCCAGGGCGCCAGTCCCATCTCCCAGAACGCATCCAGGCGGCCGCAGGCGACATAGGCCAGGTCAAGCGCCGCCGCCCCTGCGCGGCGAACGCCTGAGCTGTGCGTCATCAGGTTGTGCAGCTGGCGCGAATACTGGTCCAGGCGCCCCAGTTCCTTGAACGGGAAACCGGTGCCGACCAGCGCGTCCTTGAGCTGCGCGCACCTGGTGACGCGGATGCGGCGGTCGTCCAGGTAGGCGCCGCGGCCCCTCGAGGCGGTGAACAGTTCGTTCTTCGCCGGGTCATAGATCACGCCGTGCAAGGTGACGCCGTGGTGCTGCAGGGCGATGGAGACGCAGTACTGCGGAAAGCCATGGATGAAATTGGTGGTGCCGTCCAACGGGTCGATGATCCAGCGGTACTCAGATTCTTTGCTCTCCGACACGCCGGATTCCTCGGCCAGCAGCGCGTGCTCCGGGTAGGCCTGGCGGATGATGGCGAGGATCGCCTCCTCCGCGGCCTTGTCCACCTGGGTGACGAAGTCGTTGCGGTGCTTGGCGCGCACCTCGAGGCCCTCGCGGTTGAGCGCGGCGCGATTGATGATCGAGCCGGCTCGGCGCGCGGCCTTGACCGCGGTATTGAGCATCGGGTGCATGGGGCGCGTATTCTATTATGCGAGGATGTCTTCTCCTTCCCGGTCTTCGATCCGGATCGTACTGGTCCGCCCGAGCCACCCTGGCAACATCGGCTCGGCGGCGCGCGCCATGAAGGCCATGGGCCTCACCGACCTGCGGCTGGTCGCCCCCGGGGGATATCCGGCGCCCGAGGCGCGCTGGCTGGCAGCGCACGCGGTGGACGTGCTTGAGGCCGCGCCGGTGCACGCCGCGCTCAAGGACGCGCTGGAGGGTTGCGAGGTGGCGCTAGCGCTGAGCGCGCGTCCTCGTGAATGGTCGCCCCAGGTGGTCGCGGTGCGCGAGGCCGCGTTGGTGGCGGTGGAGCGGGCGGCAGCGGGCCCGGTGGCGTTCGTATTCGGCCCCGAGGACACCGGGCTTTCGCAGGACGAAGTCTTCGCCTGCCAGTATCTTGTCCACATCCCGACCGCGCAGAGGCCCGGCGCCATCAACCTTGGCTCGCTCAACCTCGCGCAGGCGGTGCAGGTGGTGGCCTACGAACTGTGCGTCGCCGCCGGAACCCAGGTGCCGGCGCCGCACCGCGCGGGGAAACTGGCGACGATCGGGGACCTCGAAGGGCTATACGGGCACCTGGAGCAGGCCGCGATCGCGAGCCGGTTCCTCGACCCGGCGGCCAACTCGCGGCTGCGCGAGCGCTGGAGGCGGCTGTTCTCGCGCCTGGACATCGAGCGCGAGGAGGTGAACATCCTCCGCGGTCTGCTGAACGCGCTAGGCAAGCCCAAGGGGCAATAGCCGGGGTTTTTGCTTGGCCATAGTAAGATGTCTTTCATGTTCAGCCAGATGCGCGAGGACATCGCCAGCGTGTTCGAGCGCGATCCTGCGGCGCGCTCCACCTGGGAGGTGCTCACCTGCTACCCGGGGCTGCACGCGGTCTGGATGCATCGCATCGCGCACTGGTTCTGGGGCCATGGCCTGAAGTGGGTCGGGCGGCTGGTGTCTCACCTGTCGCGCTGGTTCACCGGCATCGAGATCCATCCGGCCGTGGTCCTCGGCCGGCGCGTGTTCATCGACCACGGCATGGGCGTGGTGATCGGCGAGACCTCCCGGATTGGCGATGACTGCACCATCTACCAGGGCGTGACGCTGGGCGGCACCTCGCTTTTCCGGGGCGCCAAGCGCCACCCCACGCTGGGCAAGCGGGTCGTGGTGAGCGCCGGCGCCAAGGTGCTGGGCGGCTTCACGGTGGGCGACGATGCGAGGGTCGGCTCCAACGCGGTGGTGCTGAAGGAAGTACCGCCTGGGGCCACCGTGGTCGGGGTGCCGGGGCGGATCGTCGAGGGGAGCGAGAAGTCGGGCGACAAGGCCCAGTTCGCGGCATACGGCGTGGTGCCGAACCAGGAAGATCCCTACCTCAAGACGCTCCAGTCGCTGGTGGAGCACGCACAGGATCTGGAGCAGACCGTCTCGGCGCTCTCGGAAAAAATTCGCCGGCTGGAGCAGCAGCTCGTCGATCACCCCCGGGACGCCAAGGTCGACCCGCTCATGGCCATCAAGTAGTTGATCCTTAAAGGCTTACATATACTTGACCGCTTCAGTCGGGATTGGGTATACTTGAGCGACTTAATCGGGTATAGGCAAATTCAGCCATGAGACTCACAACCAAAGGCCGGTTTGCGGTCACCGCGATGGTTGATCTGTCCATGCGGCAGACGCGCGGCCCGGTGACGCTGGCGGCGATCAGCCAGCGCCAGCGCATCTCCCTGTCTTACCTGGAGCAACTGTTCGGCAAGCTGCGCCGCGCCCGGATCGTCGACAGCGTGCGTGGACCAGGCGGGGGCTACAAGCTCGCCAAGCCCGCGGCGAGCATCTCCATGGCCCAGATCATCGTCGCGGTGGATGAACCGATCGACGCCACGCAGTGCGGCGGCAAGGAGAACTGCGGTGACGACGACAAGCGCTGCATGACGCACGACCTGTGGGCAACGCTGAACGCGAAGATGCATGACTACCTGTCCTCGGTATCTCTCGCCGACGTGGTCGCGCACCAGCAGCGCAAGCCGATCGCGGTGATCAAGGACTGCCGGGCCGGCGAGAACAGCCCAGACAGACCCCCCGCGGTGGCGACGGAAAAGGTGGCGGCATGAGCGCCGATCGCATCGGCAGCGCCCACAAACTGCCCATCTACCTGGACTACTCCGCCACCACGCCGGTGGATCCGCGCGTGGCGCAAAAGATGATCCCGTATCTGGTCGAGCATTTCGGCAACCCGGCCAGCCGCTCGCACGCCTTCGGCTGGAAGGCCGAGGAGGCGGTGGAGCAGGCACGCGAGGAGGTCGCGGCGCTGGTGCGCTGCGACGCCAAGGACCTGGTTTGGACCTCGGGTGCCACCG
>VGIA01000001.1 GCA_016868105.1 Betaproteobacteria bacterium | reverse complement strand
GGCTCCTGTTCCGGCTGGGTCACGCCTACCAGAGGATCACCGACTGGCACCGCAAGATGCCGCCGCAGGGCTAGCGACGGTGGCGCTGGCCCCGCCGACGCTGCGCTACGCGCCGCTACACCCGATCGCGGGCAAGATCCGCAACGTGCCGGTGAACTCGGACACGGTCCGCACCGCGCACGGCCTGGAGATCTGCTGCGGCGATTGAGGCGGGCCGCCGGCGCTGAAAACCAAAACCATCACGCGGCAAGGTAGCGCTCGCGCAACGCCGGGTCCGCATCGAGAGCGGACATGGCGCCCTGGTGGCGCAGCTGGCCGGTCTCCAGGATGCAGGCGCGGTCCGCGACCCGTCGCGCGAAGCGCAGGTTCTGCTCGGTCAGCAGCACGCACAGCCCTTCGCGCTTGAGTTCCAGGACCGCCCCAGCCATGGCGTCCACGATCACCGGCGCCAGGCCTTCCGAGGGTTCGTCCAGCAGTAGCGCGAGCGGATTGCCCATCAGGCTGCGCGCGATGCTGAGCATCTGCTGCTCGCCGCCGGACATGCTGCCGCCACGGCGATCCCGCATTCGGCCCAGGTTCGGAAACAGCTCGAACAGGCGCTGCGCGGTCCAGTGCACGGCGCCCTCACGCCGTGGCAGGCGGCCCACCTCCAGGTTCTCCGTCACGCTGAGGTCGGTGAAGATGCGCCGCTCCTCGGGCACGTAGGCAAGGCCAAGCCGCGCGATCCGCCAGGGCGCCAGGCGGTCGATGCGCTCGCCGCGGAAGTGCACTTCGCCCGCGGCGGGCGGCACCAGACCCATCAGGGCCTTGAGGGTTGTCGACTTGCCCGCGCCGTTGCGCCCGAGCAGGGCGACGAGCTCGCCTGCCCGCAGCGCGAGGTCGAACCCGAACAGCACCTGCGCCCGGCCGTAGCCTGCTGCCAGCGCGCGCACTTCAAGCATCGAGCGCCTCCGTTCCCAAATAGGCCTCGCGCACCCGAGGGTCGGCGCGCACCTTCGCCGGGGCGCCCTCGGCGATCCGTTCGCCGCCGGCCAGCACGATCACGCGGTCGGCATGGGTGAACACGGTGTCCATGTCGTGCTCGGTGAACAGCACGGCGATTGCCGAGGCGCGGGCGAGCGAGGCGGTCAGCCGCATCAACGCGGCGCGCTCGCCGCAGGCCATGCCCGCCGTTGGCTCGTCCATCAGCAGCAGACGGGGCCGGTTGGCGAGGGCAATTGCCAGTTCCAGGCGCTTGAGGTCGCCGTAGGCGAGCACGGCCGCCGGCCGATCGGCTTGGTCCAGCATCCCGGCCTGCGCCAGAAGGGCGTCGGCCTGCGCGACCTGCAGGCGCGGCGCCTGGGCAAACGGGGAGGGGAGGCGGCGGGCATGCGATAGCAGCGCTACCTGCACGTTCTCGCGCACCGTCATGGAGGCGAAGGTCGCGGTGACCTGGAAGGTGCGGCCCACCCCGAGGCGCCAGATGGCGCGCGGCGGCAGGCCGGTGATCGAGCGTCCCTCGAGCAGGACCCGCCCCGCGTCCGGGGTGAGTTGGCCGTTGATGAGGTTGAAGCAGGTGCTCTTGCCTGCGCCGTTGGGGCCGATCATGGCGAGTAGCTCGCCCGCCACGACCGCGAAGCTCACGTTGCGCACCGCGTGCACGCCGCCGAAGGACTTGGACAGGCCGCTCACCTGCAGCACGCTCATGCGCGGCCCTGTCGCTTCAGCAGGCCGCCGAGGCTGCCCAGGCCGCCTGGCAGCGCGAGCACGAGCGCGAGGATCACGCAGCCGATCGCGGCGCGCCAGTAGTCGAAGCCGCGCGCCAGCGCATCCTGCAGCCAGGTGAACAGGGCCGCGCCCCACAGCGGCCCGGTCAGGGTCTGGATGCCGCCCAGCAGCACCATCACCAGCCCGTCCACCGAGCGCGCCACGGCCATGGATTCGGGCGAAATGGATCCCTTGGAAAAAGCGTGCAGCGCCCCAGCAATGCCGGCGAACAGGCCGGCAACAGTGAACGCCGCCCATTGCAGCGCGCGCGCGTCGATGCCGATGGCATCGGCGCGCAGCGGCGAATCGCGAGCCGCGCGCAGCGCATAACCGAAGGGCGAGTGCAGCGCGCGCCACAGCAGCGCGATGGCGGCACAGGCGAGCGCCAGCACGAGCCAGAAATACGCCGCCTTCGAGGCGAGCCACGGCGCGGGCCAGATGCCGATCAGGCCGTTGGAGCCGCCGGTGACCGCGTCCCACTGGAACGCGACCGACCAGGCGATCTGGGCGAACGCCAGCGTGAGCATGGCGAGGTAGATCCCGGACAGGCGCACGCAGAACCAGCCGAACAGCAGTGCGCCGCCGCCGGCGAGCAACGGCGCGGTGGCGAGGGACAGTTCCATGGGCGCCCCGATACGCAAGGCGAGGATGCCCGCGCCGTACGCGCCCAGACCGAAATAGGCGGCATGGCCGAAGGAATGCAATCCGGCCGGCCCGCTGATGAAATGCAGGCTGACGGCGAACAGGGCGAACACCAGCATGTCCGTCAGCAGCACCAGCGTGAAGCCAGTGGTCGCGAGCGGGACCAGGGCGAGCGCGGCGAGCAGCGTGCACAGGCCGGCCAGGACGCGCGGCGATGGCGCCGCCAGGGGCGGCTCGAGGGCGGCGGGCCCGCGCGCCGGCGCGGGCATGCGGCCCATCAGGCCCCAGGGCCGCAATACCAGCACCAGCGCCATGATCAGGAACTCCACCACCAGCGTGAGCTTGGAGTAGCCCAGCGCGATGCAGAACGCCTTCACCTCGGCGATGAGGAGTGCCGCGACAAAGGCGCCGGGAAGGGAGCCCAACCCGCCCACGACCACGACCACGAACGCATCCGATACGACCGCCAGGTCCACCTTCAGCGTCGCCGGCTCGCGCGGGAGCTGTAGCGCCCCGCCCAGGCCGGCGAGCAGCGCGCCAAGTGCGAACACGGAGGTGAACTGCAGGCGCTGGTTGACGCCCAGCGCCGAGGCCATCTCCCGGTCCTGCGTCGCTGCGCGCACCAGTGTGCCCCAGCGCGTGCGGGTCAGCAGCAGCCAGAGCGCGCCCAGGACGGCCGGGCCCACCGCGATCAGGAACAGGTCGTAGGCGGGAAACGGCTGGCCGATGATCGTGACCGCGCCCGCCATTCCGGGCGCCCGGGGACCGAGGAGGTCCTCCGGTCCCCATTGCCACAAGGCGTAGTCGCGGATGATCAGCACCAGGGCAAAGGTCGCCAGCAGCTGCAGCAGCTCGGGCGCCCGATAGAGCCGTCGCAGCAGGACGGATTCGATCAGCGCGCCCAGCCCCGCCACCGCCAGCGCGGCGCAGGGCAGGGCCCACCAGAAGCCGACCACCTCCGACAGGGCCACGGCAAGGTACATGCCCAGCATCACCAGGGAGCCGTGGGCGAAATTGACGATGCGGGTGACGCCGAAGATGAGCGACAGCCCGGCGGCGACGAGAAACAGCGCGGAGGCGCCCGCCAGTCCGTTCAGGAACTGGAGCAGGATGGAGGTGGCGCTCACGCGTCAGTCTTTGCGCAGGGCCCGGATCTCCTCGAACGGCGGCAGGAAGTTCGCGCCGTCGGCGAAGCGCCAGTTCACCATCACGCCCCTGCCGCCCTTGCGCGCCAGCTGGCCGACGTAGGCACCCATGGTGGACTGGTGGTCCAGCGCGCGCCACACGATGGGGCCGAAGGGCGTGGGCATCTCCAGGCCCTTTAGGGCCTCGACCATCTTCTCGGTATCCGTCGAACCCGCGCGCCGGATGGCGTTCGCGACCGAGTGCACGGCGGCGTAGCCCACGACCGAGCCCTGGCGCGGATAATCCTTCCACCTTGCCTGGTAGGCGGCGAGGAACTTCTGGTGCGCCGGAGTCCGGATCTCGGACCAGGGGTAGCCGGTGACCCACCAGCCTTCCGGCGTTTCGTCCTTCAGCGTGTCCAGGTACTCCGGCTCGCCGGCGAGCAGGTTGAACACCGCGCGCCCCTTGAACAGGCCCCGGGTGTTGCCTTCGCGCACGAAGCGCTGCAGGTCGGCGGCGAAGAGCGACGAGAAGATCGCCTCGGGCCTGGCGTCGGCCAGCGCCTGCACCACGGCGCCGGCGTCGATCTTGCCCAGCGGCGGCGCCTGTTCGGCAACGAACTCGACCTCCGGCTGCGCCTGCTTCAGCAGCCGCTTGAAGGAGGCCGTCGCCGATTGGCCGTACTCGTAGTTCGGATAGACGATGGCCCAGCGCTTCTTCTTCAGCTTCGCCGCTTCCGGGATCAGCATCGCGGTCTGCATGTAGGTGGAAGGGCGCAGGCGGAAGGTGTAGCGGTTGCCGTTCTCCCACACTATTTTGTCGGTGAGGGGTTCGGAGGCGACGAACAGCACCTTGCGCTGGTTGGCGAGGTTCGCGACCGCGAGGCCGACGTGGGAGGCGAAGGTGCCCATGAGCAGGTGCGCCTTCTCGCGCGTGATCAACTCCTCGGCGACGCGCACCGCGTCGCCCGGGGTGCCGCCGTCGTCGCGCGTCACCAGTTCGAGCCTGCGGCCCAGGACGCCGCCGGCGGCGTTGATCTCCTCCACCGCGAGCTCCATGCCCTTCTTGTAGGGCTCCAGGAACGCGGGGAACACCTTGTAGCTGTTCAGCTCGCCGATGCGGATCGGCTGGGCGAACGCGCTCGATGCGGTGAGCAGGGCGAGCAGCAGCAGGGATCTCATTTGCCGTCCTCCACCTTGGCGCCGCGATCGGGCCGGATCTTGTCGGTCCCGCCCGGGAAGGCGCGCCAGAACTCCCGGCGCACCAGGCTGACGATGGTTGCGCTCTTGTTGGTGCCGTGGTAGCGGGCCACCACGTCGAGCATGTCCAGGTCCCGCGGCGTGGCGGAGAAGGTGCTGATTCTGGACTTGACCTTGGACATATACAAACATTATATAATCTTTGTATAGCTTGTCAAGTACCGCCGCGATGTAACCGGATCGGCTACACCGGGCCCCTCGCCTTGCCCAGCGCCGGGAGGCAATGCTTCAGCCAGCCGGCGCTCAGCTTCTCGGCGAGCGAGTTCTGCTTCAGGCGCTCGTTGAGGGCCTTGAAGTCCACCCGGTCCAGGTCCTGGTCCTGGTTGAAGCACGAGAACACGTAGCTGGTCTGGCCGGTGGCCGGGTCGCGGTGCGGCTGCAGGCACTGCGCGCAGATTTCCTTCATCATGCATTGCATCGGGGAGTTGATGGAGCCGATAGCGAAGTGCCCCGCCTTCAGGTGCGCCTTGAGCACGTCGTGGCGGGCCCGTGCTACCGCCGCCATCATCCGGTCCGAGCCGATGGTGATGAGGCGGTCCGCCTCGCGCATGGCGAGCGCCTGCTCGCCGAGCCGGCCGCTGGCGTACCACTCCATTGCCTGCACGATGTTGCCGACGAAGGCGCGATCCTGCGGCCGGCGCGGCTGGAAGCCCGGCTGCTCGTCGCAGCACCAGACCACGACGTCGGCGGCGTTCTCGATCTGCGCGACCTTGTAGCGGTCGATCACCTTCTTGTAGCCGGCGAAATACAGCACCCTCGAGCCGGCGGCGCGGAACGCCTGCCCGATGGAGAACAGCACCGCATTGCCCAGGCCGCCGCCGCACAGGACCACCGTCTCGCCGCCCGCAATCTCGGTCGGCGAGCCGGTCGGGCCCATCAGGATCACCGGCTCGCCCGGCCTGAGCAGGGCGCACAGGTCGGAGGAGCCGCCCATCTCCAGCACGATCGTCGACACCAGGCCCCGGTCGCGATCCACCCAGGCGCCGGTGAGGGCCAGGCTTTCCATCTGCAGGCGGGTGCCCCTGGCCACCGGCGCCAGGGTCTCGAAGTTCTGCAGGCGATAGAACTGGCCCGGCCGGAACTTCTGCGCCGCCAGCGGCGCGCGCACCACGACTTCAACGATGCTGGGGGTGAGACGCTCCACGCGCTCGACGCGTGCGAGCAGCTTGTCCTTCAGGCCATCGACAAAAGCCTGGCGCGATTGCCCGGAGGCCGGCGCGCGCCTGCCCAGCACGCCCGACACCACGGGGTAGCCCTGCTTGGCCGAGCCCATGGCCTTGACGACGTTGCCAAAGTACGACGGGTGCACGTCGCCGAAGTAGCTGACGAAGCGCCCGTCGGCCGCGCGCGCCAGCAGCACGTTCGCCGTCTCCGGCTTCGAGGCCGAGGGCTGTGGCTTCACCGGCCGGCCTTCCTCGTCGCAGGCGGCGAAATACTTGCCCTCGAGGCGGAAGTGGCCGGCGTCTTCGCGGGCGAGCACGGTATTGGGCTGTGTCCCGGCGGCGACAAAGACGGTGTGGGCGGGCAGCCAGTGTTGCTTGCCGTCGGCCGACTGGAGCCGCATGCCGCGCACCGCGCCGTAGTTGTCCACGTCCACCGCGACCGGCGTCAATCCCTCGGCGAACCAGATGCCTTCCTCCAGCGCCTTCTCCACTTCCTCGTGGTTCAGGGTGTAGGAGGGGCTGTCGACCAGTCGCCGGCGGTAGGCGATGGTGACCCCGCCCCATTTCTGCAGCAGGCGGATGCGGTCCTGCGGTGGCGCCTGGCGCAGGGCGCGCGCATGGGCGAGGTATTCCTCGGCGATCTCGCGCTCCTGGTCGTCCCAGTGCTCGCGCACCTTGTCCTCGCCCGACTGCGCGGCGAGCGCCTCATAGCGGTCGAGGAATTTCCCCACCTGCAAGGTGTAGTAGGCGAGGGACTCGGTCGCGGTGTCGATGGCGGTCAGTCCGCCGCCCACCACGACCACCGGCAGGCGCAGCTGCATGTTGGCGATGGCATCGGCCTTGGCCGCGCCGGTCAGCTGCAGCGCCATGAGAAAATCGGACGCGGCGCGCACGCCGCGGGCAAGGCCGTTGGGGATGTCGAGCATCGTGGGCTTGCCCGCACCGATGCACAGCGCCACATGGTCGAAGCCCAGGTCCCAGGCGTCCTCAAGGGTCAGCGTGCCGCCGAAGCGCACGCCGCCGAACATCGAGAATTCCCGCCGCCGCTCCAGCAGCAACCGGATCAGCTTGAGGAAGTTCTTGTCCCAGCGCACGGTGATGCCATACTCGGCCACGCCGCCGAACCCCGCCATGACGCGGTCCTGCAGCGGCTCCTGCAGGCCCGCGGCATCGCGCAGCAGCCCGGCGCCCTGCACCAGCGCCGCGGGCAGGGGCTCGATCTTGAGGCCGTCGATGGCGACCACGCTGTGGCCGTCGTTCATCAGGTGGTGGGCCAGCGTGAAGCCGGCCGGACCCAGGCCCACCACCAGGACCTTGCGGCCGCTGTCAGGCCGGGGCAGGGGGCGGTGCAGGTTGAGCGGGTTCCAGCGCGTGAGCAGCGAGTAGATCTCGAAACCCCAGGGCAGCTCCAGCACGTCCTTCAGCGTGCGGGTCTCGGCCTGCGGGATGTCCACCGGCGCCTGCTTCTGGTAGATACAGGCTTTCATGCAGTCGTTGCAGATGCGGTGGCCGGTGGCCGCCACCATCGGGTTGTCGACGCAGATGATGGCCAGCGCTGCCAGCGGCTGGCCGCGGCTCTTCACCAGGTGGAACTCGGAGATCTTCTCCTCCAGCGGGCAGCCGGCGAGGGTGACCCTGAACACGGTCTTTCTGAATTCCCTCGAAGGTGCCTTGTCCTTCAGTCCTTTCGAGCAGGAATCCTTTCCCTGCTCGTGGCACCAGATGCAGTAATTGGCCTGGTCCAGCGCGCCGGCGAGGTCGGTGCCCGGATCGGTGAGCGCGAAGCCGTCGCGCTGGCGCAGGTGCGCCAGGCTGTGCCGCGCGTAGCCGCCAGTGCCGTCGGTGTGGACCGGCACCAGGCGCATGAAATCCAGCTTGGCCGGGGTCTTGAACAGGACCCCGGTGCGGTGCTTCGCCTTGCCCTCGGGCGTCGACACCGCCCAGGCCGCGTAGCGCGCCGCGCCTTCCAGCTGTGCGGCGTTCGCCGCCTCCTCCGCCAGCCACGCGGTGACGCGGTTGGCGAAATCCAGCTCGGTGGTGAAGGCAAAGCCCTCTGGCGAGAGGTCTTCCGGCTTCACCTTGTGCAGCGCGCGCCGCTGCACGAATAGCCGCTTGACCGAATAAAGCGGGGCGAGCTCATGGTGGCGCGCGGCCAGCGCTTGCGCCTCGGGAAGGATGCCGAACAGCCGGGCGAGGAAATCCTCCAGGTGCGGGGCAAGCGCGATGATCAACTCGGATTGCGCTTTCGCGGCCAGCGCGGCCGGATCGTTCCGGGCCGCCTCCAGCCGGCCGCGCAGCGTGGCATCCGACTCGCCAACAAAACCCAGGAAGCGTGCATCAAGGCGAGCGAGGCCTTCGCGCGTGTACAGGTCCTCCGGTGCGGTGTCGAAAGAAAGGCTCATGGCGGTTTTGTTTGGGGTTCCAACCATTATACGGAGGGCGCGACCGCATGTTGATATGCCCCCCGGAACGCTTTAGCATCCGCGTTCCTCTCGAGCGGGAGTTGCGATGCAGATCAAGAACAGCGTGTTCCTCATCACCGGCGGCGCCTCGGGCCTGGGCGCGGCGACGGCGCGCATGGCGGCCGAGAGCGGTGCTAAGGTGCTGATCGCCGACCTGCAGCTCGAGGCGGGCGAGAAGCTGGCGAAGGAACTGGGCGGGCGCTTCGTGAAATGCGACGTCACCTCCGAAGCCGATGCCAAGGCCGCGGTGGACGCGGCGGCGCAGGCCTTCGGCGGCCTGCACGTGCTGGTCAACTGCGCCGGCATCGGCAGCGCCGAGCGCACCATCGGCAAGGACGGCCCGCACAGCCTGGCGCACTTCAGCAGGCTGATCGGCATCAACCTGATCGGCAGCTTCAACATGATCCGGCTGGCGGCCTTCGCCATGGCCAACGCCGGCCCGAACGCCGCCGGGGAGCGCGGCGTGATCATCAACACCGCCTCGGTCGCGGCCTATGACGGCCAGATCGGGCAGGCAGCGTACTCGGCCTCCAAGGGCGGCATCGTCGGCATGACCCTGCCGATCGCGCGCGACCTGTCGCGTAACGGCATCCGCGTCTGCACCATCGCCCCGGGCATCTTCGAGACCCCGATGCTGATGGGCATGCCGCAGGAAGTGCGCGAGTCCCTGGGCAGAATGGTCCCGTTCCCGCCGCGTCTCGGGCGCGCGCCCGAGTACGCGCAGCTGGCGCGCCAGATCGTCGAGAACGAGATGCTGAACGGCGAGACCATCCGCCTGGATGGCGCCATCCGGATGGCGCCCAAATAGCTCAGCGCGCCGAGGGCGGCAGCAGCTGCTGCCTCAGTTCCGCCCGGAACTGGCGCGAGCGCGCCACATAGCCTGCCGCGATCAGCGGCAGGCGCTCCTTCTCCTGTGCGCTCAACTCGCGCACCACCTTGCCCGGCGAGCCCATCACCAGCACCCCGGGCGGGATTTCCTTGCCCTCGGCGATGAGGGAGTTGGCGCCGATCAGGCTGCCGGCGCCGATTCTGGCGCCGTTCATCACCACGCTGTTGATGCCCACCAGCGCGCCGTCGCCGACGCTGCAGCCGTGCAGCATCACCTTGTGGCCGATGGTGACGCCGCGACCGAGCCTCATCGGGAAGCCCGGGTCGACGTGCAGCACCGAGCCGTCCTGGATGTTGGTTTGCGCGCCGATGTGGATGTGGTCGTTGTCGGCCCGGATCATGACCCCGAACCAGACGCTGACCTCGTCCTCCAGCACGATGGAGCCGGCGAGGGTGGCATCGGGGGCGATGTAGTGATGGTCGCCGCGGAATTCGACGCGGCGTTCCCCGAGCGAGTAGATGGGCATGGCTGGCCGGTATCATAGCGCCCGCCATGCGGCACAGCGAATCGACCTTTCTCGACATCCGCGGCCTGCGCTATCACCTGCGCCACTGGCAGGGCGAGCCGTCGCGCCGCCTGTTCCTGCTGCACGGCTGGATGGACGTCTCGGCTTCGTTCCAGTTCCTGGTGGACGCGCTGCAACCGGACTGGGACGTGTACGCCCCGGACTGGCGCGGCTACGGCCTGAGCCAGTGGAGCGGGGCCGACTGCTACTGGTTCCCGGACTACATCGGCGACCTGGACGCGATCCTGGACCGGATCCAGCCCGCGGCGCCGGTGAACCTCGTCGGCCACAGCCTCGGCGGCAACGTCGGCGGCCTCTATGCGGGCATCCGCCCGGGGCGGGTCGCGCGGTTCGTGAACCTGGAGGGCTTCGGCATGCCGGCGACGCGGCCCGAGCAGGCGCCCAAGCGCTATGAGCGCTGGCTGGAGGAACTCCGGGCGGCGCCCGGCTGGCGGCCCTATGCGAGCTACGATGAGCTCGCGGACCGGCTGCAGGGCAATAACCGCCGCCTGACGCGCGAGCGGGCGCAATTCCTGGCGCGGCACTGGGGGCGCGAGGTCGAAGGCGGGGGCGTGGTCCTGCGCAGCGATCCGGCGCACAAGCTGCTCAACGCCACGCTGTCCCGGCTGGAGGAGGCGCGCGCCTGCTGGTCGCGTGTCTCTGCGCCGGTGCTCTGGGTCGAAGCTGCCGAGTCGGAGACGCGCATGCGCATGAGGCTCTCGCCGGAGGAACTGGCCGAGCGCCGCGCCGCCTTCGCCAGGCTGAGGTTCCACACCGTCGCCGGCGCCGGGCACATGCTGCATCACGACCAGCCCGAGCAGGTGGCGCGGCTGATCGAGGATTTCTGTAGCGGGCCCTGAATGGCGCAGTACTTCCCAAGCCATCCGACCCATCCGCAGAAGCCCCTGCTGCGCCAGGCCGGTGGTGGTCCGGCAAGGTAAGGGGGCCGAGCGTCTGATAAAATTCGCCGCCTAGATGGACGTCAGCCAACTTGCTCAAACCGTCGCCATCTACGCGCTCCCGGTCCTGTTCGCGATCACGCTGCACGAGGCGGCGCACGGCTACGTCGCGCGCCACTTCGGCGACATGACCGCCTTTGCACAGGGGCGAATCAGCCTCGATCCGGTGCGCCACGTCGAGCTGATGGGCACCATGATCGTTCCGGCGCTGCTGCTGCTCGCGACGGGGGGCAAGTTCGCGTTCGGCTGGGCCAAGCCGGTTCCGGTCAACTACTCGGCGTTGAGGAAACCCAGGCTGCATATGGCGCTGGTGGCTGCCGCGGGGCCGGTCGCAAACCTGGCCATGCTGCTGGTCTGGGCCGCCGTGCTGCGTGCCGGGGTCGAACTGCCCGCCGGGCCGGCGGCCGAATTCCTGCTGCGGCTGGCGATGGCCGGCGTCGTCGTCAACCTGGTGATCATGGCGTTCAACCTGCTGCCGATTCTGCCGCTGGACGGCGGTCGCATCCTGGTCGGGATCCTGCCGGCGCCGATGGCGACGGTGTTCGGCCGCACGGAGGCGCTCGGTTCCTACTTCTTCATGGCGTTCGCGGTATTCGGCATCTACGACTCCACGGTCAACAACGGCCGCTTCATCGCCGGCCTGTTCCAGCCGCTCAACCAGCTTGCGTTCGAGCTGCTTCGAGCCATAGCGAGCAGCTGAGATGTTCGAAACCCGAGTCCTCTCCGGAATGCGCCCCACGGGCGCGCTGCACCTGGGCCACTACCATGGCGTGCTCAAGAACTGGGTCAAGCTCCAGGCCGAGTATTCATGCCTGTATTTCGTCGCCGACTGGCACGCGCTGACCACGGATTACGAGCGCCCGGGCGACATCACCCGCAGCGCGCACGACATGGTGGTGGACTGGCTCGCCGCCGGCGTCGATCCCAACCAGGCGACGCTGTTCGTGCAGTCGCTGGTCCCCGAGCACGCCGAGCTGCACCTGCTGCTGTCCATGATGGCGCCGCTTGGCTGGCTGGAGCGCGTGCCGACCTACAAGGACCAGCAGCAAAAGCTGGCCGACAAGGACCTCACCACCTACGGCTTCCTGGGCTACCCGCTGCTGCAGGCGGCCGACATTCTCATCTACCGCGCCCAGTACGTCCCGGTGGGCGAGGATCAGGTGCCGCACGTCGAGTTCAGCCGAGAGGTCGCGCGCCGTTTCAACCACCTCTATGGCCGGGAGGCGGGGTTCGAGGACAAGGCGAAGGCCGCGGTGAAGAAGCTGGGCTCGAAGAAGGCGCGCCTGTTCAACGAGTTGCGCACCAGATTCCTCGAGAGCGGAGACGCCGACGCGCTCAACCGGGCGCGGGCCCTGCTCGAGGAGCAGCAGAGCCAGCCGCGTGGCGACCGGGAGCGCCTCTACGGCTGGCTGGAGGGCAGCGGCCGACGCATCCTGGTCGAGCCCGAGGCGGTGTTGACCGAGGCCTCGAAGATGCCCGGCCTTGACGGGCAGAAGATGTCCAAGTCCTACAGTAACGCCATCGGTCTGCGCGAGGCACCGGAAGCGGTGACGAAGAAGATCCGCACCATGCCCACGGATCCGGCGCGCGTGAAGCGCGCCGATCCCGGCAACCCGATGAAGTGTCCGGTGTGGGCGCTGCACCAAGTGTATTCTGACGAGGAGCGTCGGCAGTGGGTGCTGAAGGGCTGCACCACGGCCGGCATCGGCTGCCTGGAGTGCAAGCAGCCGCTGATCGAGGCCATGCTGGCGGAACTGGCGCCGATGCGCGAGCGCGCCCAGCCCTACCTCGATGACCCGACGCTGGTGAAGAACCTGCTTGCCGATGGTTGCGACAAGGCGCGCCAGCTCGCCACCGAGACCATGCGCGAGGTGCGCGAGGCGATGGGGCTGGGCTATGACTGACCCCGTCGCGGCCGGCCCTGCGCAGCCGGCGGTCCTCGCCACCAACGTGGTGCGCATCTACGGTGAGCCGCTCGCCGAGATGCCGACCGACCTCTACATTCCGCCGGATGCGCTCGAGATCATGCTGCAGGCTTTCCAGGGGCCGCTCGACCTGCTGCTGTACCTGATTCGCAAGCAGAACCTGAACATCCTCGACATCCCGATGGCGCCGCTGACGCGCCAGTACCTGGAGTACGTCGACCTGATGCGGGCCAAGAACCTCGAGCTTGCGGCCGAATACCTGGTCATGGCGGCGATGCTGATCGAGATCAAGTCGCGCATGCTGCTGCCGCAGCCGGCGGTGGTCGCGGCCGAGGAGCAGGACCCGCGCGCCGAGCTGGTGCGCCGCCTGCTGGAGTACGAGCGCATGAAGCTGGCCGCGCAGAAGCTGGACGAGCTGCCGCAACTGGGCCGCGACCTGCTCGCGGTGGCGGTGTACGTCGAGCGCACCACGGCCGCGAAGCTGCCCGAGGTGCACCCCCGCGATCTTGCCGAGGCCTGGCGCTCGCTGCTGCACCGCGCGCGGCTGAGCGCCCACCACAAGGTGTCGCGCGAGCAGCTGTCGGTGCGCGAGCACATGAGCCGCATCCTGCGCCAGCTGAAGGAGCACCGCGTGCTCGAGTTCGGCGAGATGTTCGACCCCGCCCGCGGCGTCGCCGTGCTCGTGGTCACGCTGCTCGCGCTGCTGGAGCTGGCGCGCGAGACCCTGATCGAAATCACCCAGTCGGGCAGTTTCGCCCCGATCTACGCCAGAATCGCCCATGCTCAGCCCGGCTGAAGCCAAACGCGTCATCGAGGCCGCGCTGCTCGCCTCGCAGGAACCGGTGTCCCTCGCGGAGCTGAAGCGCCTGTTCGAGGACCAGATCGGCCCGGACACCCTGCGCCGCCTGCTGGGCGAACTGCGCGAGCAATGGTCCGGTCGCGCGGTCGAGCTGGTGAACCTGGCCGGCGGCTGGCGATTCCAGACCCGGCCCGAGTTCCAGTCGTTTCTGGAACGGCTCAATCCCGAGAAGCCGCCGCGCTACTCGCGCGCGGTGATGGAAACGCTGGCGATCATCGCCTACCGCCAGCCGGTTTCCCGCGGCGACATCGAGGACATCCGCGGCGTCGCGGTTTCGGCCCAGATCATGCAGACGCTGGAGAGCCGCGGCTGGATCGACGTCGTCGGCCACCGCGACACGCCGGGGCGCCCGGCGCTCTACGCCACGACGCAGTCCTTCCTCAACGACCTCGGCCTGGTGTCGCTGCAGGAGCTGCCGCCGCTCGAGGAGGTCGCGCGCACCCTTGAGCTGGACCCGACCCCGGCCCCCGCGCCGGTCACGACCCAGTCCGCTCCTGCCCAACCTGCCGCCGATTAGACCCGGGGGGGAGCGGCTGCAGAAGCTGCTGGCCGCCGCGGGCCTGGGCTCGCGCCGTGCGATCGAAGTCTGGATCAGCGACGGGCGGGTCAGCGTGGATGGCAAGGTCGCGAAACTGGGCGACCGCGCGCTGCCCGGCGCAGTGATCGCGGTCGACGGAAAGCCGGTCGCCGCCGCGGTGCCCGCGGTCGCGCCGCGCCTGCTGCTCTATCACAAGCCGGTCGGCGAACTGGTGACCCGCTCCGATCCTGAGGGCAGGGCCACGGTATTCGCGCGCCTGCCGCCGCTCGCCCACGGGCGCTGGGTGTCCATCGGGCGCCTCGACCTGAACAGCGCCGGCCTGCTGCTGTTCACCGACTCCGGCGAGCTGGCCAACCGGTTCATGCACCCCAGGCACGGCGTGGATCGCGAATACCATGCGCGCGTGAAGGGCGAGTTGACCCTCCAGGAGCAGAAGCGCTTGTGCGAGGGCGTGACGCTGGCGGACGGTCCGGCGCGCTTTGCCCGGATCGCCCCGCTGCCGCGCGCCACCGACGGGGGCCTCAATCGCTGGTACCAGGTGGTGATCCGCGAAGGCCGCAGCCGCGAGGTGCGGCGCATGTTCGAGTCCCTCGGCCACCCGGTGAGCCGGCTGGTCCGCCGGCGCTTCGGCCCTGCGGCGCTGCCCTCGGACCTGACCCCCGGGCGCTGGGTCGAGGCCAGCCCCGCCCTGGTGGCCTCGTTCCTGAAGGTTGCGCGGCGCTAGCCCTGGCGCATTGTCCGGCTAGCGAAAACCTGTTAAACTTCAAATGTTTCAAGGTAATGGGCTTCGGCCCATTTTTTGTTTCAGCAGCGGGCAGAGCAGGCTAAAGGCAGGCGCGGATGGCGGCTTTGGCGGACATCGTAGAGCCGACCCTGGCGGGGCTGGGTTTCGAGCTGGTCGAGATGCAGCTGTCCAACCACGGGCAGTTGCTGCGGATATTCATCGACCGGCCGCAAGGCGGGGGTGGAATCAACGTCGAGGACTGCGCGAGCGTCAGCCGCCACCTGATGCACCTGTTTGCGGTCGAGGGCGTGGAATACGACAGGCTGGAGGTGTCCTCCCCCGGGCTGGATCGCCCGCTGCGCAAGGCGCAGGACTTCGCGCGTTTCGCGGGGCACAAGGCGGATGTGCGGCTGAGGGTGCCGGATGCCGATGGGCGCAAGCGCTTCTCCGGGATCCTGCGGGGCGCGAAAGACGGGCTGGCCGTGCTGGAGGTCGACGGCCGCCAGATGGCGCTGGAACTGGATGCAATACAGCGGGCCCGGCTGGCGCCGGACCTGCCGCAACGCAACCTGCACAAGAGGCGGTAAATGAGCCGGGAAATTTTGCAGCTGGTGGACGCGCTGGCGCGCGAGAAGAACGTGAACCGCGACGTCGTGTTCGGGGCGCTGGAGCTCGCGCTCGCCTCCGCGACCAAGAAGCGCTTCGCCGAGGACGTCGACGTGCGCGTCGCGATCGACCGCGACACCGGCGACTACCAGGCGTTCCGCCGCTGGCGGGTACTGCCCGACGACGCGCCGGACTGGATCAACGCCCAGATGCTGTCGGTCGAGGAGGCGCAGGATCGCAAGCCCGACGCCAAGCTCGATGATGTCATCGAGGAGCCGATCCAGAACGTGCCGTTCGGCCGCATCGGCGCGCAGACCGCCAAGCAGGTGATCCTGCAGCGGATCCGGGATGCCGAGCGCGAGCAGATCCTGAACGACTTCCTGTCGCGCGGCGACGAGCTGGTCACCGGGACGGTCAAGCGCATGGAGCGTGGCAGCGCCATCGTCGAGTCCGGGCGCCTCGAGGCGCTGCTGCCTCGCGAGCAGATGATCCCGAAGGAGAACCTGCGCGTCGGCGACCGGGTGCGGGCCTGGGTGATGAAGATCGAGCGCGGCGTGCGCGGACCCCAGCTGATCCTTTCGCGCACCGCGCCGCAGTTCATCATGAAGCTGTTCGAGCTGGAGGTGCCGGAGATCGAGGAAAGGCTGCTGGAGATCAAGTCCGCCGCCCGCGACCCCGGCATCCGCGCCAAGATCGCGGTGTTCACCAGCGACCGCCGCATCGACCCGATCGGTACTTGCGTCGGCATGCGCGGTTCGCGCGTGCAGGCGGTGACGCAGGAACTTGCCGGCGAGCGCGTCGACATCGTGCTCTGGTCGGCCGACCCTGCGCAGTTCGTGATCGGCGCGCTGGCGCCCGCCGAAGTGAGCTCGATCCTGGTGGACGAGGAAAAGCACGCCATGGACGTGGTGGTGGACCAGGAGAACCTCGCCATCGCCATCGGCCGCGGCGGGCAGAACGTGCACCTCGCCTCTGAACTCACCGGCTGGACCATCAACCTGATGACCGAGGAGGAATCCTCCAAGAAGCAGCAGGAGGAGGGCGCGCGGCTCAAGAACCTGTTCATGGAGAAGCTGGACGTGGACGAGGAGGTGGCGGCGATCCTGATCGAAGAGGGTTTCGCCACGCTGGAGGAAGTCGCCTACGTGCCGATCAACGAAATGATGGAAATCGACGCCTTTGACCAGAACATCGTGAACGAGCTGCGCAGCCGGGCCCGCAACGCGCTGCTGGTGCAGGCGATCGCAAGCGAGGAAAGTCTCGATGGCGTGGATCCGGAACTGCTCAGGCTGGAGGGCATGGACTCGCAGCTCGCGGCCAAGCTCGCCAAGGGCGGGATCAAGGCCCGCGACGACCTCGCCGACCTCGCGGTGGACGAGCTCGCCGAGCTGACCGGCCTGGACGAGGAGCGCGCCAAGAAGCTGATCATGGCGGCGCGCGCGCACTGGTTCGCCGCCGAGGCTCCGCTGGCGCCGCAAACCAAGGAGGCCGCGTAACGTGGTCCAGACCAGCGTCGCGCAGTTCGCCAGCGAACTGAAAGTCCCGCCTTCGTTGCTGCTCGAGCAGCTCCGCGCCGCCGGCGTGCAAAAGCGCGTGCCCGAGGATTCGCTCACCGAGCAGGACAAGTCGCGGCTGCTGGAGTACCTGCGCAAGGCGCACGGCTCCGCGGAGGCCAAGAACAAGATCACGCTGACGCGCAAGCAGACCAGCGAGATCAAGAAATCGGACGCCTCCGGCAAGGCGCGCACCATCCAGGTCGAGGTGCGCAAGAAGCGCGTGTTCGTCAAGCGCGACCCGAACGAGCTGGCCAAGGCCGCCGCGGAACCACCGCCATCGCCGCTCGCTGCCGCGCCGGAACCTGCACCGGAACCCGCGCCGGCGCCCGCAGCCGCGGCGCCCCGTGCGCCCACGCTCGACCCGCGCGAACTGGCCCTGCGCGAGCAGGAACAGAAGCGCCACCAGGCGCTATCGGACATCCAGGCCGCCGAGCTGCGCGAGAAGCAGGAACGCGAGAAGCGCGAAACCCTGCAGCGCGAGGCGCAGCGGGCGGCGCAGGCCCAGGCGCCGGCGGCTCAGGTGCCGGCGCCTGGGCCTGCGCCGGCAAAGGAGGGCACGCTGCACGCGCCCAAGACGGGCGAGGCGAAGCCGGCCGACAGGAAGGCGAAGAAGGTCAAGACCACCGTGCTGCGGGACGACGGCGTGCGACGCCGGGCGATGAAGACCCGTGGCGACATGGGCGGCGGCGTCGCCGGCTGGCACGGTCGCGGCGGCTCGCGCCACGGCCGCGGCGGTTCGGTGCAGGTCTCCGGGGAGCCGGCGTTGGCGCAGCCCTCGGAGCCGGTGGTGCGCGAGATCGCGGTGCCGGAGACCATCACTGTGGGCGAGCTCGCGCACCGCATGGCGGTGAAGGCCGCCGAGGTGATCAAGGTCCTGATGCAACTGGGCTCCATGGTCAGCATCAACCAGGCCCTGGACCAGGAAACCGCGATGATCGTGGTGCAGGAGATGGGCCACACCGCCAAGGCGGCGAGACTGGATGATCCGGAAGCCGACCTGGTGCACACCAGCGAGCAGAGCGCCGCGGCGCTCCTGCCGCGTCCGCCGGTGGTGACCGTCATGGGCCACGTCGACCATGGCAAGACCTCGCTGCTCGATTACATCCGCCGCACCAAGGTCGCCTCGGGGGAGGCGGGCGGCATCACGCAGCACATCGGCGCCTACCACGTTGAGACCCCGCGCGGCGTTATCACCTTCCTCGATACCCCCGGCCACGAGGCCTTCACGGCGATGCGGGCGCGCGGCGCCAAGGTCACCGACATCGTGGTGCTGGTGGTCGCGGCGGACGACGGCGCCATGCCGCAGACCATCGAGGCCATTGCGCACGCCAAGGCGGCCGGGGTGCCGCTGGTGGTGGCGATCAATAAGATCGACAAGCACGAGGCCAACCCCGAGAAGGTGCGCCAGGACCTGCTGGCCAATGGCGTGGTGCCGGAGGATCTCGGCGGCGAGTCGCCGGTGGTGCCGGTGTCCGCCAAGACGGGCCAGGGCGTGGACGAGCTGCTTGAACAGATCCTGCTGCAGGCGGAGGTGAAGGAGCTCAAGGCGCAGGTCGACGCGCCGGCGAAGGGCGCGGTCATCGAGGCGCGACTGGACAAGGGCCGCGGCCCGGTGGCGACGCTGCTGGTGCAGTCCGGCACGCTCAAGCGCGGCGATGTCATCGTCGCTGGCGCGGTCTACGGCCGGGTGCGCGCCATGCTGGATGAGAACGGCAGGCCGGTGCAGAGTGCCGGGCCGTCGATCCCGGTCGAGGTGCAGGGCCTGTCGGAGGTGCCGCGCGCGGGCGAGGAGGTGGTGGCGCTGGCTGACGAGCGCAAGGCGCGCGAGGTGGCGATATTCCGCGCCGGCAAGTACCGCGACGTCAAGCTCGCCAAGCAGCAAGCCACCAAGCTCGAGAACATGATGGCGACCATGGGCGAGGAGGGCAAGAAGTCCCTCGCGCTGCTGATCAAGGCCGACGTGCAGGGTTCGCAGGAGGCGCTGGCGCACGCGCTGACGCGCCTGTCGACCGAGGAGGTGCAGGTGAGCGTGGTCCACGCCGGCGTCGGCGGTATCACCGAATCCGACGTCAACCTGGCGATGGCCTCGCGCGCCGTGATCGTCGGCTTCAACACCCGGGCCGACGCCACCGCGAGGAAGCTCATCGAGTCCTCCGGCGTCGACGTGCGCTACTACAACGTGATCTACGAAGCGGTCGAGGAAGTGAAGGCCGCCCTGACCGGAATGCTGGCCCCGGAGCGCAGGGAAAGCGTCCTCGGCACGCTCGAGGTGCGCCAGGTGTTCCGCATCTCCAAGGTGGGAACCGTGGCCGGCTGCTACGTCACCGACGGCCTGGTCAAGCGCGGCGCCCAGGTGCGGGTGCTGCGCGACAGCGTGGTGATCCATACCGGCGACATCGACGCCCTCAAGCGCTTCAAGGACGACGTGCGCGAGGTCAAGTCAGGCTTCGAGTGCGGCCTGTCGCTGAAGAACCACCAGGACTTGAAGGCCGGCGACCAGCTCGAGGTGTTCGAAGTCCTCGAAGTCGCGCGGTCCCTCTAGGACCGCCATGGCGTGGCGCTCGGGCAGGGCGCGCAAGGTCGCCGACCAGGTGCAGCGCGAGCTCTCGGTGATCCTCGCCCGGGAGTTGCGCGATCCGCGCCTGGGCATGGTGACGCTCACCGCGGTCGACATGTCACCCGATTGCAGCCGTGCCGTGGTCCATTTCACCTGCCTCGAGGAGACGCGAGCCGCCGGCGCCAGCGAGGCCCTTGCGCGCGCCTCTGGCTTGCTGCGATCGCAGCTGGCGCAGCGCCTCAAGATCTATTCCGCCCCGACCTTGCGCTTCGCCTATGACGAGTCGGTGGCGCGGGGCGACCGCCTCTCGCGCCTGATCGACAGCGTCGTCCCACGCAAGGGCTGACAGCTGCATGAAGTGCTGCGTGGTCGACGGCATCCTCCTGCTGGACAAGCCCGTGGGGATCTCCTCCAACGCTGCCCTGCAGGAGGCCAGGCGGCTGCTGGCGGCGGCGAAGGCCGGCCATGCCGGCACCCTGGATCCGCTCGCCTCGGGCCTGCTGCCACTGCTCTTCGGCGAAGCGACGAGATTCGCCCGCTTCGGCCTGGATTCCGACAAGAGCTACCTCGCTTCGGTGCGGCTCGGCGTGCGGACCGCCACCGGGGACGCCGAGGGCGAAGTGCTGGAGCGGCGGGTGGTTGCACTCGACGATGCGCAGGTTGCCGCAGCACTGGCGCGCTTCCGGGGCGAGATCACGCAAGTGCCGCCGATGTACTCGGCGCTCAAGCGCGAGGGCAGGCCCTTGTACGAACTTGCCCGCGCCGGCAAGTCGGTTGAACGCGAAGCGCGCCAGGTGACGATCCACCAGCTTGCGCTGCTGGAGCGAAACGAGGACCTGCTGCGCCTGTGCGTGCGCTGCAGCAAGGGAACGTACATCCGGCAGCTCGCGGCAGACCTGGGCGCAGTCCTTGGCACGGGCGCCCACCTGGAGGCGCTGCGCAGGTCGGGGTCGGGGGCCTTCACGATCGCCGAGGCGGTGAGCCTGGAGCGGTTCCGGGCCATGGACGAGGCGGACCGGCAGGCCTGTTTGCGGCCCGCGGACAGCATGCTGGCGATGCTGCCCGTGGCCAGCTTGGGCGCGGAGGAGGCGCTGCGCTTCACCCAGGGGCAGGCCGTGCCGGCAGCCATGGAACCGGCCCAGGCCTGCAGAGTGCTGGGGCACGACGGCGCGCTGCTAGGCGTCGGCGAAGTCGGCCTGGACCGAAGGCTGCGCCCGCTCAGGCTGTTGTCGCAGCGCGCCCGGCAGGGCGCAACCGGCTGAAAAAGCAAGAAAAACTTGTTAATCCGGGGCGTTCTCGGCTAAAATGCGCGCCTCACCAAACGAGCCCAGAGAAACGAAGATGAGTTTGCAGGTTGCGCAGAAGGCGCAAGTGGTCAAGCAGTACCAGCGCGCCGGGAATGACACCGGATCGCCCGAAGTCCAGATTGCCCTCCTGACCGAGCGCATCAACGGCCTCGCCGAGCATTTCAAGACCCACGTGAAGGATTTCCATTCGCGCCGCGGCCTGCTCAAGCTCGTCAGCCAGCGTCGCAAGCTGCTGGACTACCTGAAGCGCAAGGACGCGGACAAGTACCGCTCGGTGATCGAGCGCCTTGGCCTGCGCAAGTAAACCCTCCATTTCCAGAATGCCTTAGCGAGAGCGCTCATCGGCCGATGAGCGCTTGTCGTTTCCGCCCGCACACAAAGGAACGCCCTTGAGCCCGATCAAGAAAACATTCACCTACGGCCAGCACCAGGTCACGCTGGAGACCGGCGAAATCGCCCGCCAGGCGCATGGCGCCGTCCTGATCACCATGGAGGACACCGTGGTGCTCGCGGCGGTCACCGCCGCCAAGAATGCCAAGCCGGGACAGGATTTCTTCCCCCTTACGGTCGACTACGCCGAGAAGGCCTATGCCGCGGGCAAGATCCCGGGCGGCTTCTTCAAGCGCGAAGGCCGGCCGACCGAGAAGGAGACGCTGACCTCGCGCCTCATCGACCGCCCGATCCGGCCGCTGTTCCCGGATGGCTTCTACAACGAAGTCCAGGTGGTGGCGCAGGTGCTGTCGCTCAACCCGGAGGTGGACGCCGACATCCCGGCGATGATCGCGGTCTCGGCGGCCCTGACCCTGTCCGGCGTGCCGTTCAACGGCCCGATCGGCGCCGCGCGCGTCGGCTACCTAGACGGCCAGTACGTGCTCAACCCGACCGCCGCCCAGATCAAGGAATCTAAGCTCAACCTGGTGGTCGCGGGCACCGAGGCTGGCGTGATGATGGTGGAGTCCGAGGCGCTGGAACTGCCCGAGGATGTGATGCTCGGCGCGGTGGTCTTCGGCCACCAGCAGATGCAGGCCGCGATCCAGGCCATCGACTCATTAGCCGAGGAAGCCGCCAAGCCGGCCTGGGTCTGGCAGGCGCCGGCCAAGGACGAGGCGCTGATCGCGCGCATCAAGGACATGGCCGAGGTCGAGCTGCGCGAGGCCTTCCGCCTGAAGCAGAAGAAGGCGCGCTCGGAGGCGATCGACGGCATCCGGAAGAAGGTGTTCGAGGCGCTCGGCGCCGGCAAGGAAGGCGGCCCGACTGCCCAGGCGGTGAAGGACATCTGCTTCAACCTGGAATCGAGCATCGTGCGCAGCCAGATCTTGGATGGCGAGCCGCGCATCGACGGCCGCGACACGCGCACCGTGCGCCCGATCAGCATTCGCACCGGGGTGTTGCCACGCACCCACGGCTCGGCGCTGTTCACGCGCGGCGAGACGCAGGCCTTGGTCACCGTGACCCTGGGCACCGGGCGCGACGAGCAGATCATCGACGCGCTGGCGGGCGAGTACCGCGAGCGCTTCATGATGCACTACAACATGCCCCCCTACGCCACCGGCGAGACCGGGCGCTATGGATTCACCAAGCGGCGCGAGATCGGCCATGGGCGTCTCGCCAAGCGCGCGCTGGTGGGCCTGCTGCCCAGTCAGACGGAGTTCGGCTATTCGCTGCGCGTGGTGTCCGAGATCACCGAGTCCAACGGCTCCTCGTCGATGGCATCGGTTTGCGGCGGCAGCCTGGCGCTGATGGACGCGGGCGTGCCGATCAAGGACCACGTCGCCGGCATCGCCATGGGCCTGATCAAGGAAGGCAACCGCTTCGCGGTGCTGACCGACATCCTCGGCGACGAGGACCACCTCGGCGACATGGACTTCAAGGTCGCGGGCACCGAGAACGGCCTCACCGCGTTGCAGATGGACCTGAAGATCGAATCCATCAACAAGGGCATCATGAAAGTGGCGCTCGACCAGGCGCGCGAGGCGCGGCTGCACATCCTGCGGCAGATGAAGAACGCGATGGAAGGGTCGCGCGCCGAGCTGTCCAGCTTCGCGCCGCGCATCATCAAGATCAAGATCAACCCGGAAAAGATCCGTGACGTCATCGGCAAGGGCGGGGTCGTCATCCGTGGCATTCAGGAGGAGACCGGCACCACCATCGAGATCGAAGACGACGGTACGATCGCCATCGCCTGCGTCTCCTCCGAGGGCGGCGAGGCGGCGAGGAAGCGGATTCAGGACATCACCGCCGATGTCGAGGTCGGCAAGATCTACGAAGGCCCGGTGCTGCGCCTGCTCGATTTCGGCGCCATCGTCCAGCTGCTGCCGGGCCGCGACGGCCTGCTGCACATCTCGCAGATCAGCACCGAGCGCGTCAACGCCGTGTCCGACCACCTCAAGGAAGGCCAGATCGTGAAGGTCAAGGTGCTGGAGGCCGACGACAAGGGCCGCGTGCGCCTGTCGATGAAGGCGATCGGCTCGCAGGCGGAGGCGGCCAAGCAGGGCTAGTGTGGCCGGGGCATTGCAGCGGGAGAAGGGCGCCGCAAGGCGCCTTTGTCTCGGGGCAGATGGCTACTTGGCGACCTGCCGCTCGCGCATCTCGTCAAGCGTTTTGCAGTCTATGCACTTGGTCGCCGTCGGCCGTGCTTCCAGTCGCTTGAGCCCGATCTCCACGCCGCAGCTGTCGCACCAGCCGTACTCGTTGGCGTCGATGCGGGCGATGGTCTCGTCGATCTTCTTGATCAGCTTGCGTTCGCGGTCGCGGTTGCGCAGCTCCAGGGCCATGTCGGACTCCTGGCTGGCGCGGTCGTTCGGGTCGGCGAACACGGTGGCCTCGTCCTGCATGGTGTGCACCGTGCGGTCGATCTCCTCGGACAACTCGGCCTTGAGGCTTTCCAGGATCTTGCGGAAATGCCCGCGCTGCTTCGCGTTCATGTATTCCTCGCCCTTCTTCGGGGCATAGGAGGCGAAGGCTTTTTTGCTGAGCTCTGGCGGCATTTCGGATCCGGGCAAAAAACAAGCAGGCTTTGTAGCAGAAAACCCCCCCTGCGGCAAGCCGAAAAAGGAGTATCATTGCGCCCCAATTTCCGGGGTGTAGCGCAGCCTGGTAGCGCGCCTGCTTTGGGAGCAGGATGTCGGGAGTTCAAATCTCTCCACCCCGACCAGGTCGCACCCGGACGGCGAACGGATCTGCCCGTAGCTCAACCGGATAGAGCACCAGCCTTCTAAGCTGGGGGTTGTGGGTTCGAGTCCCGCCGGGCAGGCCAGCAGCGGGCGCTAAGATGATGTCCTGAGCAGTGCAATGGTGGCCGTAGCTCAACGGTAGAGTCCTGGATTGTGATTCCAGTTGTTGTGGGTTCGAGTCCCATCGGCCACCCCGTCTCCTTCACCCCGGCAACTGCTCCCGCTCGAGGATGAATACCGTTCCCGGATCGCTGGTCTGCGGCCAGGCAAACTCCAGCTGCGGGTAGGCGCGTTCCAGAACCCTGCGGTTGCCGCCGATCTCGCACACCAGCAGGCCGTGCCGGTTCAGATGCCGCCCCGCCTCGGCGAGGATCCGCCGCACGGTCCGCAGCCCGTCGCTGCCGGCCGCCAGCGCGAGCGCCGGTTCGTGCCGGTACTCCGGCGGCAGCTTTTCCATGGCGCGCGAGGTGACGTAGGGCGGATTGCTCACGATCAGGTCGTACCTGCGTCCCTGCAGCGCGCCGAACAGGTCGGACCTCGTGAGGTGGACGCGCTTTTCCAACTTGTAGCGCGCCACGTTCTTCCTCGCCACCGCCAGCGCGCCGGCGGCAAGATCCGCCGCGTCCACCTTTGCCGCCGGGAACGCGTTGGCGAGCAAGATGGCGAGGCAGCCCGAGCCGGTGCACAGGTCCAGCGCACGCCGCGGCCGGCGCCGCAGCCACGGCGAGAAGCGCTCGCGCAGCATCTCGGCGATGAACGAGCGTGGCACGATGGCGCGCCGGTCGACGTAGAACGCGTGCTCGCCCAGCCAGGCTTGCTTGAGGACATAGGCGAGGGGAATCCGCTCGCGGACGCGGCGCGCGGCGAGCGCCTCGATGCGCTTCCGGGTCCTGGGCGCAATCTCCTCCTCCAGCAGGTAGCCCAGCTGGGAGGAGATCAGCCAGGCCGCCTCTTCGCGCGCATTGTGCGTGCCGTGGCCGTAGCGGAGCTTCGCCTTGGCGAAGCGCCGCGAGATCTCGCGCAGCAGCGCCGCCGTCTTCACGGCAGCAGCTGGCGCAGGATGCCGAGGTAGATGCGGCTCAGGACCTCGAACGCGCCCAGTTCGATGTTCTCGTTCAGCTTGTGGATGCTGGCGTTCACTGGCCCGAGTTCGACGATTTCCGGGCAGATGTCGATGATGAAGCGTCCGTCCGAGGTGCCGCCGCCAGTGGACAGCTGGGGCTCGACTCCGGCATGCGCCCGGACGGACCGCAGCACCGCCTCCGTCAGCCTGCCCTGCCTGCTCAGGAAAGGCTTGCCGCTCAGTTTCCACGCCACCTCGTACTGCAGGCCGTGCTTGTTCAGCACGGCCTCGAAGCGCTCGCGCAGCGACTGCTCGGTGCTGGCGGTGGAATAGCGGAAATTGCACAGCAGGCTGGCGCTGCCGGGAACCACGTTGTCAGCGCCGGTGCCGGCATTGAAGTTGGAGACCTGGAAGCTGGTGGGCGGGAAGAATTCGTTGCCCTGGTCCCAGCTGGTCGCCGCCAGCTCCGCCAGCGCGGGTGCCACGAGGTGGATCGGGTTCCTGACCTGTTCCGGGTAGGCCACGTGGCCCTGCACGCCGCGGACGGTAAGGACTGCATGCAGCGATCCGCGGCGTCCCACGCGCACCATGTCCCCGGCGGTCTTCACGGAGGAGGGCTCGCCGACGATGCAGTAGTCGAGCCGCTCGCCGCGTTTCTGCAGCAGTTCGACCACGCGCACCGTTCCGTCCACGGACGGACCTTCCTCGTCCGATGTGAGCAGGAACGCGATCGAGCCGGCGTGGTGCGGGCGCTCCTCGACAAAGGCCTCCACGGCAACCGTGAAGCAGGCGATCGAGGACTTCATATCGGCGGCGCCCCGGCCGTACAGCCGGCCGTCCCTGATCACGGGCGCGAACGGGTCGCTGAGCCAGTCGGCCAGGGGCCCGCAGGGCACGACGTCGGTGTGCCCGGCGAAGCACAGCAGGGGCGCGGCCTTGCCCCGGCGCAGCCAGAGATTGGAGACCTCGCCGCAGCTCAGGGTCTCGGCCGCGAATCCTGCGGCCGCGAGCCGCTGCGCGAGCAGCGCCTGGCAGCCGCCGTCCTCCGGGGTGACCGAGCGCCGCGAGATCAGGTCCCGCGCCAGTTGCAGCGCGCTGTTCAGGTGCCAGGCAACGCCATGCTCAGGCGTTCATGTCGATCTTGAAGTCGCTGAAGAATGCCTGGCCTTGTTGCCGCCGCCGGGAAGCGACGTCGGTTCCGAGGAGATCTGCCCCGCGGTGGCTGCTCCCGCCAAGGCATCACCCGGCCCCTATCGGCCAGGAACCGTTCCCGTCGCGTTGTCTTCGCAAACCCCTGGAACCCCGTTGCAGCAAGCATCATTTGGTTGTTCTTCATTCCCGTGCCCTGTTCTTGTTCGATGAGGGTGCTTTGCCTCGGACAACTAAGCAGGGGACTAATTCAGAGATGACCTGGTTTAATCCCCTCGCAGGAGCTCGTTCAGGCTGGTCTTGGCGCGGGTCTTGGCGTCCACCTTCTTGACGATGACCGCGCAATACAGGGCGCAGCCGCCGCCGGCCGGGGGCAGGGTGCCGGAGACCACCACCGATCCGGCCGGGACCCGGCCGTAGCCGACCGTCCCGGTCTCGCGGTCGAAGATCTTGGTGCTCTGGCCGATGTAGACGCCCATGGAGAGGACGCTGTTCTCCTCCACGATAACCCCTTCCACCACTTCGGAGCGGGCGCCGATGAAGCAGTTGTCCTCGATCACCACCGGGCCGGCCTGGACCGGCTCCAGCACGCCGCCGATGCCGACGCCGCCCGAGAGGTGCACGTTCCTGCCGATCTGGGCGCAGGAGCCGACCGTGGCCCAGGTGTCCACCATGGTGCCCTCGTCGACGTAGGCTCCGATGTTGACGTAGGAGGGCATCAGCACCGCATTCCGCGCAATGTAGGCGCCGCGCCGCACCATCGCCGGCGGCACCACCCGGTACCCGCCCTGCCGGAACTCCTCGGCGCCGAAGCCGTCGAACTTGGAGGGCACCTTGTCGAAGTAGTTGGTCGATCCCCCCGGCATGAGGCGGTTGTCCTCCAGCCGGAAGGACAGCAGCACCGCCTTCTTCAGCCACTGGTGCGTAATCCAGGCGCCGTCTTTCTTTTCGGCCACGCGCAGCCGGCCGCTGTCCAGCCCGGCGATGACGGCCGCGACGGCCTCCCGCAGCGCCTTCGGCGCCGACGACGGCCCCAGGCCGGCGCGGTCCTCCCAGGCTTGCTCGATGGTCTTTCTGGCCGATTCCATGGTCTCAAAGCCTTGAAGTGTATTGGTTGATGCGCCGCAGTCCCTCGAGGCAGTCCTCGAGGCCGGCGACGGGGGCGATGCACACATGGCCGCTGCCGGGATTGGTCCCGTACGCCTCGCGCGCGAGGTAGCTGCCGGGTAATGCCCGCACATTATATTCACGCAGCAGTTCGCGGGCGAACGCGGCGTGGGGTCCTTCTGCAGTTTGGGCGTCGGGTGCCGCGGCTGGCCGATGGACATGTCCACCGGTCAGCAGGCTGCGCGGCTTGTCGAACGGGTAAGGCCGGAGCGTGCCGTGCCGCGGATTCAGGCTCGGATTCAAGTCCGGGACTTCCAGCCGCGTTTGCGGTGCTCCACGGTGATGGTGGTAACGATGCCGCCGCGGAGGTTGAAGCGCGCCCCCAGCCGCATGAAGCGCGGCCGTGTCGCCGCCACCAGGTCCGCAAGGATGCGATTGGTGACGGCTTCATGGAAGGCGCCCTGGTCGCGATACGACCAGATATAGAGCTTGAGGGATTTCAACTCGACGCACAGACGGTCCGGGACGTATTGGAGTGACAGCACGGCAAAATCCGGCTGCCCGCTCATCGGGCACAGGCAGGTGAACTCCGGAATCTCCATGTCGATCCGGTAGTCGCGCTCGGGAGACGGATTGGCGAAGGTCTGCAGCCGCCTGCTGGGCCTGGAAGGCATCGGTTGTACCCTGAAAATCGGGAGGATGTGCGCGCGCAGATGGTATCATCTTGGGAAGCGAAAACACTGCGTGCGCCTCACCCAGATCAAGCTCTCCGGCTTCAAGTCCTTCGTCGATCCCACCAGCATCCACGTCCCCGGAAAGCTGGTCGGCATCGTGGGGCCGAACGGCTGCGGTAAGTCGAACGTCATCGACGCCGTGCGTTGGGTGCTGGGGGAGACTCGCGCCTCCGCCCTCCGTGGCGACTCGATGCAGGACGTGATTTTCAACGGCTCGGGCAACCGCAAGCCGATGGCGCGGGCCAGCGTCGAGCTGATCTTCGACAATTCCCTCGGGCGCGCAGCGGGGCAGTGGTCGCAGTACGCCGAAATCTCGGTCAAGCGGGTGCTGCAGCGCGACGGCGAGTCTGCGTACCACATCAACGGCACTCACGTCCGGCGCCGCGACATCACCGACATGTTTCTCGGCACCGGCCTCGGGCCGCGCGCCTATGCCATCATCGAGCAGGGCATGATCTCGCGCGTCATCGAGGCCAAGCCGGAGGATCTGCGCGTGTTCCTGGAGGAGGCCGCGGGCGTCTCCCGATACAAGGAGCGGCGCAAGGAGACCGAGCGGCGGCTGCTCGACACGCGCGAGAACCTGGCGCGCGTCACCGACATCCGCGGCGAGCTCGGCGCCCAAATCGAGAAGCTCGAAGGCCAGGCGAAGATCGCCTCGCAGTACAAGGCGCTTCAGGCCGAGGTGCAGCTCAAGCAGCAGTTGCTCTGGTTCCTGCGGCGCAAGGACGCCACTGCCGAGCGTGACCGGCAGCTGCAGGAGATTTCCCGCGCCGAGGTCGCGCTGGAAGCCGAGACCGCCAGGCTGCGCGAGGTCGAAAGCAGGGTCGAGACCGCGCGGGCATCGCATTATGCCGCGGGCGACAGCCTCAATGCGGCGCAGGCCGGCGTTTACGCCGCGAACGCGGAGGTGGCGAAACACGAATCCGAACTGCGCCACCTCGAGGAGACGCGCCAGCGCCTGGAGAGCCAGCACACCGAGCGCCGGGTGCAGCTCGCATCCTGGCTCGATCAGCGCGCCCAACTCACGCAGGCGATGCACCTGTGGATCGCCCGTGCCGGGCGCGCCAAGGAAGGCGTGGCCCGGGCCCAGACCCGCAAGGAGGCGGAACTGGCGCTGCTGCCCGGGTCGGAACAGACCTACCGCGATGCGCAGGAGAAGCTCGCCCAGGCGCGCGCCGCGGTGGTGCAGACCGACAGCGCCCAGCAACTCGAGCAGCTGGCGGTAGCGCACCTGGAGAAGAACCTGCAGTCTCTGGCTCAGAGACGCGAGCGGCTGGAATCGGAACTGCGCTCGCTGTCGCAACCCGATGCCGCCGCGATGGCCGCGGTGCAGACGCGTAGCGGCGCTATACAGCGCTCCCTGGCCGAGGCGCAGGCCGCGCTGGATCGGGTGCAGGAGGAGACCGCGGGCGCCGAGGCCGCTAGGGCAGCCGCCGCCCGCGCGCTGGAAGAGGCGGTCCGCGTACACAGCGCCGCCGCCGCCCAGCTCCAGACCCTGAAGCAGGTACAGGCGGCCGCCGACGAGAACGCGCCGCTGCAGGAGTGGCTGGTACGGCGCGGCCTGTCCGCGTTGCCGCGCTTCTGGCAGAAGGTTAGGATCGACCAGGGCTGGGAAACCGCCGTCGAATCGGTGCTGCGGGAGCGCCTGCACGCGCTTGAGATCGGCGATGCCGCCGCGCTGGCCGAGATGGACGGCGACCTGCCGCCGGTGAAGGCGAGCGTGTTCGCACGCGGCACGGCGCTCGCCCAGGCTGCGCCTGCCGCTGGCGCGCTCGCCTCCAAGGTCCATGCCGCCGAAGCGGCGCTGGCCGGCGCGATCCGCGAGTGGCTGGGCGGCGCCCTGGTGACCGAGAGCAGGCCGGGGGCGGCGAAGCTGGCGGCGCTTCCCGAGGGCGTGTTCTACGTCAGCCGCGAAGGACACCAGTACACCCGCCACACCACCAGCTTCCACGCGCCCGATCCGGCGGACGCCGGAATCCTCGCGCGCCAGGCGGAGATCGAGGCACTCGAAGGCCGCAGCGCGTCGTTGGCTTCGGCCGCCAATGCGGCGCGTGCCGAGGCGGTTCGGCTGGAGTCCATCCTCGCCGAGCGCATGGCTGCGCTCGGGCGCGCTCGCGACGGCATCGCGGATCGCGAACGCGAGCTGCATGCGGCCCAGATCGAGGCGCTCACGCTCACCCAGGCGCTTGATCGGCATCGCGAGCGCACCGCGCAGGTTGGCAAGGAGATGGAGGAGATCGTCCGGGATACCGCACGCGACGGCGAGCGGCTGGCAGCATCGCACGCCGCCCTGCAGCGCCTGGACGAGGCGATGCACCAAGCGCGCGGCCGGCTGGACCAGTTGCGCGAGGCCTACGTCGCCGCCGAGTCCGCGCTCGCCGATCAGCGCCTGGGGGCCCAGCGAGCCGAGCGCGAGGTCCAGGACGCGGTGTTCGCCGAGCGCGAGAGCGTCTCCAAGGTGGCCGAGATCGACGCTTCGGTGAAACTGATCGACCAGCAGATCGCGCGCGCGGACGCGGAAGTCGCCAAGCTCACCGCGGAACTCGCCGTGGACCCCATCCCCGCGGTGCGGGAGATGCTGGACGCGGCGGTGGAGGCGCGCATCGCTTGCGAGGGCACGCTCGCCGGCGCCCGCGATGCGGTCGAGGCGGCGGCCGGGGTCTTGCGCGCGCTCGAGGAAGAGCGCTTGCGCATCGAGTCGGGCATCGCGCCGCTGCGCGAGCGCAGCGGCGAGTTGCGCCTGAAGGAACAGGCGGCGCGCCTCAGCCTGGAGCAGTTCCAGGCCCAGCTGCTGGAGGCCAACGCGGACGAGGAGCGCCTTGCCGCGCAGGCGCCGGGCTCACCGCGACCCTCGGCGCTGCAGGTGGAGATCACGCGCGCCACGCAGGCGATCAACGAGCTGGGCGCGGTGAACCTCGCCGCGCTGGAGGAACTGAGCACCAGCCGCGACCGCAAGCAGTTCCTGGATGCGCAGTCGGCGGACCTCGAGGAGGCCGCCGGGACCCTGGAAGACGCGATCCGGCGCATCGACCGCGAGACCCGCGAGCTTCTGCGCGAGACTTTTGACAGCGTCAACCGGCATTTTGGTGCCATGTTCCCGGCGCTGTTTGGCGGCGGCGAGGCGCGCCTCATCATGACCGGCGAGGAGATCCTCGATGCCGGCGTGCAGGTGATGGCGCAGCCCCCGGGCAAGCGTAACAGCACCATCCATCTGCTCTCCGGCGGTGAGAAGGCGTTGGTTGCGATCGCGCTGGTGTTCTCCATGTTCCAGCTCAAGCCGGCGCCGTTCTGCCTGCTGGACGAAGTGGACGCCCCGCTGGATGACAGCAACACCGACCGGTTCTGCGAGCTCGTCAACCGCATGTCGGCACAGACCCAGTTCCTGTTCATCAGCCACAACAAGATCACGATGGAGATGGCCAATCAGCTGATCGGCGTCACGATGCCGGAATCGGGCGTCTCTCGCGTGGTGGAAGTCGACATCGCCGAGGCGCTGCGCATCCGGGAGGAGCTCGCCGCCTGATGGCCGGGATGGCGACAGGCGCACCATGACGGAGCCGCGGTGACCGAACTGCAACTGGGCCTGCTCGCCATCGGCGCCGTCGTCGTCGCGGGCCTATTCGCCTACAACCGCGTGCTGGAGCGCCGGTCGCGGCGCCGGGCGCGGCGCAGTTTTTCCTCGGGCTATGACGACGTTCTCGGCGGCGAACCGGGCGCGCGCGCGCCTGCGCCGCAGCGGCCGCCACCGCAGCCCGACGAGCGCATCGACTACGTGATCGAGATCGCCCTGCACGGACCGGTGGCGCCGGCAGCGCTGGACGAACTCTGGCAGCCGATCCAGCGCCGCCATTCGCCGCGGGCGACGCTGGCGGCGAATCCGGCGACCCCGGTCTGGAAAGCCGGCCTGCAGCTGGTCTCGCGCGCCGGCTCCATCGGCGAGGCTGAGTTGATCGAATTCCGCGCCGCGGTCGAGACCATGGCGGCGGCGCTGGGCGGCAGCGTCGCCGCCCCCGAGATGAAGGCGGCGATGGAGCGGGCGAGGCAACTCGACCAGCTCTGCGGCGAGACCGACATCCAGGTCGTGCTGCACGTCGTGCAGCCCGAAGGCGGCGAACTGCCCAGGCAGGTGCTGGAGGAGGCCGCGCAGGCGGGCGGACTGGTGGAGGAGGCCGTGGGCCGCTTCGTGCTGCGTTCCCCCGGGGGCGGGCTCGTCTACGAGGTCAGTTCGGGCAACGGCGCGCTGTCCCTCAGCCTCGACCTGCCGCACGCACCCGATACGCGCCGTGCCTTCGAAGGCATGGCCCGCCTGGCGCACCACCTCGCTGCCGCCTGCGGCGGCACTCTGGCGGACGACAACGGCAGCGCGCTGGGGGAGGCGGCCGTCGCGGGCATCGCGGCGCAGCTGGAGCAGGTCCACGGCGTGCTGGAAGCGCGTGGCATCGCGCCGGGCAGCGCCGCGGCGATCCGGCTGTTCTCCTAGGCCGGCCGTGGCCGCGGACCGGCGCCAGGCCCTCCGTGCCGAAGTGCTGCGCAGGGAGATCGAGCGGCACAACCGCCTCTACTACGCCGGGGATGCGCCGGAGATCACCGACCTGGAGTACGATCGACTGCTGCGCGAGCTGTCGGACCTGGAAAGGCGGCACCCGGAACTGCTCAGCGCGGATTCGCCGACGCAACGGGTCGGCGCCGCGCCGCTGGCGGCCTTTGCCGAGGTCCGGCACCGCACGCCGATGCTGTCGCTCGGCAACGCGCTCGATGAGCAGGAGGCGCGGGCCTTTGACCGGCGCGTGCGCGAGGCGCTGGGGGAGGAAGGGGTGGAATACGTCGCGGAGCCTAAGTTCGACGGCCTCGCGATCAGCCTGCGCTATCGCGACGGCCTCTTCGTCCAGGGCGCCACGCGCGGCGACGGCGCGGCGGGCGAGGATGTCACCTCCAATCTGCGCACCGTGCGCAGCATTCCCCTGAGCCTGCCCCGGGGAGCGGACACGGCGGATCTGGAAGTCCGCGGCGAGGTGCTGATGTACCGCGAGGCGTTCGAGCGGCTCAACGCCCGCCAGCGGCAGGCGGGGGGGAAGGAGTTCGCCAATCCGCGCAACGCCGCCGCGGGCGGGCTGCGGCAGCTCGATTCGCGCATCACGGCGCGCCGCCCGCTGCGCTTCTTCGCCTACGGCGTCGGCGATGCCGGCTTGACCGGTTGCGCCACCCATGCACAGGTGCTCGATCGCCTCGAAGCGGTCGGATTCCCGGTCTGCGCCGAGCGCGCCACGCTCCTCGGCATCGACGGACTGCTGCGCTATTACGCGCAGATCGGCGCCCGGCGCGAACGCCTGCCGTACGCCATCGATGGCGTGGTCTACAAGGTGAATCGGCTCGATTGGCAGCAACGCCTGGGTTTCGTGTCACGCGCGCCGCGCTTCGCGATCGCCCACAAGTACCCGGCCGAGGAGCAGGTCACCGAAGTGCTGGGAATCGACCTTCAGGTCGGCCGCACCGGCGCCCTGACGCCGGTGGCGCGGCTCAAGCCGGTATCCGTGGGCGGGGTAACGGTGACGAACGCGACGCTGCACAACGAGGAAGAACTGCGGCGCAAGGATGTGCGCGTGGGCGACACCGTGGTGGTGCGCCGCGCCGGCGACGTCATCCCGGAGATCGTTTCGGTGCGCGCGCAGGCAAGGCGCGCCGGTGCCCGGCCATTCCACCTGCCCCGGCAGTGCCCGATCTGCGGCTCGGCAGTGGTCCGGGGCGAGGACGAAGCGATCGCGCGCTGCAGCGGCGGCCTGTACTGCCCGGCTCAGCGCAAGCAGGCGCTGCTGCACTTCGCCGGCCGCCGCGCCATGGACATCGACGGGTTGGGCGACAAGCTGGTGGACCAGCTAGTGGAGCGCGACCTGGTGCGCACGCCCGCCGACCTGTTCGGGCTCGCCACCGCGCAGCTCGCCGGGCTCGAGCGGATGGCGCAGAAGTCGGCCGAGAACCTGCTGGCGGCACTGGAGCGGGCCAAGAGGACGCGGCTGGACCGATTCATCTTCGCGCTCGGGATCCGCAACGTCGGCGAGGGCACCGCGCGCGACCTGGCGCACCACTTCGGTGGTCTGGAGCGCCTGATGCAGGCCGACGAAAGCGCGTTGCAGGCGGCGCCCGACGTCGGCCCGATCGTGGCGCGCTCGATCCGCCAGTTCTTCGGCGAACCACACAACCTCGAGGTGATCCGCAAGCTGCGCGAGGCCGGCCTCGCCTGGGAGGAGTCGGGGCCGGCACCCGCCAGGCCCGCGGGTACGGCGAGGGTATTCGTGCTCACCGGCACCCTGGAGCACTTGTCGCGCGACCAGGCGAAGGCACTGATCGAGCGCCACGGCCACAAGGTGGCGGGCTCGGTTTCAAAGCAGACCGACTACGTCGTGGCCGGCGCGCAGGCCGGAAGCAAGCTCGCCAGGGCCCGCGCGCTCGGCATCGCGGTGCTGGACGAGCAAGGGCTGATAGAGTTGCTGGAAGGACACACGCACCCATGACGCAACGCATCACCAAGGCCGTGTTCCCGGTCGCCGGACTGGGAAGCCGCTTCCTGCCCGCCACCAAGGCGAGCCCGAAGGAAATGCTGCCCGTGGTGGACAAGCCGCTGATCCAGTACGCGGTCGAGGAGGCTGCGGCTGCCGGGATCACCGACATGATCTTCGTCACCGGGCGCAACAAGCGCGCCATCGAGGATCACTTCGACAGCGTGCCAGAGCTCGAGGCGGCGCTGCAGGCCAAGGGCCGGGCGGACCTGCTGGAACTGATCCACGGCGTGCTGCCGGCGGGGTGCCGTTGCATCTACATCCGGCAGGCGGAGCCCCTGGGACTGGGCCATGCGGTGCTGTGCGCGCAGCCGGTGGTGGGCATGGAGCCGTTCGCCGTGCTGCTGGCCGACGACCTGATGGACGGCATGCCTTCGGCGACCGCGCAGATCGCCGCGGGCTTCGAGCGCGAAGCTTGCTCGATCCTGGCGGTGGAGGACGTGCCGCGGGAGCAGACCGGCAGCTATGGCATCGTCGGCCCCTCGGGCGCGGCGGTGACAGCAGGCGCAATGTTACCGATCGGTTACATCGTGGAGAAGCCGGCCCCGGAGCAGGCCCCGAGCACCCTGGGCGTGATCGGTCGCTACGTGCTCACGCCCGCCATTTTCCCGCTGCTGGCGGCGGCGCGGCCCGGGCGCGGCGGCGAAATCCAGCTCACCGACGCGATCGCCGCGCTGCTGGGCAAGGAGCGCGTGCTGGCGATGAAGGTGCAAGGCCGTCGCTACGACTGCGGCAACAAGCTGGGCTACCTGAAGGCCACGGTGGAGCTGGGGCTCAAGCACGCGCAGGTCGGTGCGGGGTTGGCGGATTACCTGCGGCGCAAGGGCGCATGAGCGCAGGCATGAAACCCGACGCCGCGGCGGCCTGGGCCTTCCTCGGGGACTCGGATCCTGTGTGCGGCGCGGCCGAGATCGAGCAGGCGATGGGCACACTGGCGCAGCAGATCACGGCCCGCCTCGCGGGCGCCTATCCGCTGGTACTCGCGGTCATGGGCGGCGCGGTGGTGTTCGCCGGCCAGTTGCTGCCGCGGTTGCGGTTTCCGCTCGACTTCGACTACATCCACGCCACGCGCTACGGCGCGGTGACGCACGGCGGCGGCATCGACTGGAGGGTCGAGCCCCCGCAATCGGTTCGGGGCAGGGCGGTCCTCGTCCTGGACGACATTCTCGACGCCGGACAGACCATGCGCGCGATCCGCGAACGCCTGCTGGCGCTGGGCGCGGAGAGCTTCCAGTGCGCGGTGCTGGTGCAGAAGACGCTCGCACGGCCCCGGCCCATCAGCGCCGATTTCGTCGGCCTTGCCATTCCGGACCGTTTCGTGTTCGGCTGCGGCATGGACGCCAAGGGCTTCTGGCGCAACCTGCCGGAGATCCGCGCCATGAAGGGAACCTGATGCTGGCCATCATCGGCGGCAGCGGGCTGTCCAAGCTCGCCAGCCTGGAGCCCACCGGGCGCAGGGTCGTGCGCACGCCCTACGGCGAGCCGTCCACGGCGCTCACCATGGGCCGGGTCCGTGGCCGTGACCTGATGTTCATCGCGCGCCACGGTTACGGCCACACCATCGCGCCGCACAAGATCAATTACCGCGCCAACATCTGGGCCTTGAAGGACCAGGGCGCTACCGAGGTGATCTCGGTGGCCTCCGTCGGCGGCATCCGGCGCGGTTTCGGACCTGGCGCGCTGGTGGTGCCCGACCAGATCATCGACTACACCTGCGGCCGCAGCTCGACCTTCTTCGAGGGGCTGGACGGGCAGGTCACTCACGTCGACTTCACCGAGCCGTACAGCCAGCCGCTGCGCGCCCGGATCCTGGCCGCGGCGCAGGCCTGCGGCGAGGTCCTCGCCGATGGCGGCGTCTACGCCGCCACGCAGGGCCCGCGGCTGGAAACGGCAGCGGAGATCAACCGGCTGGAGCGCGACGGCGCCGATCTTGTCGGCATGACCGGCATGCCGGAGGCTGCGCTCGCGCGCGAGGCCGGGCTGGCGTACGCGGCGATCAACGTGGTGGCGAACCACGCCGCGGGCCGCGGCGACAGCGAGCATGCCATTGTGCTGGAGGCCATCGAGGCGGTGCTGGAGGACGCGATGGGACGGGTGCGGCGCATCATCGAGGCGCTGGCGAGCCCTTCGTTCCGGTCATGATCCGTGAAGTGCTCCGCATGGGCGATGAGCGCCTGCTGCGACGCGCATCCGAAGTCGAGCGCTTTGGCACCCCGGAACTGGCCGCGCTGCTGCAGGACATGCGCGACACCATGGCGCAGCTGAACGGCGCCGGGCTGGCCGCGCCGCAGATCGGAGTCGGCCTGCGGGTGGTGATCTTCGGCGTCAAGGCCAATGCGCGCTACCCGGATGCCGAGGAAGTGCCCGACACGGTGCTGATCAATCCGCAGCTGCAGCCGCTGACGCAGGACCTCGAGGAGGACTGGGAGGGCTGCCTTTCGGTGCCCGGCATGCGCGGCTGGGTGCCGCGGTGGTCGCGCCTGCGCTACGCCGGATGGGACGACCAGGGCAGGCGCCTCGAGCGCAGCGTTTCCGGTTTTCATGCCCGTGTGGTGCAGCACGAATGCGACCACCTCGACGGCATCCTCTATCCGATGCGCATCCGGGAGCTGTCGAAATTCGGCTTCAACGACGCCCTGTTCCCCGACGCGCAACTGCCGCCGGAGCAGTAGGCCGGCGGTTCAGATCTGCAGCTCGGTGAGCAGTTCCTGCTCGAGCTTCAGCACCGCCTTGGGGTCGCCCAGGGCCGCACCGGATACCAGGAAGACGTCCTCGGCGCGGTCACCCAGGGTATTGACCTTCGCTGAGTAGAGGTTGAGCTTGTAGCGCGCCAGCCCGAGCGCGACCCGGTACAGCAATCCCGGCCGGTCGCTGGCGATGATGCTGAGCGAGTGGTAGGCGCCGCGCTCGTCGGGGCGGATGTCCACCGCGGGCGGTATCGGGAAGTGGCGCACGCGGCGCGATACGCGGCCGCCGCCGGGCGGCGGCAGCGGCGCCTCGGACAGCAGCTCCTGCACGAGTTCGCTTTCGATCGGCGCCATCATGTCGCGGTAGTGTGCCCCCTGGCCCTTGCCCATGACCAGGAAGGTGTCCAGCGCGTAGCCGTTGCGCGTGGTATGGATCTTGGCCTCGACGATGTTGAACCCGGCGTGCTCGAAGTAGCCGCAGATGCGCACGAACAGCGCCTCGCGGTCCGGGGTGTAGATCATGACCTGAAGGCCTTCGCCGAACGGCGCCAGCCGCGCCCGCACCACCGGCGTGCGGGTGTCGAGGCGGAAATGCAGATTGCGCGTCTGCCAGGCAATTTCTTGCGCGTCGTGGCGCAGGAAGTAGGTGGTGTCCAGGCTGGCCCAGAAGCGGTCCTTCACCGCGTCCGACAGGGCGTAGAGGCGCAGCAGCCGCGCAGCCTCCGCCTGCTTCTCGGCCAGCGCGGTGTCGAGCTCCGGCGCCTCGCCGGCGAGGATGCGGCGCGCCATGCGGAAAAGGTCCTCGAGCAGCTTGGCCTTCCAGCCGTTCCAGACCCTGGGACTGGTGCCGCGGATGTCGGCGACCGAGAGCAGGTAAAGTGCGATCAGGCGGCGCTCGCTGCCGACGGCGGCGGCAAAGGCGCGTGCCACGCCGGGGTCGTCGACGTCCTGCTTCTGCGCCACCAATGACATGGTCAGATGATGCTCGACCAGGAAGGCGACCAGTTCGGTGTCCTCCCTGGTCAGGCCATGGCGGCGGCAGAAGCGCCGCGCCTCCGCCATCCCCAGCGCGGAGTGATCGCCGCCGCGCCCCTTGGCGATGTCGTGGTACAGCGCCGCCACGTACAGCAGCCAGCGCCGCGCGAAGCCGCTCATCAGCTGGCTGCAGAGGGGGAATTCATGCGCGAACTCCGCCATGGTGAAGCGTCGCAGGTTGCGCAGGACCATCAGGATGTGCTGGTCCACGGTGTAGACATGGTAGAGGTCGTGCTGCATCTGGCCGACGATGCGGCCGAATTCGGGCAAGTAACCACCGAGCACGTCGTACTGGTTCATGCGGCGGAACTCGTGCACGATCCCGCGCGCCTGCTGCAGGATCTGCACGAACAGCAGCCGGACCACGGGATCGCGGCGCAGGCGCGCATCCAGGCGGCCGCGCGCGCGCCAAAGCGCGCGCAGGGTGCCGGCGCTCATGCCACGCAGGTCGCCGTGCTGCTGCATGAGCAGGAAGCTCTCCAGGATCGCGCGCGGCTCACGCTCGAACAGGTCCTCGCGGCGCGCCTCCAGCAGCGTGCCGCGCGCCTGGAAACGCTCGTTGAGCAGGCGCGGCGCGCTGACCGGTTCCGGCGCGAAGCGCACCTGCAGGTTCTGCAGCAGGATGGTGTTGAGCTGGGTCACGGCCTTGGCATGCCGGTAGTAGGCCTGCATCAGTTGCTCGCTGGCGCGCCGCGCCGGCTTCGCGGCATAGCCGCACTGGTTAGCGAGCGCGTCCTGGTAGTCGAACACGATGCGGTCCTCGCGTCGCCCGGCAAGGTAATGCAGGCGGATGCGCAGGTCCCGGATCGCAGCCTCGTGGCGCGCCAGGCGCAGCGCCTCGCCTTTCTGCAGCAGGCCCTCGCTGGCGAGGTCGCGCCAGTGGCGGCCGATGCCGCATGCCTGTGCGATCCAGCGGATCACCTGCAGGTCGCGCAGGCCGCCCGGGGCCTCCTTCAGGTTCGGTTCGAGCGCGAACGGGGTGTCGCGGTGCTTGGCGTGGCGCTGCTCCTGCTCCAGCCTCTTCGCCTTCAGGAACGCCACCGGATCGATGAGGCGCGCAATCGCTTTCGCCAGCCGGCGGAACAGCGGTGCGCTGCCGGCGAGCAGGCGCGCCTCCAGCAGCGAGGTTTCGATGGTGATGTCGCCCTGCGCGGTCTCGAGGCAGTCTTCGACGGTGCGCACGCTGTGGCCGATCTCCAGCCCTACGTCCCAGAACATGCCGACCAGGCGCTCCAGGCGACCGCGCTCCTCCTCTGTCGGCTCGGAACCGAGCAGGATGAGAACATCGACGTCCGAGCAGGGAAACAGCTCGCCGCGGCCGTAGCCGCCGGTTGCAACCAGCGCCATGGCAGGCGAGGGGCAGTGCGCCTGCCAAAGGGATTGCAGCGTCCGGTCGATGTGCCGCGCATGCTCGCGCAGCAGCCAGGCAGGCTTACGGCCGCCGAGGTAAGCCTCGCGCAGCGCTGCGCGCGCATCCCGCAACCGGTCGCGCGGCGCCTCGAGCGGGACCGGGTGGCTCATCTCCGGCTCAGGCGTCGGCTGGCGCGGGCGGCGGCGTGCCCGCCGAGACCGTGAGCACCTCGAAGCCGGTTTCGGTGACCAGAACAGTGTGCTCCCATTGCGCCGACAGGCTGTGATCCTTGGTGACGATGGTCCAGCCATCGGCCAGTTCCCGGATCGCCGCCTTGCCGGCGTTGATCATGGGCTCGATGGTGAAGGTCATGCCCGGTTCCAGGCGCATGCCGGTGCCGGCCCGGCCGTAATGCAGCACCTGCGGCTCCTCGTGGAACCTGCGCCCGATGCCGTGGCCGCAGAATTCCCGCACCACCGAGAAGCCCGCGGCCTCGGCACTGGACTGTATCGCCTCGCCGATGTCCCCCAGCTGCGCGCCAGGACGCACCTTGCGGATGCCGCGCCACATGCAAGCGTAGGTCACCTCGACCAGGCGGCGCGCCTGGATGCCCGGCTCACCGACGTAGAACATGCGGCTGGAGTCGCCATGGAAACCGTCCTTGATCACCGTGACGTCGATGTTCAGCACGTCCCCGGACTTGAGCACACGCTCGCCGGGCACGCCATGGCAGACCTGGTGGTTCACGGAGGTACAGATCGACTTGGGGTAGGGCTTGTAGCCCGGCGGCGCGTAGTTGAGCGGCGCCGGGATGGTTCCCTGCACCCGGACCATGTAGGCATGGCACAGGTCGTTCAGTTGCCCGGTGCTGGCGCCGGGCCGGACGTGGGGCGTGATGTAGTCCAGAACTGCGGACGCAAGGCGCCCGGCAACGCGCATCTTCTCGACTTCCTCGGCGTTCTTGATGACGGCTGGCATGGGGTGCAAAGGGCTCTGATTATGCTAGAATTTCGCCCTATCTGCGGATTGGTTCGTGGAGAACTTTCCCGCCTGGCAGCTTAGGGTGCCCCGCGCAGGACCGCCGTGAAGGCCACCGATGCGGGGTCGCTGTTTGCCGGAGCGGCAGTGATCAACCCTAAAACGGAGCTTTGCACCATGTCTGTGACGATGCGTCAGATGCTGGAGGCCGGCGTGCATTTCGGCCACCAGACCCGGTACTGGAACCCGAAGATGGCGCCTTACATCTTCGGCCACCGCAACAAGATCCACATCATCAACCTGGAAAAGACGCTCGCGCTCTTCCAGGAAGCGACCAAGTACGTCCGCCAGCTCACCGCCAACAAGGGCACGGTGCTGTTCGTGGGCACCAAGCGCCAGGCGCGCGAGATCGTGCGCGAGGAAGCGCAGCGCTGCGGCAGCCCGTACGTCGACTACCGCTGGCTGGGCGGCATGCTGACCAACTTCAAGACCGTGAAGCAGTCCATCAAGCGCCTGAAGGAGATGGAAGGCATGGTCGCCGACGGCACGCTGGAGCGGATGTCGAAGAAGGAAGCCCTCGGCGTGCAGCGCGAGCTGGAGAAGCTGCAGCGCTCGCTGGGCGGCATCAAGGATCTGAACGGCCCGCCCGACGCGCTGTTCATCATCGACGTCGGCTACCAGAAGGGCGCCGTCCAGGAAGCCACCAAGCTGGGCGTGCCGGTGGTCGCGGTGGTGGACACCAACCACTCCCCGGCCGGCATTTCTTACATCATCCCCGGCAACGACGATTCCAGCCGCGCCATCCGCCTGTACGCGCGCGGCATCGCCGACGCGGTGCTTGAAGGACGGTCGCAGTCGGTCGAGGAAGTAGTCGCCGCCTCGCGCGACGAGTTCATCGAAGTCGACGAGGCCGGCGAGGGCTGAGCGGGCCAGGGCCGCATACGATGCAAAAGGGGCCCGCGGGGCCTCTTTTTTTGAATCAGAAGCGCGAAAGGATGGCGGGGCATGGCTGAGATCAGTGCAAGCCTGGTCCGTGAGCTGAGGGAACTCACCGGGCTGGGCGTGATGGAATGTAAGAAGGCCCTTGCCGAGGCCGGCAGCGATCTCAAGAAAGCCGAGGAACTGCTGCGCATCAAGAGCGGCGCCAAGGCGAGCAAGGCGGCCGGGCGCATCGCGGCCGAAGGCGTGATCGGGACCTCCCTGTCCGCCGACGGCAGGCTGGGCGCGCTGCTGGAGCTGAACTGCGAGACCGACTTCGTGGCGAGGAACGCGGACTTCCTCGCCTTCGCCGCTGACCTTGCCGCCTTGGTGGTGGCGCGCAACCCGGCGGATCCCGCAGCGCTCAGCGCACTCGAGGGGGTCGAGCCCCGGCGCCAAGCGCTGGTGCAGAAGATCGGCGAGAACATCTCCATCCGCCGCTTCGAGCGCCTCGCTGCGCAGGGTCGCCTCGCGCAGTACGTGCACGGCGGTCGCATCGGCGTGCTGGTGGACTACGAGGGCGCGGAGCAGGCGGGCAAAGACGTGGCGATGCACCTCTCGTTTGCCAAGCCTGCCTACCTGACGAGGGCCGAGGTGCCCGCAGACCTGGTCGCCCGCGAGCGCAACATCCTCGCGGCGCGCGCCAGGGACTCCGGCAAGCCGGCCGAAATCGTCGCCAAGATGGTCGAAGGCGGCCTCAACAAGTACCTCGGCGAGGTGACATTGCTGGGGCAACCGTTCATCAAGGACGACAAGCAGACCGTGGAGAAGATGCTGGCGGCGCGCAAGTCGAAGGTGCACGGATTCCGTTTTCTGGTGGTCGGCGCCGGCATCGAGAAGAAGTCGGCCGACTTCGCTGCCGAGGTGATGGCGGCGGCGGGGACGGCGCGCTGAGCGCGGGCGGATCCGTGGCCACTCCCCGCTACAAACGCATCCTGCTCAAGCTGTCCGGCGAGGCCCTGATGGGCGAGGGCGCCTACGGCATCAGCCGCCAGACCATCGGCGAGATCGTGCAGGAGATCGCTGAGGTGTCGCGCACCGGGGTCGAGATCGGGGTGGTGATCGGCGGCGGCAACATTTTCCGCGGTGTCGCGCCCGGCGCCGCCGGGATGGACCGCGCCACCGCGGACTACATGGGCATGCTGGCGACGGTGATGAACTCGTTGGCGCTGCAGGACGCCATGCGGCAGGCGGGCGTCGCCAGCCGCGTGCAGTCGGCGCTCAACATCGAGCAGGTGGTCGAGCCCTACATCCGCGGCAAGGCGATCCGCTACCTTGAGGAGGGCAAGCTGGTGATCTTTGCCGCCGGCACCGGCAACCCCTTCTTCACCACCGACACCGCCGCCGCGCTGCGCGCGAGCGAAGTCGGCGCCCAGATCGTGCTCAAGGCCACCAAGGTCGACGGCGTCTACACTGCCGACCCGGAGCAGGACCCGGGCGCCACGCGCTACCACCGCGTCAGCTTCGACGAGGCGATCCAGCGCCACCTGAAGGTGATGGACGCCACCGCGCTCGCGCTGTGCCGCGACCAGCGCCTGCCGGTCAACGTCTTTAGCATCTTCAAGAAGGGCGCGCTCGGCCGCGTCGTCGCCGGCGAGGACGAGGGCACCCTGGTGCACGTCTAGGGAACCGAGAACGGATGATCGGGAGGCTGCGATGATTGCCGAACTGAAGAAGAACACCGAAGCACGCATGAAGAAGAGCCTCGAGGCCTTCAAGGCGGACCTGGCCAAGGTCCGCACCGGGCGCGCCCACACCGGGCTGCTGGACCACATCAGCATCGACTACTACGGCACGCCGACGCCGCTGCAGCAGGTGGCCAAGGTGACGCTGATCGACGGCCGCACCATCGGCGTCAGCCCATTCGAGAAGAAGCTGTGCTCGGTGATCGAGAAGGCGATCCGCGATGCCAACCTCGGCCTCAACCCGGCTGCGGCTGGAGACACCATCCGGGTGCCGATGCCCTCGCTGACCGAGGAGCGGCGCAAGGAACTCGCCAAGGTGGTGCACAAGGAGGCGGAAACCGCGCGCATCGCGATCCGCAACCTACGGCGCGATGCCAACAGCGCCCTCAAGGAGGCGCTCAAGGAGAAGGAGGTCTCCGAGAACGACGAGCGGCGCGCGCAGGACGAGGTGCAGAAGTTGACCGATCGCCACATCGCGGAGATCGACGCCCTGCTGAAGCAGAAGGAAGCCGAGCTGATGGCGGTCTAGGCGTGTGTCGCATCCGAGTTCCACGCTGGTGATCCCGGAGATTCGCGACGTGCCGCGGCATGTGGCGATCATCATGGGCGGCAACGGCCGCTGGGCGCGGCAGCGGCAGCTGCCGCGCATCGCCGGCCTCAGCCGCGAACGGCGCTTCGGCCGCACCAGCGAGCAGCTGGACGCGGCCCGGACCGCGTCTCCGGGCGAAGCGATGCCCGCCGCGCGTCGGGCCTAGGGCTGCGCGTGCTGGTCCGGGCCGCCACTGCCGTCGTCCTGCTGGCGGCTTTTCTCGCCGCGCTGTTCCTTCTCGAGCGCACCCAATTCGCGATCGTGGTGTCGGTAGTGATCGCGAGCGGGGCCTACGAATGGGCGCGGCTGACGGGCTGGCCGGCCACAGTCGCGCCGGTCTATGCCGCCGCATGCCTGGTGGCGTGGTACGCCCTGCTGCAGCTTCCCGGACTGCTCGACGGCGTCCTGCTTGTCGCGCTGGTGTTCTGGGTCGCCGCCGCCCCCGCATGGCTGGCGCGCGGGCCCGGCGCGCCGGCGCCGGCGCTGTCGGCCCTGGCAGGGCTGGTGGTGCTGGTCCCGGCAGGGTTGGCGATGGTCGCGCTGCCCCGCGACCAGCTGCTGGTCCTGCTGGGCCTGGTCTGGACCGCAGATACCGCGGCTTACTTCACCGGACGGGCGTGCGGACGACGAAAATTGGCGCCCTCGATCAGTTCCGGAAAGACCTGGGAGGGTGTCGCCGGCGCCGCAGCGGCAGGCCTTGCTTACGCTATCATTTGCGCGATGTCAGCTCCAAGCCTGCGGGCGCAGGTCCAGGGCGCGATCTGGGTGCCTTATCTCCTCGGCGCGGCCTTCCTGTGCGCCGCCAGCGTGCTCGGCGACCTGCTCGAATCCGGGGTCAAGCGCGCCGCCGGCGCCAAGGACAGCGGCAGGATCCTGCCGGGCCACGGCGGCATCCTTGACCGGATCGACGCCGTCACTGCGGCGCTGCCGCTTGGCGCGCTGCTCCTGCGGCAACTTCCGGCGGCGTGACGGTGCGCATGGCATCCGGCGCCAAATCTCTCACGCTGCTCGGTGCTACCGGATCGATCGGCGCGAGCACGCTGGACGTGGTTGCGCGCCATCCGGACCGCTTCCGCCTGTTCGCCCTGAGCGCGCACCGCTCGGCGGAGCCGCTGCTCGCGCTCGCATCCCGCCACCGGCCGCGTTACGCGGTCCTGTCGGGGCTCGCGGAGGACGGCGGGCTGCGCCGGCGCTTCGCCGCAGAGGCGGGTGGCACCGAACTGCTGTTCGGCGCGCGCGCGCTGGAGCAGGCGGCGTCGGATCCGGAATGCGACTCGGTGGTGGCGGCGATTGTGGGCGCCACCGGCCTAGCCCCGACCATCGCTGCGGCGCGCGCCGGCAAGCAGGTGCTGCTCGCGAACAAGGAAGCGCTGGTGATGGCGGGGTCGTTGTTCATGCGTGCGGTGGCGGAGGCGGGCGCGCGGCTGCTGCCGATCGACAGCGAGCACAACGCCGTGTTCCAGTGCCTGCCCGGCGGGGCCAACCCGGGGTCGGCCGGCGTGCGCCGGATCGTGCTCACGGCCTCCGGTGGCCCGTTCCGCGCCACCCCGCTGGAACGGTTGCACGAAGTCACCCCCGAGCAGGCTTGCGCGCATCCGAACTGGGTAATGGGGCGCAAGATCTCGGTGGATTCCGCGACCATGATGAACAAGGGGCTGGAGGTGATCGAGGCGCGCTGGCTTTTCGACGTGCCGCCTGAGCGCATCGAGGTGCTGATCCACCCGCAGAGCATCGTGCATTCGCTGGTCGAGTATCTCGACGGCTCGATGATCGCGCAGCTGTCCAATCCCGACATGCGCGTGCCGATCGCGCATGCCCTGGCGTACCCGGAGCGGATCGGCTCGGGCGCCGCGGCGCTTGACCTGGCGGTGGTGGCCGGGCTGAGCTTCGAGCAGCCGGACGCGCGGCGGTTTCCCTGCCTGGGTCTCGCCTATCAAGTGTTGCGCGAGGGCGGCACCGCGCCGGCGATCCTGAATGCGGCCAACGAGACCGCGGTGGAGGCCTTCCTCGCCGGCCGCCTGCGCTACACCTCGATCCACGAGGTCGTCGGCGAGACGCTGCAGCACGTGTGCGCCGGCAAGGCGGATGCGCTGGAAGCAGTGCTCGAAGCCGACGGCGGCGCGCGCCGGTCGGCCGCCGAACACGTGGTGCGTCTGCAGGGCGAGGGCCGCGTGAGGCGACTGCAGTGAGCGTCCTCAACACCCTGGCGGCATTCGTGGTCGCGCTCGGCGTGCTGATCGTGGTGCACGAGTACGGCCACTACCTCGCCGCGCGCCTTTGCAACGTGCGGGTGCTGCGCTTCTCGGTCGGCTTCGGCCGCCCGCTGCTGGTGCGGCGTTTCGGCCGCGACGCCACCGAATGGGTGCTGGCGGCGATCCCGTTTGGCGGCTACGTCAAGATGCTCGACGAACGCGATGCCGCGGTGGCGCCGCAGGAGGCCGGGCGCTCCTTCAACCGCCAGAGCTTGGGGCGGCGCTTCCTCATCGTCATCGCCGGGCCGGTGTTCAATTTCCTGTTCGCGATCCTGATCTATGCCGGCTTGTACATGCACGGCATGCCGGAGGCGCGCCCGGTGACGGCCGAGCCCGCCGCGGGCACGGTGGCGCTCGAAGCCGGATTGCGCGCCGGGGACACCGTGCGCAGCGTCGACGGGGAGGCGATCGCCACCTGGCAGGAACTGCGCTGGCGCGTGATCCGGGGCGCTCTGCAGCGCGAGGTGCTGCGCCTGGAGGTCGCCGCCACCAGCGGCAGCATATCGGTCCGGCTGCTCGATCTGCGCGGCTTTCGCTCGAGGGAGTTTGAGAGCGACGCCATGGAACGGATCGGTCTGCGGCTGTACCGGCCGCCGCTCGAGCCGGTGCTGGGACGCGTGGTGGCGGGCGGCGCAGCGGACCGCGCCGGGTTGCGCAGCAACGACCGGGTGCTGGAGGCCGAGGGCAAGCCGGTGGCCGCCTGGGAGGACCTGGTCGGCCTGGTGCGCGAGCGGCCCGACCGGGTGTTGAAAATCAAGGTGGAGCGCGAGGGCGTCGTGCGCGCGGTGGAGGTCCTGCCCGAGGCCGTGAACGAGGGCGGGCAGCGTATCGGCCGCATCGGCGCCGGCCCGCTGCTTTCGCCGTCGCATGCCAGCCGCGTCCTGGTCCAGGTGTCCTACGGCGCTTGGGAAAGCCTGACGCGGGCAGTCGCCAAGACATGGGACATATCCGTATTCAGCCTGAAAATGCTGGGACGGATGCTGCTCGGCGAAGTGTCCTGGAAGCACCTCTCGGGGCCGGTCACCATCGCCGACTATGCCGGGCAGTCGGCGCAGATGGGATGGCTGTCCTACGCGACGTTCCTGGCCCTGATCAGCATCAGTCTCGGGGTGCTCAATCTGCTGCCGATTCCACTGCTGGATGGCGGACACCTGATGTATTATGCGCTCGAGTTTGTGAAGGGAAGCCCCGTGTCCGAGCGTGCCATCGAACTCGGCCAGCGCGCGGGTCTGGCACTGCTGCTGGTCATCATGGCATTCGCTTTCTACAACGACCTGAATCGACTGTTCTCCGGATAGCTTTATCCCAGATGCGCATTCGGTTCCTGGCCGCCGCCGCGCTCATCCTCCTGGCCCTTGCGCAGGCGGCGGTGGCGCAGACTTTCCTTCCTTTCACCGTCAAGGACATCCGCGTCGAGGGCCTGCAGCGCACCGAGCCCGGCACCGTGTTCAGCTACCTGCCGGTCAAGGTTGGCGAGCTGATGACCGAGGAAAAGGCGCAGCAGGCGCTGCGCGCCCTGTTCGCGACCGGCTTCTTCCGCGACGTGCGGCTGGAGGTGGAGAACGACGTCCTCGTCGTCCTGGTCGAGGAGCGACCCTCGATCGCGCAGCTGGATTTCTCCGGCTTCAAGGAATTCGATAACGAAGTGCTGCGCAAGGTGCTGCGCGAGCTGGGCCTCGTGGAAGGCCGCACCTTCGACCGTTCCCTGCTGGACACCGCGCAGCAGGAAATCAAGCGCCAGTACCTGTCCCGCGGCCTTTACGCGGCGCAAGTGCAGTCCACGGTGACTCCACTCGAGCGCAATCGCGTCGGCATCAACTTCACGGTCACCGAGGGCGGGGTGGCGAAGATCCGCTCCATCAACATCGTTGGCGCGCAGGCCTTCAGCGAGAGGTCTCTGCTGGAGCTTTTCATGCTGCGCACGCCGGGCTGGATCACCTGGTACACCAAGCACGACCGGTATTCGCGCCAGAAGCTTACCGCCGACATCGAGACGCTGCGCTCGCACTACCAGAACCGCGGTTACCTTGACTTCAACGTCGATTCCACTCAGGTCTCGATCACGCCCGATCGGCGTGACATCTACATCAGGATCAACATCAGCGAGGGCGAGAAGTACAGCGTCTCCGATGTGCAGCTGGCGGGGCAGATGCTGGTGCCGAAGCCGGAACTGGAGAAGCTGGTGAAGATCAGGGCGGGCGAGGTGTTCTCGCGCGAGCGCCTGGTCGAGAGCACCAAGGCGATCGCCGACCGGCTGGGCAACGAGGGCCATGCCTTCGCCAACGCCAGTGCCGTGCCGCAGGTGGACAAGGAAAAGCGCACGGTGGCGTTCACCATCGTCATCGACCCCGGCCGCAGAGTCTACGTGCGGCGGATCAACGTCGCCGGCAACACCCAGACCCGGGACGAGGTGGTGCGCCGCGAGATGCGCCAGTTGGAAGGCGCCTACTACGATGCCTCGAAGATCCAGCTCTCGAAGTCGCGCATCGACCGCACCGAGTACTTCAAGGACGTCAACGTCGAGACCGTTCCGGTGGCGCAGAATCCGGACCAGGTGGACGTGTCCTTCACGGTCGAGGAGAAGCCGACCGGAGCGTTTATGCTGGGCGCGGGCTTCTCCTCGGTGGACAGGGTCGTGGTGTCGGGCTCGGTGTCGCAGTCCAACGTCTTCGGCAGCGGCAAGTTCATCTCCGCGCAGGTGAACTCCGGGAAAGTGAACGCCATCTACGCGCTGTCGTACCTCGATCCCTACTTCACTGTTGATGGCATCAGCCAAGGCTTCGATGCCTACCACCGCAAGACGAACGCCTCGTCCCTGGCGATCGGCTCCTACACCACCAACACGCTGGGCAGCGGCATCAAGTTGGGCTACCCGCTGTCAGAAAAGGACTCGATCAATTTCGGTCTCAATGCCGAGAAGGTTAAACTTGAGACCAATCCAAGCAGCCCGGTTTCGTACATCAACTTTGTCAATCAGTTCGGCAACAACTACAGCTACGCCACGGCGACAATCGGTTGGGCGGGCGATACGCGGGACAGCGCACTGATTCCAACCCGGGGGTACACCGCCCGGACGAGCCTGGAACTCGCCGGCGGAGACCTGCAGTTCTACCGGGGCAGTCTGGCCGCGCAGTGGTTCCATCCGCTCACCCGTAGCTTCACCTTCGCGCTCGGCGGCGATTTCGGCTACGTCAACGGCCTTGGCAACAAGCCGGTGCCGTTCTTCAAGAACTTCTACGCCGGCGGTCCGGGCAGCGTGCGCGGCTACAGGCCGCTCTCACTCGGCCCCCAGGACGCGTCTCGCAACGTGCTCGGGGGCACCCGCAAGCTCTCCGGGGGCGCCGAGGTCCTGTTCCCGGTACCGGGCGCGGGGCTCGACCGCACCATGCGCCTGGCGGCGTTCCTGGATGCCGGCCAGACCTACGGCAAGACCGAGAAGTTCTCTATTTCCGACCTGCGCTACGCGACGGGTGTGGCGCTGGCCTGGAATTCGCCGTTAGGACCACTCAAAATCTCGATCGCGCAGCCACTGAACGACAAGACCGGCTTTGATCGCGTTGAACGGTTACAATTGACCATCGGGTCGACCTTCTGATGGTCAACGCCACATGCTGAGACACAACTTGATCGCCGCCGCAGCCGTCGCCCTGGCGACCGCGCTGCCCGCATTGCCGGTGCTTGCCGAAGGCAAGATCGGCTACGTCAGTACTGAACGGATCCTGCGCGACTCGGCGCCGGCCGCGCGCGCGCAGAAGAAGCTGGAAACCGAGTTCGCCCGCCGCGAGCAGGAGCTCAACAAAATGGGCGAGCAGCTGAAGCGGATGCAGGACGACCTGGACAAGAACGGGCTCACGATGCCCGAGAGCCAGCGCCGCAGCAAGGAGCGCGACTTCAACGAGCTCAACCGGGACTTCCAGCGCAAGCGCCGCGAGCTGCAGGAAGACGCCAACCAGCGCAAGAACGAGGAGTTGGCGACCGTGGTGGAGGCGGCCAACCGCGTCATCCGTCAGATCGCCGAGGCGGAAAAGTTCGACCTCATCCTGCAGGACGCGGTGTATTTCAGCCCCCGCATCGACATCACCGACAAAGTGATCCGCGCGCTGGACGGCAAGCCCCCCGCGCGATGACATGCCGGGCCCGCTCACGCTCGGCCAAATCGCGTCGCAGCTCGGCGGCAGGGTCGCCGGCGACACGGGCGTACTGATCCGCCAGGTCGGCTCGCTGCAGGCGGCGGGCGAAGGACAGATCGGCTTTCTCGCCAACCCGAAGTATCGCAGTCAGCTGGCCGCAACGCGCGCCTCGGCCGTGGTGCTGGGCGCCGAAGCCGAGAGCCTCACTGAACTGCCTCGCATTGTTGCCGACAATCCCTACGCCTATTTCGCCAGGGTCTCGCAGCTGTTCAATCCGGTGGTGCTGCAGCCCGCAGGCGCGCACCCGGCCGCCAGCATCGCGGCCTCGGCCCGGCTCGGCGCGCGAGTCTCTGTCGGCGCCGGCTGCGTCATCGGCGAAGGCGTCCAGGTTGGCGACGACAGCTGCCTTTATCCGGGCGTGGTGGTGTATCCCGGCTGCCGCATCGGGGCGCGGGCGATCATCCACTCCGGAGTCGTGATCGGCGCCGACGGATTCGGCATCGCCGCCGACGGCGGGCGCTGGGTGAAGATTCCCCAGATCGGCTCGGTCCTGATCGGCGACGACGTCGAGATCGGCGCCAACTGCTGCATCGACCGCGGCGCGCTGGAAGACACCGTCCTAGAGGATGGGGTCAAGCTCGACAACCAGATCCAGATCGGCCACAACTGCCGCATCGGCGCGCACACCGCGATGGCCGGCTGCTCCGGCGTGGCGGGCAGCGCGCGCATCGGCCGCCACTGCTCCATCGGCGCCGGCGCCCGGATCCTGGGGCATCTGGAGATCTGCGATCATGTGCGCGTCTCGGCCAACACCGTGATCTCGCATTCCATCCGCGAGGCGGGGACCTACACCGGCATGTATCCGGCCGACGGCCATGACGCCTGGTTGCGCAACACCGCGCAGGTGCGTCATCTGGACGCGCTGGCGCGGCGCGTGCGGGAGCTCGAGAAGAAATTCGAGGCCACGGGGGGCGGCAATGGGTGAAATGGACGTCCAGGAGGTGCTCGCGCACTTGCCGCAGCGCTTCCCGTTCCTGATGGTAGACCGGGTGCTGGAATGCGAGCCGGGCAGGCGCATCGTGGCGCTGAAGAACGTGTCGGTGAATGAGCCCTTCTTCCAGGGCCATTTCCCGCACCGGCCCGTCATGCCGGGCGTGCTGATCCTGGAGGCGATGGCGCAGGCGGCTGCCGTCCTGGTGTTCAAGACCCTGAATGCCAGGCCGGACGAAACCTCCGTGTATTACTACGCGGGCATCGACAACGCCCGCTTCAAGAAGCCGGTGGTGCCCGGCGATCAGCTGGTGCTCGAGGTCACCATCCTGGCCTCCAGGCGCGGCATCTGGAAGTTCGGCTGCAGCGCCAGCGTCGGCGAGGCAGTGGTGGCGCAAGCAGACATCCTCTGCACGGCGCGCACCGCCCCGTAAGCATGATCCATCCGACTGCGATCATCGGGTCCGGCGCGCGCTTGGGCGCCGGCGTCTCGGTCGGCGCCTACACGATCATCGGCGCCGCGGTCGAAGTCGGCCCAGGCAGCGTCATCGGCCCGCACGTGGTCATCGAGGGCCGGGTGCGGATCGGACGCGACAACCGCATTTCGCAGTTCGCCTCGATCGGCGGGCCGCCGCAGGACAAGAAGTACGCCGGCGAGGACACCGCGGTCGAGATCGGGGACGGCAACACCATCCGCGAATACGTCACCATCAATCGCGGCACCATCGGCGATGCGCAGGTGACACGCGTCGGCGACGACAACTGGATCATGGCCTACGTGCACTTCGCGCACGATTGCCAGATCGGCAGCCACACCATCTTCGCCAACGCCTGCGAACTGGCGGGGCACGTCCACGTCGGCGACTGGGCGATCCTCGGCGCCACCACGCTGGTGCACCAGTTCGTCCACATCGGCGCGCACAGCTTCACCGGCATGGGGACCTACCTCGACCGCGATCTGCCGCCTTACGTCAAGGCGGCCGGCAACATGGCCAAGCCGTTCGGGATCAACAGCGAGGGATTGCGCCGCCGCGGCTTTAGCGACGCCTCGGTCAACGCCCTCAAGCGCGCCTATCGCAGCCTGTACCGGTCCGGCCTGGCGCTCGAGGACGCCCGCCGGGAGCTCGAGGCCCAGTCCGCGGAGTGGCCCGAAGTACGCCTGCTGTCCGCGTTCCTGGACGGTTCCAGCCGCGGCATCGTCCGCTAGTGAGCGCAGACGGGAAGGCAGCGGCGCCGCCGCCGATGCGCATCGCCATGGTCGCCGGGGAGGCTTCCGGGGACCTGCTGGCGGCGCACCTGATCGCGGCGCTCAGAGCGCGCCGCCCGGGACTGGCGTTCTACGGCATCGGCGGTCCGAAGATGGCGGCGCAGGGTTTCGACGCAGTAGTGCCGATGGACAAGTTGGGCGTGCGCGGCTACGTCGAGGTGCTCCGCCATTACCGCGGGATCATGAGCATCCGCAAGAAGCTGGCGGCCCGCTGCCTCGCCGACCGGCCCGGGCTGTTCATCGGTGTCGATGCCTCCGATTTCAACCTCGACCTGGAGCGCGAGCTGAAGCGGGCCGGCATCCCGGCGATTCAATACGTCAGCCCTTCGATCTGGGCCTGGCGCGGCTGGCGCCTGCGCCGCATCGCGCGCTCGGTATCGCACATCCTCGCCATGTTCCCCTTCGAACCGGCTCTTTACGAGAAGGCCGGGGTCCCGGTGACCTATGTCGGCCATCCGCTTGCGGACATCATTCCACTTGAGCCAGACAAGGGCGCGGCGCGCGCCGAATTGCGCCTGCCGCCGCGCAGCCGCATCGTCGCCCTGCTGCCGGGCAGCCGGCGCTCAGAACTACGCTACATGGCGGACCTTTTTATCAAGACCGCACGCCGCATGCTGCAGGAGTCGCCGGAGCTGCACTTCGTCTGCCCGACGGTGTCGCGCGCGACCCGCGGGCTGCTAGAGCAGGCGCTGCGCCGGAACGAGGCGCGCGACCTGCCGCTGACGCTTTTGTTCGGCCACTCGCACGAAGCGCTGGCCGCGGCCGACATCGCCCTGGCGGCGAGTGGCACCGCGACGCTCGAGGCCGCGCTGTTCAAGACACCGATGGTGATCACCTACCGGCAGTCGCCGCTCACCTGGGCGCTGATGAAGCGCATGCTCTACCTGCCGTTCATCGGCCTGCCGAACATCCTCGCCGGCGAGCGACTGGTGCCCGAGTTCATCCAGGACAAGGCGACACCCGGCGCGCTCGCCGATGCGCTGCTCGCGCTGCTGCAGGACGAGGCCGCGCAACGCGCGCAGGTGGCGAAGTTCCGCGACATCCACGCCGCGCTGCGGCAGAACACCGCCGAGAAGGCCGCGGAGGCAGTGCTGCGCCTGCTCGATGGGACCTGAGCGCGCAATCTGCGGCATCGACGAAGCCGGGCGGGGGCCGATCGCGGGCCCGGTCTACGCTGCTGCGGTGGTGCTCGATGCCGGCCGGCCAATCGAGGGCCTGGCGGACTCCAAGCGCCTGAGCGCACCGCGGCGCGAGGCGCTGGCGCTCCTGATCCGAGAGCGCGCGCTGGCCTGGGCGGTTGCCGCGGCCACGGTGGAGGAAATCGACCGTATCAACATCCTCCAGGCCAGCATGCTCGCGATGCGCCGTGCGGTCGACGCGCTGGGCATGATTCCCGGCGCGGCCTGGGTGGACGGCAACCGCTGCCCGGCGTTGCCCTGCGCTGTGCGCGCCATCATCGGTGGCGACCGGCTGCACCCGGTGATCTCGGCCGCGTCCATTCTCGCCAAGACCGCGCGCGACGCGGAAATGCAGCGTCTGCATCTGCTGTTTCCTGCCTACCGCCTGGACCGGCACAAGGGCTATCCGACCGCGGAGCACCTCGCTTTGCTGCAGCGGCACGGGCCGGCGGCGATCCACCGCCGTTCCTTCGGCCCGGTCAAGCGCCGGCTCGCCGCGCGAAGCTGAGCGCGCCGCGCAACGCGGCGGCCTCGTTGCGCGACGCTACCATCGGCCGCAACTTTCGCATCCACGCCCGCAGGCGGCGGTAGAAAGCGGCATCGGCCTGCGCCCGCGCCAGCAGGGCCGCCAGCGCCGCCTCGTTCCCAGGCGGGAAGTAACCCGGATAGCCGGCTCCGAGCAGGCCGACGTTTCCGGGAATGCGGGAAGCGAGCACCGGCACGCCGATACGGATTGCCTCGGACACGACGTTGGCGCCGCCTTCCATGCGCGAGGAAACCGCCAGCACGTGGCTGGAGGCGAGCCAGCGCAGTGCGCGGTCGTGCGGCACGCTGCCCAGCCAGCGATAGCGCCGCTCGCGCCGCATGGCGGACCTCGCCTGATGCGCCAGGGCATCGTCCAGCGCCTCGCCGAGTTGGACGATCTCGATGCGTGCCTCCGACGGCAGGCGCTGCAGCGCAAGCAGCGCGCGCAGCGGGTCTTTCTCTTCGCGCAGATGCCCGATCACCGCGACGCGGAATGAGCCCGCCACCGGGCTGTGCCGGCGCGAGGTCGCGGAGGACTGGACCACCACGCGCACCCTGCGCCGCAGGGCCGGCGGAAGCTCGCGCGCGGCCAGCCGCTGCAACGTGATGAAGCGATGTGCCATTCGCAGCGAAGCTCTGGCCTCGGCCGAGGTGCGGATATCCCTGTACAGGTCGGTTCCGGTCAGGGCGAGGACCAGCGGGCGCTGCGGATGCGCCAGCGCGAAGGCCTTGATCGAGGCATGGCTGCGGCGCGCATGCAGCGCAAGCATCAGGTCGGCCGGGGTGCCCGCCTGCCAGGCGGTTCCGACCGACACCCGGTGCCCGGCCGCGCGCAGCATCGCAGCCCAGCGCAGCGCGGTGTGGCGATTGCCGGCGCGGGAGCCAGCGCCGGCAGGGGTGACCAATGCGATTCTCATGGGTGCCCCGGTTCGCTAAACTGCAAGGGCACATGAGCGACTCCACTCCGGCCGCCGAACTGCGGGCCGCCCGCGCGCGGACACGCGCGATGGCCGACGACCTCGGCGGCGCGCGCGAGTACGGCCCGCTGCTGCCGATTGTCAATCCGCCGCGCTGGGAAATCGGCCACGTGGGCTGGTTCCAGGAGTACTGGTGCCTGAGGCGGGCCGGGCCGGGTCTGTATGCGGTCGCGCGCCATGAGCCGATTCTGCCCAATGCGGACGCGCTCTACAACTCCGCGACGGTGCCGCACGATTCGCGCTGGAGCCTGCCGCTGCCTGATTTCGCCGCGACGCTGCGCTATCGCGACGAGGTTCTGGAGCGCGTGCTGGCGCAGGGTTTCCGGGTCGAGGAGGACGCATATTTCGCGAGACTCGCGGCGCGGCACGAAGACATGCACGCGGAGGCGTTCCACTACACCCGCCACACGCTGGGCTACGAGGCGCCGTCGCTTGCCTCCCGGCCGCATCCGGAAAGGGACCCTGTGGGTGGCGCGTGCGCGCAGGGCGACGTGGCGGTTCCGGGCGGGGTCTTCGAACTGGGCGCCGCGCGCGGTGCAGGCTTCGTGTTCGACAACGAAAAGTGGGCGCATCCGGTCGTTGTCGCCCCGTTCCGGATTGCCCGCACCGTGGTTTCCAATGCCGAGTATCTTGCCTATGTCGAGGCCGGAGGCACGCCGCCGTCACACTGGCGCAAGCATGGGAGGACTTGGCTGCAGCGCCGCTTTGAGCGCTGGCTGCCGCTGGCGGCCGACGAGCCGGTGATCCACGTTAGCTGGAACGAGGCGCAGGCTTTCTGCCGTTACGCCGGCCGCCGCCTGCCCACCGAGGCCGAGTGGGAGTTCGCCGCAACCTGGGACCCGGTTTCCGGCCGCAAGCGCGCGTACCCGTGGGGCGAGGAGCTCTGGCGGCCCTCGATGGCGAATCTCGACAACGCGGTCACTGCGGGCGTGCACGCCTATCCCGAAGGCGACAGCGCGCTCGGTCTGCGGCAGATGATCGGCAACGTCTGGGAGTGGACCTCGAGCGATTTCCTGCCGTACCCCGGCTTCCTGCGCGACCCGTACAAGGAGTACTCCGAACCCTGGTTCGGCAATCACAAGGTGCTTCGTGGCGGCGGCTTCACGACCTCGCCCCGGATCGCGCGCAGCACCTTCCGGAATTTCTTCGTCCCTGAGCGATCGGACCTCTTCGCCGGGTTTCGCACTTGCGCCCTCGAGCCCAGATGAGCGTCCTGCGATCGCAGGACAATCCACGGCTGCGGCGCTGGACCAGGCTGGCGGCGGACCCGCGCGAGCGGCGCCGCGAGGGCTGCGCCCTCATCGAGGGGCCGCACCTGGTCCTCGCCTGCCTCGAGGCCGGCATCAGGCCGCAGGCGTTGATCCTGAGCGAGAGCGGCGCAGGACGCACCGAACTGGCGCAACTGGTGCAGCGCTCCGGCGTGACGGCGACGATCCTGGCGGACAGCTTGTTCGTCGCCATCGCGCAGGCCGAGTCGCCCCAGGGCATCGTCGCGGAAATCCGGCTGCCGCAGGAGGGCGAGGCGCTTGAATCGGCTGCGGCATGCGTGTTCCTGGAGGGCATCCAGGATGCGGGCAACGTCGGCGCCATCCTGCGCAGCGCGGCGGCCTTCGGCGTGCCGGTGGCGGTGCTTGGGCCCGGTTGCGCCGACGCCTGGTCACCGAAGGTGCTGCGGGCGGCGATGGGCGCGCACTTCGTGATCGGCCTGCGCCGCAGCGATGACCTGGCATCGGACCTAGAGCGGTTCGGCGGCCGCGTCGCCCTCGCCGTGCCGCGCGGCGGCGTGGCGCCCGGCGATGCCGAACTTTACGGGCGCCTGGGCTGGATCCTGGGCGCCGAAGGCCCGGGTGTGAGCGCCGCGCTCGCCTCGCGCGCAGACCTCAAGGTGACGATCCCGGTGCGGCCCGGCACCGAGTCGCTCAATGTCGCCATGGCGGCGGCGATCCTCTTTTACGAGGCGGAGCGGCTCAGAAAACGTGGCGCTCCAGCTTGAGCTCTCGCAGGATGGTGGTGGCAATCTCCTCGATGGACTTGGCCGTGGAGTTGATCCAGCTGATGCCCTCGCGCCGCATCAACGCCTCGGCGCGCTCGACTTCGTAGCGGCAGTTCGCCAGTTCCGCGTAGCTGCTGGCGGGCCTGCGCTCGTTGCGGATCTCGCGCAAGCGCTCCGGGGTGATGGTGAGCCCGAACAGTTTCTGGCGGCAACCCTTGAGCGCCTCGGGCAGCTGCATGCGCTCGAAATCCTCCGGGATCAGGGGGTAGTTGGCCGCCTTGACGCCGAACTGCAGCGCCAAGTAGAGGCTGGTTGGCGTCTTGCCGCTGCGGGAGACGCCGACCAGGATGACGTCCGCTTGGGCCAGTTCCCGGTGCGAGGCGCCGTCGTCGTGCGCCATGGAGAAATTGATCGCCTCCATGCGCTGCTTGTACTCCTGCTTGTCGGTGGCGCTGTGCGAGCGGCCGATGGTGTGGCTGGACTTGATGCCCAGGCCGGCCTCCAGCGGGTCGATGAAGGTCTCGAAGAAGTCCAGGAACACTGCGTTGGCGCGCCGTACCACCTCGCGCAGATCGTTGTTGACGAGGGTGGAAAACACGATCGGCGTCCCGGTTCCGACGAGCGACTCCCGCTCGATGCGCTCCAGGCATTGCGCGGCCTTGTCCACGCTGTCGATGAACGGCAGGGTGACCTGGTTGAACTGCACCCCCTCGAACTGCGTCAGCAGGCTGTGGCCCAGCATCTGCGCCGTGATGCCGGTGCCGTCGGAGACGAAAAAGACGGTGCGGCGCTGCGTCATGGCCGATAAAATAGCACCGCATGACGCGACCGTACGTTTCATGGCTCAAGGACCTGCGCATGGCCGACCTGCCCAGCGTCGGCGGCAAGAACGCCTCGCTGGGCGAGATGATCGGCGGCTTGTCCCAGGCCGGGATCCGGGTGCCGGGCGGATTGGCCACCACGGCCGCTGCCTACAGGCGGTTTGTTCAGGCCGGGGGGCTGGAGCAACGTATCGCCGAGCGCATCGCGAAGCTGGATCCGGAGGACATCACGGCCCTTGCCGCCTGTGGCGCAGAGATCCGCGACTGGATCGCGAGTACGCCGTTCCCGGCGGATGTTGAAAGTGAAATAAGATCAATTTATCATGTACTTGTAAAAGATTATTCAAGCGATACTTCATTTGCAGTCCGCTCCTCTGCGACGGCCGAGGACCTGCCCAACGCCTCGTTCGCGGGGCAGCAGGAGACCTTGCTCAACATCCACGGCATCGACCACGTTCTGGCCGCCATCCGCCAGGTCTATGCCTCGCTGTACAACGACCGGGCGATCGCCTACCGGGCGCACCTGGGTTTTGCCCACGGCGAGGTGGCGCTGTCGGCGGCCGTGCAGCGCATGGTGCGCAGCGACCTGGGCGCCAGCGGGGTGCTGTTCACGCTGGATACCGAGTCCGGCTTCCGCGACGTCGTGTTCATCACCGCCGCCTGGGGCTTGGGCGAGTCCGTGGTCCAGGGCACGGTGAACCCGGACGAGTTCTACGTTCACAAGCCGATGCTGCAGGCGGGAAAGCCCGCCATCCTGCGCCGCGGCCTGGGCTCGAAGCAGCAGAAGATGGTCTATGACGAGGGCCGCTCGGCCGGGCGCTCAACGCGCATGGTCGAGGTCGCGCAGGCCGACGCCGGCCGTTTCTCGCTCACCGACGCCGAGGTGCTGGAACTGGCGCGCATGGGCTGCGCCATCGAGCAGCATTACGGGCGCCCGATGGACGTGGAGTGGGCGAAGGATGGCGGCGACGGCAAGCTCTACGTGCTGCAGGCGCGGCCCGAGACGGTGCGCGCGCGGGCCGACATCGGCACCGAGGAACGCTTCCAGCTGCGCGGCAGCTCGCGGATACTGGCGAGCGGGCGCGCCATCGGCCAGCGCATCGGCGCAGGCAAGGTGCGCATCATCGGCAATGCTGCTGAGATGTCCAAGGTCAGGAAGGGCGACGTGCTGGTCACCGACATGACCGATCCCAATTGGGAGCCGGTGATGAAGGTGGCAGCGGCCATCGTCACCAATCGCGGCGGCCGCACCTGCCATGCGGCCATCATCGCCCGCGAGCTGGGCATCCCCGCGGTGGTCGGCTGCGGCGATGCCACCTCGACCCTGCCCGACGGCCAGCCGGTCACCGTGTCCTGCGCCGAGGGCGATACCGGCCACATCTACGAGGGCGCGCTGCCCTTCGAGGTCACCGCCAGCGCGCGCGGCGAGCTGCCGAAGATCCCGCTCAAAATCGCCATGAACGTAGGCAATCCCCGGCTCGCCTTCAATTTCGCGCAGTTGCCCAATGCCGGGGTCGGACTGGCCCGGCTGGAATTCATCATCAACAACGAGATCGGCGTCCATCCCAAGGCCTGCCTAGAGTTCGCGGACCTGCCCACGGGCCTGAGGGAGGAGGTTGCGCGTGCCGCGCTCGGCTACGCGGACCCGCGCGGCTTCTTCCGCGACAAGCTGGTGGAAGGCATCGCCACCATTGCCGCCGCCTTCTGGCCAAAGCCGGTGATCGTGCGGCTGTCGGACTTCAAGTCCAACGAGTACCGCAAGCTGCTGGGTGGAGCGCGCTACGAGCCGGAGGAGGAGAACCCGATGCTCGGGTTCCGCGGCGCCTCGCGCTACCTGGCGAAGGCCTTCCAGGACTGCTTCGAGCTGGAGTGCGAGGCCCTGCGCAAGGTGCGCGGCGAGATGGGCTACACCAATGTCGAGATCATGGTGCCCTTCGTGCGCACGCTCGGCGAAGCGCGCGAGGTGGTGGCGCTGCTGGGCAGCAACGGCCTCAAGCGCGGCGAGAACGGCCTCAGGCTCATCATGATGTGCGAGCTGCCCTCCAACGCCGTGCTCGCGGAGGCGTTCCTCGAGCACTTCGACGGCTTTTCCATCGGTTCCAACGACCTGACGCAGCTCACCCTCGGTCTGGACCGCGACTCCGGGCTGGTGGCCGCGTCCTTCGACGAGCGAGACGCGGCGGTGCAGGCAATGCTGTCGATGGCGATCAGCGCCTGCCGCCGGCAGGGTAAATACGTCGGCATCTGCGGCCAGGGCCCCTCGGACCATCCGGACTTCGCGCGCTGGCTGATGCAGCAGGGTATCGGCAGCCTGTCGCTGAATCCCGATACCGTGGTCTCGACCTGGCTTTCGCTCAGCGAGGCCTCAACAGCCGCTGCTTCTCCCGCTGCCACTCCCTCTCGCGCTCAGACGCCCGCTTATCGTGCTTGAGCTTGCCCTTAGCAAGCGCGATCTGGGCCTTCACCCGCCCCTTGGAGAAATGCAGGTCGAGCGGGATCAGGCTGTAGCCGCGCTGCTCGACCTTGCCGATCAGCCGCCGCGCTTCTTCGGCGTGCAGCAGCAGCTTGCGGGTGCGCAGGGGATCGGGCTGGACGTGCGTCGAGGCGGTGAGCAGCGGGCTGATGTGGGCGCCGATCAGCCACAGCGCGCCGTCCTTGACGATGACATAGGCGTCGTTGACCTGCACTCGGCCGGCGCGGATCGCCTTTACCTCCCAGCCTTCGAGTACCATCCCGGCCTCAAAACGCTCCTCGACGAAATAGTCGTGGAAGGCCTTGCGGTTCTCGGTGATGGACATGGCGGGGAGGGGGCGCAATTGTAGCGCCGCCGTGAAGCGCATTGCGCGCTCGGCGATCGTCCAGCGCAGCGCGGAGACGGTCTATGCGCTGGTGGAGGACATCGAATCCTACCCTTCGTTCCTGCCGCGCTGCCTGGCGGCGGAGGTTAGGGAGCGCTCGCCGGGACGCACGGTCGCGGCGCTGACCTTTGGCTTTCCCGGGTTGCGCCAGTCCTTCACCACCGAGAATTCCAACCACCCGGGCCGCGCCATCGACCTGCGCCTGCTCGAGGGTCCGTTTCGCCGCTTCACCGCCGCCTGGCGCTTCACCCCGCTGGGCGCGGAGGCGGCCAAGATCGAGTTCTCCATGGCTTACGAATTCGCCAACCCGCTGCTGGCGAAGGCCCTGTCGCCGCTGTTCGAGAACCTCGCCGACTCGATGGTCAAGGCCTTCCGGCTGCGTGCGGAAAAGGCATGAGGATCACCGTCGTGCGAGCGCTGCCCGGTAGCCAGGCGCTGGTCGAACTGGACCTGGAACCGGGCGCGACCGCGGCCATGGCCCTGGCCGCCAGCGGGCTTGGCGGTCCGGAGGCGCAACTGGGGGTCGGGGGCAGGCGGGTCGGGCCCGGGCGAAGGCTGGAGGACGGCGAAAGGGTGGAGATCCTGAGGCCCTTGGCTGCCGATCCGAACGAGATCCGGCGCAGGCGAGCGCGGCGCTTGATGGGCCGCGGCTAGTTACCCCAATGCTGGAGGGCCCTGCCTTGGCCTACTCGGTCTGGGTCTGGAGCCCGAGGGCGGCACCTCGCCGCGGACGCGCTTGCCCTCGGGGCCTGTCCAGCACTTGATCTGGGCGTGCGCAGCCAGTGGAGCCGCGCAAGGAAGCGGCAAGCCGAGGGTGTTCCTGAGGTTCAATGGTTTCAGCTTCGCGCCTGTTCAACGCGCCAGCCGCGATCCGGAGGACAACGGCAAGCTATCGGCTTTCTCTGTTTCCGTCGAACGCCTGAGCGCGTATAATGCCGCTTTGCGTGCAAGGAGAACCATGCGGGCGATCCAGAAGGCGCTGACCTTCGACGATGTGCTCCTTCTTCCCGCCCACTCGCGCGTCCTGCCGCGCGAAGTTTCCCTGAAGACCCGCCTTACCCGAAGACTCGAACTGAACATGCCGCTGGTGTCCGCCGCCATGGACACCGTGACCGAGTCGCGCCTGGCAATCGCCATCGCTCAGGAGGGCGGCATCGGCATCGTGCACAAGAACATGCGCCCGAAGGAGCAGGCGGCGCAGGTGGCGAAGGTGAAGCGCTTCGAGTCCGGCGTGCTGCGCGATCCGATGACCATCTCCCCCGAGATCACGGTGCGCCAGGTGCTGGCGCTGCAGAAGCAGCACAAGATCTCCGGCTTCCCGGTGCTCAAGGGCGGCAAGGTGGTCGGGATCGTCACCAACCGCGACCTGCGCTTCGAGAAACGCCTGGACCAGTCGGTGGGGAAGATCATGACCCCGCAGAAGCGCCTGATCACGGTCGCCGAGGGCGCCAGCCGCGAGCAGGCCATGCAGCTGATGCACAAGCACCGCCTGGAGCGGGTGCTGGTGGTGGATCCGGCCTGGCGGTTGAAGGGCCTGGTCACCGTCAAGGACATCCTCAAGGAGACCGAACATCCGAACGCCTGCAAGGACCGCATGGGCAAGCTGCGGGTGGGCGCGGCCGTGGGCGTGAGCTCCGCCGACGACGAACGCGTCGAGCTGCTGGTCGAGGCCGGCGTGGACGTGATCGTGGTTGATACCGCGCACGGCCACGCCCAGGGCGTGCTGGACCGCGTGAAGAAGGTCAAGAAACGCCACCCGAAAATGCAGGTGATCGGCGGCAACATCGCCACTGCGGAGGGGGCGCGGGCGCTGCTGGACCACGGCGCGGATGCGGTCAAGGTGGGCATCGGGCCGGGCTCGATCTGCACCACCCGCATCGTCGCCGGCGTCGGCGTGCCGCAGATCACCGCCATTCTCGCGGTCGCCGAGGCGCTGGCGAAGACCGACGTGCCGATGATCGCCGACGGCGGCATCCGCTATTCGGGGGACATCGCCAAGGCGCTCGGCGCCGGCGCCAACGCGGTCATGCTGGGGTCGCTGTTCGCCGGCACCGACGAGTCACCGGGGGACATCGAGCTCTACCAGGGCCGCTCCTACAAGTCCTACCGCGGCATGGGCTCGCTGGGCGCGATGCAGAAGGGCGCCGCCGACCGCTACTTCCAGGATCCGGAGATGAACGTGGACAAGCTGGTGCCCGAAGGCATCGAGGGCCGCGTCGCCTACAAGGGCAGCCTGGTCTGGGTCATCGACCAGCTGCTGGGCGGGGTGCGTGCCAGCATGGGCTACACCGGCTCGCGCAACCTCGACGAACTGCGCACGAAGACGCGCTTCGTGCAGATCACCTCCGCCGGCATGCGCGAATCGCACGTGCACGACGTCCAGATCGTCAAGGAGGCCCCGAATTACAGGGTTGAGTAGTTCCTTGCACGACAAGATCCTCATCCTCGATTTCGGGGCGCAGTACACGCAGCTCATCGCCCGCCGGGTGCGGGAGGCGGGGGTGTACTGCGAGATCCATCCCTGCGACGTGCCCGAGGCGTTCGTGCGCAACTACGCGCCCAAGGGGATCATCCTCTCCGGCAGCCATGCCTCCGCCTACGAGGATTCGACCCTAAAGGCGCCGCGGGCGGTGTTCGAGATCGACGTGCCGGTGCTGGGCATCTGCTACGGCATGCAGACGATGGCACAGCAGCTGGGCGGCAGGGTGGAGGCGGGCATGGTGCGCGAGTTCGGCTATGCGGAGGTGCGCGCCCGCGGCCACACCAAGCTGCTCGACGGTATCGAGGACTACCGCACCCCCGAGGGTCACGGCATCCTGAAGGTCTGGATGAGCCACGGCGACAAGGTGGTCGAGATGCCGCCGGGGTTCACGCTCATGGCCTCCAACGACGCCTGCCCGATCGCCGGCATGGCCGACGAGGCGCGGCGCTACTACGCGGTGCAGTTCCACCCCGAGGTGACCCATACCGCGCAGGGCATGAGACTCCTGCGCCGCTTCGTGCGCGACATCAGCGGCTGCCGTGGCGACTGGAACATGCCGGACTACGTCGCCGAGGCGGTGGCGAAAATCCGCGCCCAGGTGGGCCGGGAGGAGGTGATCCTGGGTCTCTCGGGCGGCGTGGACTCCTCCGTGGCTGCCGCGCTCATCCACAAGGCCATCGGCAACCAGCTCACCTGCGTGTTCGTGGACCACGGCCTGCTGCGCCTGGACGAGGCGAAGCAGGTGATGGCCGCGTTCGCCGAGCATATTCAGGTCAAGGTGATCCATGTCGAGGCCGGCGCCGAGATGTTCGCGGCTCTGAAGGGCGTCCCCGACCCCGAGCACAAGCGCAAGATCATCGGCAAGCTGTTCGTGGACGTGTTCCAGCGCGAGTCGGCGAAGATCGGCAACGCCAAGTGGCTCGCGCAGGGCACCATCTACCCGGACGTGATTGAATCGGCGCACGCCAAGACCAAGAAGGCGATCACCATCAAGTCGCACCATAACGTGGGCGGCCTGCCCGACACCCTGCACCTGAAGCTGCTGGAACCCCTGCGGGACCTTTTCAAGGACGAGGTGCGCGAGCTGGGTCTCGTGCTCGGCCTGCCGCGCGAGATGGTGTACCGGCACCCGTTCCCGGGGCCGGGCCTGGGCGTGCGGGTACTGGGGGAAGTGAAGCAGGAGTATGTTTCCCTGCTGCAACGCGCAGACGATATCTTCATCCGGGAACTTCGGGCATCGGGCTGGTACGACAAGACGGCTCAGGCCTTCGCCGTGTTCCTGCCGGTAAAGTCGGTGGGTGTCATGGGTGACGGCCGCACCTACGAAAACGTGGTGGCGTTGCGCGCGGTCGAGACCTCGGACTTCATGACCGCGGGCTGGGCGCCTCTGCCGCACGAACTGCTAGCGAAGGTCTCCAGCCGCATCATCAACGAGGTTCGCGGCATCAACCGCGTCACCTACGACGTTTCCTCCAAGCCCCCGGCCACGATCGAGTGGGAGTAGGGCGGCACCGGCCACATGCCCAGCGCGCCCTAGAAGTCGCGCCGCGTGGGCCAGAGCTTGCCTTCGACCACCATGTGCTTGCGTCCATCGGGGTAGCTCACCCAGCAGGGCGCGTCCGGGCGATAGCGCTCGGGTATGCGCTCGGCCCAGTTGAGGCGCTTCTCGTCGATATGGCCATCGGCATCGATGACCCGGAAGGGTCGTCGCATGGCTGTGTCCTTTTGACTGGCTGGCCTGGTTGCCGTCATTCGAAACCCAGGAACTGCGCGAAATCACACACCGGTACGCGGGTGGTGACCAGGCGATTGACGACATCGTCCCGCGCGTAGCCAAGCGACATGCCGCAGACGATTTGCTCGGCGTCGGAAATCGCCAGTTCCCGGCGCAGAACCCGGTGTGCGCTGGCAATCGCCGCCTGGGCACAGGTGTCCAGACCTTTTGCGCGCGCGGCGGTCATGATGCCCTGCAGGAACATGCCGTAATCGAGCCAGCTGCCGATCTCCATGTCGGCATCCAGCGTAAACACCAGGGCAACCGGCGCATCGAAGAACCGGTAGTTGCGCCGGTATTGCGCGTCCATGCCGGCCTTGTCGTCGCGGGTGATGCCGAGCAGGCCGTACAGGTCCCAGCCGAGCTTGCGGCGCCGCGACAGGTAGGGATCGCGCCACTTCACGGGATAGTAGTTGTACGGCCGCTTGAAGCTCTCAGGTCCCTCAAGCGCATACGCTTGCAGCATCGCCGCGCTGATGCGGTCGCGCACCTCGCCGGCCAGCACGCGCACCTTCCAGGGCTGGATGTTGGTGCCCGAGGGTGCCCGGCTGGCGAGCGCCAGGATTTCCTCGACCAGCGCGCGCGGCACGGCGTCGGGCTTGAACGCCCGCACGCTGCGCCTGGACAGCAGCGCCGCCTCCGCGGTCGCGGCGGGCAATCCGGGAGTGAAAGGCAACGCTCCGGCAGCGGGATCGATCAAGGCTCTGCTCCGAATTGTCCTCGTCCGTAGCCAAGCCGAGGGCTGTCGCAACCGGACCGCTCTTACTCTACAGTATCATCCGCACCAGAAAGGAGCCTCTGACATGAAACTGACCAGCGAGAACTTCGGCAATGGCGACTACCTTGGCGCCAATCACGTACTGTCCGAGGCCTACGGCTTTGGCTGCAACGGCGGCAACCGCTCGCCACAGCTGTCCTGGGGCGGCGCGCCCGCGGGCACCAAGAGCTTCGCGCTGACCTGCTTCGATCCGGACGCCCCGACGGGCAGCGGATTCTGGCATTGGGTGCTGGTCAACATCCCGCCGACGGTGACCTCGCTGCCGCTGGGGGCAGGCGACCCGGCGGCGGGCAAGCTGCCCACCGGCGCGCTCGAGGTGCGCACGGATTTCGGCAAGCCGGGCTATGGCGGTCCGTGCCCGCCCGAGGGTGAGGTGCACCGTTACCTCTTCACCCTGTTCGCCGTGAGCCTGGACAAGCTCCCGGTCACCGCGGACACCTCGGCGGCGATCGTCGGCTTTTATCTCAACTTCAACACCCTGGCGAAGACCAGCCTGACCGGCCTGTTCCGCCGCTGATGGCAAACGCCGGCTTGACGGGCGCGTCAGGACAGCACGCGTTTCGTGCTGTCCGTCGGCAAGCTCGCGGACCCGTTCGGCTTCATCGACAACACCCGCCTCGCGGCGCGATGTGCGCGCGACGCCGGATGCTTCAGCTCGAAGTTGCGCCTGCGCACCACGGCACACGACCCTGCAACGCCATGAACAGGGCCCTCGCGCCCTGCCAGGAGACGCCATGAACGCCCCTGCCCATCCCCAAGCGCTTGCCGCCGCGGCCACCAGCACGACCCTCTCCAGCGCGCTGGCGCAGTTCGCCAGTGGCTTGCGCTACGAGGACATCCCGGCGAAGGTGATCGAGCGCGCCAAGCTGCACGTGCTGGATTGCATCGGCATCGGTTTCGCCTCCACCGGGTTCGAATTCGGTCAGCGCACCATCAACGCGCTCCTAGGACTGGCGGGCGAGGGGCCCTACCCGGTGCTCGGCACGGCGCTCGGCCTGCCGTTGCGCGACGCGATGCTCGCCAACGGCACGCTGATCCACGGCCTGGATTTCGACGATACGCATTCCGGCGCGGTCGTACACGCTTCCGCCAGCGCGGTACCGGTGGTGCTGGGCGTGGGCCAGCGTGAACGCGCGAGCGGCCGCGAGGCGCTTGCCGCCTACCTCGTCGGGGTCGAGGCCTCGAGCCGCATCGGGCAGGCGGCGAAGAACGGTTTCCACCTGCGAGGATTTCATCCTACCGGTGTGGTCGGCGCTTTTGGCGCCACGCTTGCCACCGGGCGGCTCTCGGGGATGAGCCCGGCGCAACTCGCGCACGCACAGGGCATCGTGCTCTCCATGGCTTGCGGCAGCCTCGAGTTCCTGGAGGACGGCGCCTGGACCAAGCGTATGCACCCGGGTTGGGCGGCCTCGTCTGCGGCGACCGCCTGCGCCCTCGCGCGTTCCGGCTTCGTCGGGCCGTCACGAGCCTACGAGGGACGGTTCGGATTGTTCAACGCCTTTGTGGGCACGCAGCATCCTGCCGAGCCGGCGATGAGCGTCGCGGCGCTTGGCGAGACCTGGGAGATGCTGAACGTGGCGATGAAGCCCTATCCCGCCTGCCACTTCAACCACGCCTTCGCCGACGCGGCGCTGGAACTGCGCCGCCGGCATGCCTTCGCGCTCGAGGACATCGAATCGATCACGGCGCGCATCGGCGCGGGGCAAACCCAGGTGGTGTGCGAGCCCGAGGCGAGCAAGCGCCTGCCGAAGAGCGCTTACGAGGCGCAGTTCTCGGTCCACTACACCATCGCCACCACGCTGGTGCGCGGCTGCTTCACCCTTGCCGAGTTGGAGGAAGACGCGCTGGCCGACCCGCGCACGTTCGCGCTCACGCAGAAGACCCGCTACGAGGTCGATCCGGATTCGGCGTTCCCGCGCTATTACTCCGGCGAGGTGGTGCTGCGGCTGAAGGATGGGCGCGAACTGCGCCATCGCGAGCCGCACAACCGCGGCTCCGACGCGCGCCCGCTGACCGCCGATGAAATCGTGACGAAGTTCCACGGCAATGCGAGCCGGGTGATGAGCCGTTCGCGCGCGGAACGGGTGGCCGAAGCCGTGCTGACGCTCGAGCGGGCCTCTTCGCTCGACGCACTCTTGGCCAGCGTACGCTTGAATTGAAGTCCCCAAATACCCGCCAAGGAAAACCCATGACCCTCTCGACCCGGCCCCTCGCGGCCACTTTCGGCGCCGAAGTCAGCGGCGTGAACCTTGCCGAGCCGCTGGAGGCGCAGACCGCGGCGGCCTTGCGCGAGCTGTGGCTGAAGCACGAGCTGCTGCTCTTCCGCGGGCAGACGCTGAACGAGAAGCAGCTGGTCGCGTTCTCGCGCCATTTCGGGGAGCTTGAGATCCACCTGCGGCGCGAGTACCTGTCGCCGGAGAACCCGGAGGTTCTCTACGTCTCCAACGTGAAGAAGAATGGCAAGCCGGTCGGCATCCTCTCGGATACCGAAGTGGGCTGGCATTACGACCAGATCTACCTGCCGCGGCCCGCGGTCGGTTCGTGCCTGTACGCCGTGATCATTCCTGCGGACCGTGGCGCGACCTCGTTTGCCGACATGGCGGCGGCCTACGAGGCGCTGCCTGAGCGCACCAGGCAACGGATCGAAGGGCGCAAGGCGGTGCAGTCCTACGAGGCCTTCAACCGCAGCTACAGCGTGCCGACCAACGAGGAGCAACGCAAGAAGTCTCCCGACATCGAGCAGCCGCTGGTGCGGACCCATCCGTACACCGGCCGCAAGGCGCTGTACATCTGCCCCGGCATGACCACACGCATCGTCG